>DASPGT010000185.1:0-15722 GCA_035620475.1 Gaiellaceae bacterium | reverse complement strand
TGCTGAAGCAGCTCTGGGGGCTGAGCCAGTACTCCGACAAGGACATCGACGCGCCCTCCGCCTGGAACCACACGACGGGCAGCTCGGGCGTGGTCGTCGCCGTCATCGACAGCGGCATCGCGTACAACCACCCCGATCTCAACGGCAACATCTGGTCGAACACCGACGAGATCCCGGGGAACGGCCTCGACGACGACGTGAACGGCTTCATCGACGACGTCCGCGGCTGGGACTTCGTCCAGAACGACGCGACGCCGTTCGACTACAACGGCCACGGGACGCACGTCGCCGGGACGATCGGCGCCGAGGGCAACAACGGCACCGGCGTCGCCGGCGTCAACTGGGACGTCTCGCTCATGCCGCTCCGCGCCGCCGACGCCGGCGGCAGCCTGACGGACACCGCCATCCTGAACGCGATCACCTACGCCTGCGCGAACGGGGCCGACATCGTGAACGGCAGCTTCGGCGGCAGCGGGTTCTCGATGACGATCGCCAACGCGATCAACTCGGGGCCCTGCGCCAACACGCTCTTCGTGATCGCGGCGGGGAACAGCGGCCTGAACCTCGACGGGGGCAGCAACGCCTATCCCTGCGAGTACCACCGGCCGGCCGCCCAGGGCGGCGCCGACGCGGTCAACCTGATCTGCATCGCCGCCACCGGCAAGACGGACGGGATCGCGAGCTTCTCGAACCGCGGCGTGCAGGCCGTGCACCTGGCGGCGCCGGGCGTCGGCATCCGCAGCACCTGGCCCGCCTACTCGAACCTCCCCGGCTTCCCGGAGGGCTTCGAGGGCACGGCCTCGGCCTTCAACTCCCGCTGGGGCAACCGCACCGGCGGCGCGCCGAGCTGGAACCGGACGTCGGCGCGGAAGAAGGCCGGCACCTACAGCCTCGCCGACTCGCCGGGCGGGAGCTACTCGCCCAGCTCCGACCGCACGATCCGGCGGCTCGCGCCCTTCAGCCTCGCCGGCCGCAGCGGCTGCGCGCTCGACTACTGGCTCCGCCTCGACTCCGAGAACGGCTTCGACTTCTTCATCGTGATGGCGGGGACGGCGACTAACACCCCGACGGTGGTCAACGGGTGGTCGGGCACGACCGGCGGCTCCTTCTTCCTCTTCACGGAGGACCTGTCCGACTTCGACGGACAGGGAACGGTCTACCTCCGCCTGCGCTTCTTCAGCGACAACTTGTTCAACTTCGACGGCGCGTACGTCGACAACCTGGCCGTCAAGTGCCTGAACCACGGCGGCGCCGGCTACATGACCCTCGACGGGACGTCGATGGCGACGCCGCACGTGGCGGGCGTCGCGGCGCTGCTCCTCGCCGACGACCCGACGATGACCGTCGCCGACCTGAAGGCGGACATCCTCGCAGGCGTCGACACCGTCCCCGGCCTGGCCACGCACGTGTCCACGAGCGGCCGCCTGAACGCGGCGAAGGCGCTCGAGCTCGTCCCCGACGACACCCGGCCGAACACGAGGATCACGGGCCGGCCGGCCAACACGACGTCGTCCCGGAAGGCCACCTTCCGCTTCACCGGCGCCGGCACGGGCGGCAGGTACGAGTGCAAGCACATGAACGGCCCCTGGACGGCCTGCAAGTCGCCGAAGACGTACAAGGGCCTCGGCAAGGGCCAGCACAAGTTCCAGGTGCGCGCGATCGACCAGAACGGCAACGTCGACGCCACCCCGGCCGTCGACACCTGGCGCATCGTCTAGCCGCCGGCTTTGCTTCGTCCGTGGGAGGCGTTAGGGTCCCGCTCACTCTGCCGACGCGTCGAGGTCGACTTGGGGCGGTTCTCGCGGGCGCACTCGTCATCCTGCTCGCCGCGGGCTGCGGCGGGGGCGGGGACGGCGGGGGCGGGAGCGAGGACGCGGGCGACCTCGCCGCCCAGGCGGCGGCGGTCGGAGCGCTCCTCGACCAGATCGAGGCGCTGCCGGAGACGGCGACGAGCGCCGAGGCGTTCTCGACCCAGCTGGCGCCGCTCCGCGACCAGATCCAGACGCAGATCGAGCAGATCCAGGCCACGGACGCCCCGGACGAGCTCAGCTCCCAGAAGGAGCAGCTCGCCAACCGGCTGCGCGGCCTGAGGACGCAGCTCGGCCGCGTTCAGGGGCTGCTCCTGGAGGACGACCTCGAGGCCGCCAAGACCGCCACCGAGCAGCTCCTGTCGGTCCAGCAGATCCGCCAGACGATCGCGGCCATCGAGGCCGCGTCCGCCGGCGGCACTACCGGCGGCTAGACGAGCTCCGGCGTCAGCTCCGCGATTGCGGCGAGGACGACGTCGGCCTGGGCGAGCGCCTCGCCGGCCGGGGGGAAGTGCGGGTTGGGCACGGCGACGACGCGCATGCCGGCGGCCTTCGCGCTCAGGATCCCGGCCTCGGAGTCCTCCACGGCCGTGCAGCGGGCGGGATCGGCCCGCAGGCGCCGCGCGGCCTCCAGGTAGACGTCGGGCGCCGGCTTCCCGCGCGGCACCTCCTCGGACGAGACCGTGGCGGCGAAGAGGCGCGCGAGGCCGGAGACCTCGAGGACGAAGTCGATCAGCTCGCGGTTCGAGGACGACGCGAGCCCGAGCGGCCAGTGGGCGGCCAGCCGCTCCACCGCCTCGACGGCGCCGGGGAGGAGCGGCAGCTCCTCGCGGTAGACGGCCTCCAGGCGTTTCACGACCTCGGCGTTGATCTCCCCGGGCGACTCGGCGAGGCCGATGACGTCGTGCATGTAGCGCGACCATTCCGGCGAGCTCATGCCCATCATGTCCCGGGAGGCCCGCTCGTGCCAGCGGCCGCCGCGCTCCTCGGCGAGCTCCTGCCGGACGCGGTCCCAGACGTGCTCGGAGTCGACGATGATCCCGTCGAGGTCGAAGACGACGGCCTCGATCACAGCGCCGTGTACCCCTGTCCGACATGGACGAGGGCCGGGCCCGCGCGGCCGTGCTCGACGGCGACGACGCCGCCGACGAAGAGCGTGTGGTCGCCGGTCTCGTGCTCGTCGACGAGCCGCGCCTCGATCCAGCCGAGCGCGTCCTCGACGAGCGGCGCGCCGGTCGTGCCCGGCCGCCGCTCGATGCCGTGCCAGTGGGCGAGCGGCGGCACGCCGCGCGCGAAGTGCTGGGCGACCGCCTCCTGGTCGCCCGCGAGGAGGCTGAGCCCGAAGGCGCCCGCCTCGCGGAGCAGCTCGTGCATGGCGGCCTGCCGGCTGACGGAGACGCCGACCAGCGGCGGTGAGAGCGACAGCGAGAGCACCGTGCCCACCGTCAGCCCGAGCTGCTCGCCGCCGGCGTCCACCGTCAGCACCGCCACGCCGCCCGGGAGGCGGCGCAGCAGGGAGCGGAGCTCGTCGCCGGCGTCCCTCAGCTGCCCCGGTCGACCTCGAGCGCTTCGAGGAGCTCGCGCTCGGGCCGCGCTCCTCCGAGCTCGGGGACGAGGTCCTGGAGCTGGCCGGCCAGGTCGCGGAGGTCGTCGACGATCCGGCTCCGGCGCTCCTCGAGCGAGCGGACCTCCACGCGGAGCCGCTCCGAGCGGGTGCGCGCGTCGCCCTCGATCCGCAGTGCCATCTCCTGCGCCGCCTCGCGCGTGGCGCGGGCCTGCTCCTGGGCGTCGGCCAGGACCCCGCGTGCCTCCTCCTCGGCCTCCCGGCGCTGTTGCGTCCCGTAGCCCTCGACGGCCGCGCGGACGTCGTGGGCGTAGTCGTCGGCGTCCGAGCGTGTCCGCTCGGCCTCCCGCGTGAGCTCGGCGATGCGCGCCGACGCCTCTGACCTGGCGTGCTCGATGATCTCGAGCGCCTGGGTCTGCGCCTCGGCGCGAATCTTCCCTGCGGCCTCCTCGGCAGCCCGCAGAACCTCTCCCACAGCGTCGCCTACGTCCGCGTAGCTCATGGACTGACCCGACGGCACTGTCTGGTCCGAACCGTGCACGGAAAGCTCCTCGGTCGAGTTGGACATCGTGCGAGGCCCGATCGTAGACCATTCCGGCGCGCAGGATCGCGGGCTGAGGCAGACTTTCCCCGTGCCGCACATCAGGCAGATCGAGGTCGACGAGGCGACGGGGAAGCTGGCGCAGGAGTACGAGGCGGCCATCGCCCGCGCGGGCAAGGTCTTCAACATCGTCAAGGCGATGTGCCTCAACCCCGTCGTCCTCAACCGGTCGATGGCGCTCTACAAGGCGATCATGTTCGGCCCGTCGGAGCTCTCGCGCATGGAGCGGGAGCTGCTCGCCACGGTCGTCTCGACGGCGAACGACTGCCACTACTGACTGCACGCGCACGCCGACGACCTCCGTGCCGAGGGCGCAGCAGACGAGCTGGCGGAGCACGCGAAGCACGACTACCGGGCGGCGGACCTGGAGCCGCGCGTCCGGGCGCTCTGCGACTACGCCGTCAAGCTCACCGCGGCGCCGGCCGACGTCGGCCGGGCGGATGCCGACCGCCTGCGCGCCCACGGCTGGAGCGACAAGGCGATCCACGACGCGATCCAGGTGATCTCGTACTTCAACTACATCAACCGGATCGCCGAGGGCGTCGGCATCGACCCCGAGCCCGAGTGGGACACGCCGACCTGATCTGGGTCTAGTCTCACCTCGTCATGGAGATCGTGGTTCTCGGGGCCGGGCAGGTCGGAGCGACCATCGTCGAGGCGCTGCACGACGACCACGACGTCACCGTCGTCGACCTCGACGCGACGCGGCTCCAGGCGCTCTCCTACCGCTACGACGTCCGCACCGTCCGCGGGAACGGGGCGACGCGGCGCATCCTGCAGGACGCGGGCGTCGACCGGGCCGCGCTCGTCATCGCGTGCACGTCGCGAGACGAGATCAATCTCGTCGCCGGGACGCTGGCGAAGAAGCTCTCGGAGGCGCAGACGATCGTGCGGACCTCGAACCCCGAGTACATCGAGGCCTGGCAGGAGCGCCAGATCGACGTGGACTTCATGGTCTCCTCCGAGCTGGAGACCGCGCACGCCGTCTCGCGGACGATTGGCGTCCCCGCGGCGAAGCAGACCGACGTCTTCGCCGAAGGCCAGGTGCAGATCGTCGAGTTCGACGTGCCGGCCGGTGAGACGGCCGGCGACGTCGTCGGGCTTCCGCTCAAGGAGGCGAGCATTCCCGCTGACTCGAAGGTGGCGAGCATCATCCGCGGCGAGCGGATGCTCGTGCCGCGCGGCGACGAGTCGATCCTGCCCGGAGACCGGATCATCGTGATCGGCTCGCCCGACGCCGCGCGGGCCTGGAGCCGCCTGATGGCGGCCGGGGAGCAGGCCGTCGACGACGTCGTCATCTACGGCGCCGGGGCGACGGGCGTGGCGATCGCGCACGTCCTTCTCGACCAGCGCATCCGCGTCCGGCTGATCGAGCCGATGGAGGAGCGGGCGCGCGAGGTCGCCGAGGAGCTCCCCGGCGCCAGGGTCTACGCGGCGACCGGCCTCGACCCGGACTTCATCGAGCGCGAGCGGATCGGCCAGGCGCGGGCGGCGGTCTTCGCCATGCGGGAGGACCCGAAGAACCTCTACGCCGCCATGCTGGCGCGGGTGCACGGGATCGGGTTCACGATCGGGATCGTCCACGAGCCGATCTCGGCGGAGGTCTTCGAGAGCGCCGGGATCGACGTGGCCGTGAACCCGCGCTCCGTCACGGCGGAGGAGATCGTCCGCTTCGCCCACGACCCGCGGATCCGCCAGCTCGCCATGCTCGAGGGCGACCGCTTCGAGATCCTCGACATCACGGTGCGGGAGGCGAGCAAGCTCGTCCACATCCCCTTCAAGGAGCTGCCGATGACCGGCTCGCTGATCGGGGCGATCGTCCGCGACGGGACGGCGATCTTCCCGCACGGCGACGACCGGCTCGAGCCCGACGACCGGGCGATCATCTTCACAGAGTCCAGTCGCGTGGCCGAGGTCGAGAAGGCGCTCTGAGCGGTGGGCGCGCTGCGCTTCCCGCGCCCGCGGGCGCTCGGCGTGGACGTCGGGAGCGCCGTCAACCTCGTCGGCGCCGTTCTCAAGTACCTCGGGGCGGCCTTCCTCTTCCCGGCCGCGATCGCGCTCGGCTCGGACGAGCCGGTGCTCCCCTTCCTCGCGGCCGCGGCGATCACGGGCGGCGTCGGCTTCGCCGTGGAGCGCGTGACCCGGGGCAAGGAGCTCGTCGGCCCGCGCGAGGGGTTCCTCGTCGTCGCGCTCACGTGGCTGGCCCTGCCGGCGTTCGGCGCCCTCCCGTACCTCCTGGCCGACGAGCCGCAGCTCTCCAACCCGGTCGACGCCTGGTTCGAGGCGATGTCCGGCTTCACCGCGACCGGGGCCACCGTCCTGACGGACATCGAGGCCGTCGACAGCTCGCTCCTCATGTGGCGGCAGCTGACCCAGTGGCTGGGCGGGATGGGGATCATCGTCCTCGCGGTCGCGATCCTCCCGCGGCTGAGGATCGGCGGCCGCCAGCTCCTCCAGTCGGAGCTCGCCGGGCCGACCGAGCTCGAGCGGCTCTCGGCGACGATCCGCGAGACGGCGCGTCGCCTCTGGGTCCTCTACCTCGCGCTCACGCTCGCGGCGATCGTCATCTTCACGCTCTACGGCTGGACCGGTGCCGATCCGGCGATGAACCTCTACCAGGCGACCGCGCACGCCTTCTCGACCCTGGCCATCGGCGGCTTCTCGACGCAGAACGAGTCGGCGGCAGCGTTCGCCGCGGTGACGCAGTGGACGATCATCGTCTTCCTCGTGCTCGCGGGCGTGAACTTCCTGCGCCTGTACCTCGTCCTCGTCCGCGGCCGGGTGCGCGCGGTCGCGCGCGACGACGAGTTCCGCCTCTACCTCGGTTTCCTCGTCGGCGGCTCGGTGCTCCTGCTCCTCGAGCTCCTCGGCGGCGACGTCTTCGGCGGAGCGGACGCGCTCCGGAACGCCGTCTTCCAGGCCGTCTCGATCATGACCACGGCCGGGTTCGCGACGTCCGACTACACCGAGTGGAGCGCGCTCGCCGAGCTGACGCTCCTCCTGCTCATGTTCATCGGCGCGTCGGCGGGCTCGACCGGCGGCTCCATCAAGGTGATCCGGCACCTGCTCATGTTCCGGATCATCCGGCGAGAGCTGGAGCAGACCGTGCACCGCGAGATCGTCGTGCCGGTGCGGCTGAACCAGAGCGTCGTCGACGACCGCGCGATCCGCGGGATCGTCGCCTTCATCGTGCTCTACATCGGACTCTTCGCGCTCGGCGCGCTCGGGCTCGTCATCGACGCGAGGCGCGCCGACGTCGAGGTGCTGTCGTTCGAGGCGCTCGGCGCCGCAGCGGCCTGCCTCGGCAACGTCGGGCCCGCGTTCGGCTTCGCCGGCCCGTTCGGCTCCTACGCGCCGTTCAGCGACCTCTCGACCATCATCCTCAGCGCGCTCATGTGGCTCGGCCGCCTCGAGATCATCCCCGTGGCCGTCCTCCTCACGCGGGGCTACTGGCGCGCATGAGGGCGGTGCCCCATGCCCGCTTCGCGCTGGGCGTGGACGTCGGCGGCGCTCTGAACCTCGTCGGGGCTCTGCTCCGCTACCTCTCGCTCGCGTTCCTCTTCCCGGCCGTCCTGGCCGCCGGCTACTCCGAGCCCGTCTGGCCCTTCCTCGCCGCCGGGGCGATCACGGCCGGCTCCGGCTTCGCGCTGGAATGGCTGACGCACGGGAAGGAGCGCGTGGGCGTGCGCGAGGGGTTCCTCGTCGTCGCGCTCACCTGGCTCCTGGCGGCGGCGGCGGTCTCGCTGCCGTACCTCTTCTCCGGCGAGGACCAGCTCTCACGGCCGGTGGACGCCTTCTTCGAGGCGATGTCGGGGATGACGACGACCGGGTCGAGCATCCTTACGGACGTCTCCGAGCTCGACCGGTCGCTGCTCATGTGGCGGCAGTTCAGCCAGTGGCTCGGCGGCATGGGGATCATCGTCCTCGCCCTCGCCGTGCTCCCGCGCCTGCGCGTCGGCGGCCGCCAGCTGATGGAGTCCGAGCTCCCGGGGCCCGAGCTGGAGGCCCTCTCGGCCTCGATCCGGGACACCGCCCGCCGGCTCTGGCTCCTCTACGTCTCGCTGACGGGCGTGCTCGTCCTCGTGCTCGCCTCCCTGGGCTGGGCGGGCGTCGACGAGCGGATGAGCCTGTACGAGGCCGTCGCGCACGCGTTCACGACGATGCCCACCGGCGGGTTCGGCACCGAGCCGCGCTCGATCGAACCCTTCGCGCCGGCGACGCAGTGGGTGATCGTGCTCTTCATGGCGCTCGCCGGGGCCAACTTCGCCCTCCTCTACCGCGCCCTCGTTCGCCGGAAGCCGGCCGTGCTCGCCCGCGATGGGGAGCTGCGCCTCTACGCGGGGCTCCTCGCCCTCGCCTCAGTCACTCTCGTCGCCGTCGTCTGGGACGCCGGGATCCGCGAGGGCGAGGCGGCGGTCCGCGACGGCGTCTTCCAGGTCGTCTCGATCATGACCACGACCGGGTACGCGAGCACCGACTTCAACGAGTGGCTGCTCGTCACTCCGGCGGCGGCCCTCCTGCTCGTCGCGCTCATGTTCCCCGGCGGCTCCGCGGGCTCGACCGCGGGCTCGATCAAGGTCGTGCGGCACCTCGTCATCGGACGGGTGCTCCGCCGCGAGCTCGACCAGACGATCCACCCCGAGTACGTCACTCCGGTCCGCGTCAACCGGGTCCCGGTCGACGAGCGCACCGTGCGCGCGGTCATCGCGTTCGTGCTGCTCTACGTCGGCATCTTCGTGACCGGCGCGCTCCTCCTGCTCCTCGACGCGCACAGGGTCGAGCTGGAGCTCACGCCGTTCGGCGCGCTCGCCGCCTCGGCCACGACACTCGGCAACGTCGGCCCCGCCTTCGGCTTCGCCGGGCCGATGGGATCGTTCGAGCCCTTCAGCGACGTCTCGAAGGGGATCATGATCGGCCTCATGTGGATCGGCAGGCTGGAGCTCGTCCCGGTCGTCGCGCTCCTGACGAGGGCGTATTGGCGCGCCTGAGCGACTGGATCAGGCGGCGCCACCCGGCGCAGCTGATCGTCTTCGCCTTCGCGGTCGGGATCCTGCTGGGCGCGGGGCTGCTGCTCCTGCCGGCGGCGACGGCGGGCGCCGAGAACGCCTCCTTCACCACCGCGCTCTTCACCTCCACCTCGGCGCTCTGCGTGACGGGGCTGGTCGTCGTCGACACGCCGACGTACTGGTCGAGCTTCGGCCAGGCGGTCATCCTCGGGCTCATCCAGGTCGGCGGGATCGGGATCATGACGCTGGCCTCGCTCCTCGCCCTCCTCGTCGCCCGCCGCCTCGGCCTGCGGACGAGGCTGATCGCCCAGGCCGAGGCCGGCGCCCCGGAGCTGCAGGACGTGCGGCGGCTCGTCCTCGGCGTGGTGCTCCTGTCGCTCCTCTTCGAGTCGCTGGCGGCCGCCGTCCTCACGCTGCGCTTCTGGCTCTCCTACGACATGGGCTTCGGCTCGGCGCTCTGGCACGGGGTCTTCCATGCGATCTCGGCGTTCAACAACGCCGGCTTCGCGCTCTGGAGCGACAGCCTGGTCCAGTTCGCCACCGACGGCTGGATCACGGTCACGGTGGCCGTCGCCATCCTCGCCGGGGGGCTCGGGTTTCCCGTCTGGATCGAGCTGCGCCGGCGGATCCTCAGCCCGCGCTTCTGGACGCTGCACACGAAGCTGACGCTCGTCCTGACCTTCGCGTTCCTCACCTCGGGGATGGCGCTCTTCGCCGCCTTCGAGTGGTCGAACCCCGGCACGCTCGGCCCCCTCGACACGCCGGGCAAGCTCCTCGCGTCGTTCTTCCAGAGCGTCACGCCCCGGACGGCCGGGTTCAACACGGTGGACTACGGGAGCGCCGAGCAGGAGACCCTGTTCGTCACCGACCTGCTCATGTTCATCGGCGGCGGCAGCGCCTCGACGGCGGGCGGCATCAAGCTGACGACCTTCGCGCTCCTCTTCCTCATGGTCTGGTCCGAGGCCCGCGGCGACCCGCACGTGACGGCCTTCGGCCGGCAGGTCCCCGCCCACGCGCAGCGGCAGGCATTCTCGGTCGCCTTCATCGCCTCTGCGGCGGTCTTTGCCGGGACGCTCGCGCTCCTCGCCCTGAGCGACCATCCCTTCCGCGAGGTGCTCTTCGAGGCCGTCTCGGCCTTCGGGACGGTCGGGCTCTCGACCGGGATCACCGCGGACTGGGGCGAGCTGGGCCGCCTCGTCCTCGTCGCGCTCATGTTCCTCGGCCGCACCGGGCCGTATACGCTCGCGGTCGCGCTCGCGCTGCGCGAGCGGAAGAGGCTCTACCGTTTCCCCGAAGAGCGACCCCTCATCGGGTAGCAGCTGCAAATGGCACACAGGCAGTTCATCGTCATCGGGCTCGGCCGCTTCGGCGGCGGTCTCGCGGAGACGCTCGTCGGCATGGGCCACGAGGTGCTCGGCGTCGACACGGACCCACGGACGGTGCAGTCCTTCGCCGGAGTGCTCACCCACGTCGTCGAGGCGGACTCGACCAGCGAGACGGCCATGCGCCAGCTCGGCGCCGGGGAGTTCGAGACCGCCGTCGTCGCCATCGGCACCGAGATCGAGGCGAGCATCCTGACGACGTCGGTCCTCGTCGACCTCGGCGCTCCCCGCATCGTGGCGAAGGCCGTCACGGAGGCCCACGGGCGGATCCTCGAACGCGTCGGCGCCCACCGGGTCGTCTTCCCCGAGCGCGACATGGGCGTCCGCGTCGGGCACAGCCTCGCTGGGTCGATGCTCGACTACTTCGAGCTCGACCCCGGCTTCGCCATCGTCGAGACGACGGCGCCGCGGATCCTGGTCGGCAAGACGCTGGCCGACGCCGAGGTGCGCAAGCGCTACGGCATCACCGTCGTGTGCATCAAGCCCGAGGGCGGCTCCTTCACCTACGCGACGCCCGAGACGGTGCCGCGTGAGCGGGACATCCTCGTGGTCGCCGGGGAGAAGGCCCGCGCCGAGGCCTTCGGCGAGCTCAGCTGAGCGCCCGGGCGAGGACCGCGCGCGCCTGCGCGACGGCGCCCGGTGCGATCTGGTGGGCGACCGGGTCCTCCCGGTAGGCGACCTCCAGGCCCGCCGCGTCCAGGCGGTCGCGGGCCTCCCTGCCGAACTCGACGCCGATCACCGGGTCGTACGTCCCGTGCGAGATCGAGACCGGCAGCCCGGCGCGGCCCTCGAGGTCGAGCTTGAAGCCCTCCACGCTGGGGATGAAGCCGCTCATGGCGAGGATCCCGGCCGGGCGCGGGCGCGAGGCGCCCAGCCCGAGGGCGTAGGACATGACCGTCCCCTGGGAGAAGCCTCCGAGCACCGCCCGCCCCGGCGGCACGCCGGCCTCGGCCAGCGCCGCGTCCAGCCAGTCCGAGGCTGCGGCGAACGTGGCGAGGAAGGTCTCCGGGTCGGGGAAGCCGATCTCGCGGACCACGTACCAGTGCGCGCCTCCCGGTGGAAGCGCCAGCGGCCCGCGGGGGACGAGGCCGACGAGGCGCTGCTCGGGGTCGAGCAGGTCGAGGAGCGGAGCGAGGTCGAGCTCGTCGGCTCCGCGCCCGTGCAGGAGCACGAGCGCGCCGGCCGGCTCGCCGGCGGCGGGGCGCGTCCGCTGGGTGATCCCGGCCGACTCGAGGCTCATGGAGTGAGCTTAGATCGCGGCGAGCGGCCGACCGAGCGTGAGGCGGCAGGCCCTCCTAGTGCCGGCCGCGGTGCTTCTTGTGCTTCTTCTTCGCCTTCCAGTCCCGGCGGTCGTGGCGCTTCTCGGCCTTGTCCTGACGGCGCTCGTCACGCTTCTCGGCCTTGTCCTTGCGGCGCTCCTCGCGCTCGGCCCGCTTCTCGTCGCGGCGCTTGTCCTTCTCGGCCTTGCTCTTCTCGCGCTCCTCGGCCTTCTCCTGGCGGCGCTCCTCCCTCTCGGCCTTGCGCTCCTCGCGCTGCTCGGCCTTCTCCTTGCGCCGCTCCTCCTTCTTGGAGTCGCGGTCGGGCTTCTCGCCCGCGGGAGGCTTGCCGGGCTTGGGAGGCTCGCGCGGCGGCTCGGGAGGCGCCGGCGGCTCCGGCGGAGGAGGCGGAGGCGGGGGCGGAGGCGGCGACGGCGCGCCACCGGGGCGCCCCGAGCTCGAGCCGCCGCCCGAGCGGCCCGGATCCGAGCCGGACGAGCCGTCGCCCGAGCCCGAGCCGGAGCTCGAGCCCGACGCCGTGTCGCCGAGGATGCCGTTCGCGGTCGCGGCCGGGGATCCCGGAGGAGTCTGCTCGGGGCCGGTGGGGGCGGCCTCCTGCGTCTCCTCGGGCTCGCTGGGAGAGAGCGCCTCGGCGACGATCTCTCCAGCCTGGGCCGTGCCGCGCAGGGGAGCGGGCAGGCTGTCGAGCGGCCTGTCTCCAGGCAGCACCATAGGCGCCAGCGCGAGCAGCGTGATGACCACGCTGAGCGCGATGGTCCAGAGCGCGTGTGTGCCTAGACGGCTCCCCACCCTTGTCCCATCGGCCGATCTTCCCTCTGACTTGAACCGTAGATGACCATCTAGCCGGTTGGAACCCCTGATTCGTCCAGTATTTGCCGGAGCGCGATCGCATTTCGGGGGGCCTGGGCGACGATCTCGCCCCGCGGCGTGCGGCTCCAGCGGTTGTTGTTGAAGAGGACGTACACCTCGTCCGCCGTCTTCCCGAGCTCCTTCAGGGGCTCGACCCACTCCCGCAGCTCGTCCTCGGCGTAGTCGTAGTCGAAGCGGTCGCTGGCGCTGCCGCCGCGGACGTTCCAGGTGGCGGCGTTGCGGCCGTGGAAGCGGACGTAGGCGAGCGGGCTCGTCGCGGCCACGACGGTGGGGACGAGGTTCTTCGCCTCGGTCTTGGGCGCGTCCACGACGACGTTCGTCGCCCCGAGCTCCTCGAGGAGCGCGAGGGTGGCGCCGCGGTTCTCCTCGTCGAGCCAGCTCCGGTGGCGGAACTCGACGAGGGGCCGGTCGCCGCCGAGCTCGGCGACGGCCCAGCGGAGGTAGTCCGCGGACAGGTCCTTGTAGACGACGTACGGCGGGAACTGGAGCAGGACGCCCCCGAGCTTCCCCGTCTCCCGCAGCGGCTCGAGGGCCGTGCGGAAGCGGCGGAAGACCTCGGCGCGGAGCTCGCGCGGCGGGCGGTCGACCCGCCCGCGCTCGTCCGCCGGCATCGCCTCGCGCAGGTCGGGCGGCAGCTGCTCCAGCTTCACCGGGTGGCGGGTCATGACCCCGAACGCCTTCACGTGCATGACGAAGCCGGGCGGCGTGCGCTCGACCCAGCGCGAGACCATCGTCTCGTCCGGAAGCCGGTAGTAGGTTGAGTCGACCTCGACCGTCGAGAAGCGCTCTGCGTAGTAGCGGAGGCGAGCCTCGGCCGACTTCACCTCCCTCGGGTACCAGTGCTTCGTCAGGGCCTCGTCGGCCCACGAGCACGTGCCGATGCGGACCGGGGCGGCGGGCATCCCGGGATCGTAGGGATACTGCCCGCCGTGATCGAGCCGGCCGTGCTGATCGAGGGGCTCCAGGTCAGGCGTGGAGGCCGGCTCGTCCTTCCCGGGATCTCGCTCTCGGTCGCGCGCGGGAGGGTCACCGGGCTCCTGGGCCCGAGCGGCTCGGGCAAGACGACGCTCATGCGGGCCGTCGTGGGCGTGCAGGTGGTCGCGGGCGGCGAGGCCAGGGTGCTCGGCCTGCCCGCGGGCTCGCCGGAGCTGCGCCGCCGGGTCGCGTACGTGACCCAGGAGCCGTCGGTGTACGGCGACCTCACCGTCGAGGAGAACCTCGACTACTTCGCGTCCATCCTCGGTCTCGACGGCCGGCGCGTCCGCCAGGCGGCCGCCGCCGTCGATCTGGGCGGGCACCTCACGCAGGTCGTCCGCACGCTCTCGGGCGGCGAGCGCTCCCGCGTCTCGCTCGCCACGGCGCTCCTGGGCGAGCCGGAGCTGCTTGTGCTCGACGAGCCGACCGTCGGCCTCGACCCGGTTCTCCGCCGCGACCTCTGGGCGATGTTCCACCGGCTGGCGGAGGCGGGCGCGACGCTCCTCGTCTCGAGCCACGTCATGGACGAGGCCGAGCGCTGCGACGAGCTGATCCTCCTGCGCGAGGGCAGGATCCTCGCCGCCTGCGCTCCCGACGAGCTGCGCGCGCGCACGGGCCGCGAGGATCTGGGGGACGCCTTTCTCGCGCTCGTCGAGGAGGACGCATGAGCCTGCGCGTCACCCTCGCGACCGCCCGGCGGCTGCTCCGCCAGCTGCGGCGCGACCGGCGGACGATCGCGCTCATGCTCGTCGTTCCGCCGGTCCTGATCACGCTCCTGAAGTACGTCTTCGCCGGCCGGCCCGGGACGTTCGAGCGCATCGGCGGGCCGATCGTGGGGCTCTTCCCCTTCGTGACGATGTTCCTCGTCACCTCGATCGCGATGCTCCGCGAGCGGACGACCGGGACGCTCGAGCGGCTGATGTCGCTGCCGCTCGCCAGGCTCGACCTCCTCGTCGGCTACGGGCTCGCGTTCGCCCTGCTCGCCGCCGTCCAGGCGACGATCACGGCCGGGGTCGCCTTCGGCCTGCTCGGCGTGGACAGCCTCGGCCCGATCTGGCTGGTGGTCGCCATCGCGATCGCGAACGCCGTCCTCGGCATGGCGCTCGGCCTCTTCCTGAGCGCGTTCGCGCAGACCGAGTTCCAGGCGGTTCAGTTCATGCCCGCGTTCATCTTCCCGCAGATCCTGCTGTGCGGGCTCTTCGTCCCCAGGGAGGAGATGGCGGCGGCGCTCGAGGCGGTCTCGTACCTCCTGCCGCTGACCTACGCCTACGACGCGCTGGCACGGTCGATCGCAGACGAGCTCGACGCCCGGCTCGCCCTCGACCTGGCTGTGGTCACCGGTTGCATCGTCCTTTCCCTCGTCCTCGGCGCCACCACCCTCCGCCGGCGGACACCCTAGACGGCGAGCGCCAGCTGATCCTGCCGCCGGGCGGGCACGGGCCGGCCGCCGCCCGCCGGGGCGAGCCCGTGCCGGAGCCGCAGGCGCGCGAAGCGCTCGCCGACCTGCTCCTGGTAGGCCTTCGGCGCGTACGCCCGGCTGCCGTAGAGCTCGACGTAGCGCGGATAGAGGAACGGGTAGGCCTCCTTGAGCCAGGGGAGGAAGTGCTCGCGGATGCCCGGCCTCACATGGAGGACGATGGCGGACGCCCACGAGACGCCTGCCTCGGCGCAGGCGGCGAGGACCTCCTCGAGATGCTCCTCGCCGTCGGTCAGCCCGGGGAGGACGGGGGCGACGAGCACGCCGGTGCGGATGCCCGCGTCCGCGAAGCGCGCCAGGATCTCGAGCCGCTTGCGGCCCGGCGGCGTCCCCGGCTCGACGACGCGTCGCACCTCCTCGTCCAGCGTGCCGACGCTCATGGAGACCGTCAGCGCGGACCGCTCGTGCAGGCGGCGGAAGGCGTCGAGGTCGCGGAGCACCATCGTCGACTTCGTCAGGAGCGAGAGCGGGTTCGCGAAGTCCGCAAGCGAGTCGATCACGCCGCGCGTCAGCCGGTAGCGGCCCTCGCAGTGCTGGTAGGGGTCGGTGGCCGTGCCCATGGCCACCGTCTCCCCCTCCCAGCGCGGCGACGCGAGCTCGCGGCGCAGCACCTCGACGACATTCGTCTTGACGACGATCTTCGAGGAGAAGTCGTCGCCGATCCCCAGGTCCAGGTAGCTGTGGAACGCGCGGGCGAAGCAGTAGTGGCAGCTATGCGTGCACCCGCGGTACGGGTTCACAGTCCAGCGGAAGGGGATCCGG
>DASPGT010000184.1:0-3005 GCA_035620475.1 Gaiellaceae bacterium | reverse complement strand
GGCTGGGCCTGGGCCTTCGACACGCCGTTCCCGTACTGGAAGCGGTTCGCCGGCTACGAGGGCGGCACGGCCGACATGTGCGTCGTCTCCTGGCCGGCGGGGATCGCGGCGCGCGGCGAGGCGCGCAGCCAGTACGTGCATGCCGTCGACGTCGTGCCCACCGTCTACGACCTGCTCGGCGTCGAGCCGCCGGCCGTCCTCAAGGGCTTCACCCAGGCGCCGATCGAGGGCGAGAGCTTCGCGGCGAGCTTCGCCGACGCCGACGCTCCGGGCCGCGACACCCAGTTCTACTCGATGCTCGGGATGCGGGCGGTCTACCACCAGGGCTGGCTCGCGAACACGCTGCACCCGCCCATCTCGGGGTGGGGGAGCTTCGACAAGGACGTCTGGGAGCTCTACAACCTGGCGGAGGACCGCGCGCAGACGCGCAACGTGGCCGCGGAGCACCCGGAGAAGCTGGAGGAGCTGAAGGGGCTGTGGTCCTACTACGCGGGCGTCTACAAGGGCATGCCGCTCGACGACCGCACCGCGCTCGAGATCATCAGCTCGCCGCGGCCGCAGCCGAGCGAGCCGCGCGACCGCTACGTCTACTACCCGCACACCGGCGACGTGCCCGAGTCGGTGGCGGTGAACGTCCGGCGCCGCTCGTACACGATCGCGGCGGGAGCGACGCTCGACTCGGCCGAGGCGGAGGGCGTGCTCTTCGCCCAAGGGGGCGTCGGCGGCGGGCACTCGCTCTACCTGCAGGGCGGCCGCCTGCACTACGTCTACAACTGGCTCGGCGAGAAGATCCAGAAGATCAGCTCGGACGCCGAGGTCGAGCCGGGCAAGCACGTCTTCACCGCCGAGTTCGCGAAGACCGGGGACGATCCGGCGACCGGGAGCGCGCTCGGCACGCTCACGCTCTTCGTCGACGACGCCGAGGCCGGCTCGGCCGAGATCACGACCCAGCCCGGGTTCTTCGCGCTCACCGGCGACGGCCTCTGCGTCGGGCGCGACAGCGCCTCGCCCGTCTCGGCCGACTACGCGGCGCCGTTCGCGTTCACGGGCGGCGAGATCGACCGCGTGATCGTGGACGTTTCGGGCGACCACTACGTCGACCACGAGAAGGAGGTGCTCGCCTACCTCGCGCGCGACTGAGCGAGCCTACGCCCGGACGACGCAGCGGAAGCCGATGTGGCCCGTGGAGGTGTCCACGGCCTCGCCCTGCCGCGCCGCCGGGCGGTAGCGGAGGCAGTAGTTGGGCGCGCACAGGTGCGAGCCGCCCTTGATGACGCGGCGCGGGAAGCGCTCGCCGGGAGCGATCGCCGGCGCGCAGCACAAGCGCGCCTCGCCGTTGCCGGCCGGGGCGTAGAAGTCCGTCGTCCACTCCCAGATGTTCCCGCACATGTCGAAGAGGCCGTAGCCGTTCGGCGGGAAGCTGCCCACGGGCGACGTGCCCGGGAAGCCGTCGAGCTTCAGGTTCTCCCAGGGGAAACGCCCCTGCCAGGTGTTCGCCGCCGGCTTCCCGCCGGGGAAGTGCTCGTCGCCCCAGGCGAACGCCGCTCCCTCGAGGCCGCCCCGGGCCGCGCGCTCCCACTCGGCCTCCGTGGGAAGCGCCTTGCCGGCCCACGCGGCGTACGCCTCGGCGTCCTCGAAGGCCACCTGGACGACGGGATGGCGGTCGCGCCCGTTGATCGTCGTGCCCGGCCCGCCGGGGCGCCTCCAGGACGCCCCGGGCACGTACTCCCACCAGGCCCGGTAGTCGTCGAGCGACACGGGGCCGGGGGTGGGCCTGAACACGAGCGCGCCGGGCGCGAGGAGGTCGGGATCAGCATCGGGGTAGTCCGCCGGGTCGAGCGGCCGCTCGGCGAGCGTGACGTAGCCGGTCTCGCGCACGAACCGCCGGAACTCGGCCGCGGTCACGGGCCGCTCGTCCATCCAGAAACCCTCGATCCCGACGCTGCGGACCGGGCCCTCCTCCGGGTAGAAGTCCTCCGAGCCCATCAGGAACTCGCCTTCGGGCACGAAGACCATGTCCGGATGGGGTCGCGCGGCGTTGTCGGGCTGCGGCGTGGACTCCACCGGTCCGATTCTGCCTGGCGGAGCTAGACCACGTCGTCGTGCTCGCGGCGCTCGGCGCGGACGGCCTCGTCCAGCACCTCGCGGACGTGCGTGGGCTCGACCAGAGCCTTGAACTCGAACGCGCCGCCGGAGGAGCCCGCGGTGTCGATCTGGAGGCTGCCCACGCCGAACATCCGGTCGAACAGCGTCTGGTGCAGCGTGATGTCCTGCACGCGCTCGAGGCGCGCTGTCTGCTCCTGGACGGAGACGAGCCCGTTCCGGACGAAGACCCGCCGGTTCGTGATCGTGTACTTCCAGCGGAGCGTCTCGATGAACGCCCAGACGACCGTGACGAGGGCGACGATCCCGACGACGACGAGGGTCACCGTCGCCGAGAGGTCGGCCCACAGGCAGACGACGAGGGCGAGGACGGTCAGCAGGACGCCGGGAACGAGGATCGCCATCCGTCCGCGCCAGGATGGGCGACCGGTCCAGACGACCTGCTCTTCCTCGTGGGCGACGGCCACGGCGGGACGATAACCCGCCGGGCGGATGCGCGCTCCGGGGCTCGGGTTAACCCCCCGTCCGGACGCATGCTGGCCGCATTCCTCGCCCGCTTGCGCGCTGGGACAGTGAGGCCACGCTCGAACACACGCCTGACGGAGGACACACGCGATGACACCCACGCTGACCGCCGCCCGAAACGACGTCACCGCTCTGCGCGACCGCCTCGACGGAGAGGTCTTCACCCCCGCCGACGCCGAGTGGGACGAGGCCCGTCTCGCCTGGAACCTCGCCGCCGACCAGCGCCCGGTCGCAGTCGTCTACGCCGAGTCGGCCGCAGACGTCGTCGCCGTCGTCGGCTACGCCCGCGAGAACGGCCTGCACGTCACCACCCAGGGAACGGGCCACTTCGCCAACACCATCGCCTCCTTCGACGACACGATCCTTCTCAAGACCTC
>DASPGT010000183.1:0-16905 GCA_035620475.1 Gaiellaceae bacterium | reverse complement strand
AGGAGCTCGCCGTCGTGCTCGGCGAGGCGGACGATCTCGGCGCTCTCGCCCTCGGCCAGGTCGGAGAGCGGCTTCAGCTCCTTGTTCTCGGCCTGCTCGAAGTTGACGTCGACCGGCCAGCCGTGCGGGCACCGGTCGGGCTCGCCGAGCTGCTTCGCGATGCGCTCGACCATCTCGTCCGTGAACGTGTTCCCGAGGAGGTCGGCCTGCACGTGGGCCTCGGCGGCCGTGTAGCCGAGGAAGTCGGTGAGGAACCGCTCGATGATCCGGTGCTTGCGGACGACGCGCTCGGCGACCTCGCGGCCCTGCGCCGTGAGGATCGCCTCCTTGTGCTCGCCGCGCTCGACGAGGCCCTCGGCCTCGAGGCGCTTGAGCATCTCGCCGGCGGACGCGCGCGAGACGCCCAGCATGTCCGCCACGCGCACGGCGAGCGTGGGCGCGCCCTTCGTCTCCGGCTTGTACTCGCCGATCGGGAACGCCAGGAAGTAGATCGTCTCGAGGTAGTCCTCGACGGTGTGACCAGCCGCCATGTCCGTGACAATCCTACCGTGGCCCGGTTTGCCTCCGTCGTGCCGCTCGTCTCGGCACGCGCCCTCGCGCGGCCCTTCACGTACCTTGCGGACGGGCTGGAGAAGGGCGCCGTCGTGCGTGTCCGCTTCGGGAGGACGAGCCGGCGCGGCGTCGTCGTCGGGCTCGCGGACGAGGCGCCGCCGGAGGTCGAGCCGGTCGCCGTCGAGGGCGTCCTCGGGGCCGTGCCGGCGCCGCTCGTCGACCTGGCGCTCTGGGTGGCCGAGTACTACGGCTCGACGCCGGCACGGGCGCTCGGGCTGGTCGCCCCGGCGCAGCGTGCGCGCCGGGCGGGGGCGAGGCGACGCCGGCGCGAGGAGGACCTCCCCGCCGAGGAGGCGCCCGCCGAGCCGAGCCCGGAGCAGGCGGCTGCCCTCGCCCGCATCGAGGCGGCCGTGGAGGAGGGGGGAGGCACCTTCCTCCTGCACGGCGCCACGGGGAGCGGCAAGACGGAGGTGTACCTGCGCGCCTGCGAGCACGCGGTGGCGCGGGGCCGCGGCGCGATCGTGCTCGTGCCGGAGATCGCGCTCACGCCGCAGGCGCTGGGGCGGTTCCGGGCGCGGTTCGGCGAGCGGGTCGCCGTGCTCCATTCGGCGCTCACCGAGGCCGAGCGCCGCGACGAGCGCGAGCGGATCGCCTCGGGGGAGGCTGCAGTCGTCGTCGGCGCCCGCTCCGCGGTCTTCGCCCCCGTGCCGGCGCTCGGCCTGATCTGCGTGGACGAGGAGCACGACGCCTCCTACAAGCAGGAGTCGGATCCCCGCTACGACGCGCGCACGGTGGCGGCGAAGCGGGCCTCGCTGGAGGGCGCGGTCGCCGTCTACGGCAGCGCCACGCCCCGGCCCGAGAGCTGGGAGCGGCTGGAGCGGCTGGAGCTGGGCGGCCGCCTCGCCGGCCCGCTCCCGCCCGTGAGGATCGTCGACCTCCGGCGGGAGGGCGGCTACCCGCTCTCCGCGCCGCTCCTGGCCGCGCTCGGGCGGCTCGCAGACGGCGGCGGGAAGGCGATCCTCCTTCTCAACCGCCGCGGGGTCGCGCCGGCGCTCCACTGCCGGGCCTGCGGGCTGACCCTTCGCTGCCCGGACTGCGACGTCGCCCTCACGCTCCACGGCGACGGGCTCCTGCACTGCCACCACTGCGGCCGCCGCGAGCCGGCCCCCGAGCTCTGCCCGGCCTGCGGGGCGGCGGAGGTCGCGCGCCTGGGCGCGGGCACCGAGCGGCTCGAGTCCGAGCTCGCCGAGCGGCTCCCCGAGCTGGAGCGCTTCCGGCTCGACGCGGACGTGGCCGCGCGCCCGGGCAGGCTCACCGAGGTTCTCGGCCGCTTCGCCGCCTGCGAGCGCGGGATCCTGCTGGGGACGCAGATGGTGGCGAAGGGGCACCACTTCAGCGGCGTTGCCCTCGCCGCCGTCGTGGACGCCGACACGGGCCTCGGCCTGCCGGACTTCCGCGCCGAGGAGCGGACGTTCCAGCTCGTCACGCAGCTCGCGGGCAGGAGCGGGCGCGACGGGCCGGGGCGCGTCCTCGTGCAGACGTTCCAGCCGGACGCCCGGCCGATCGCGCTCGCCGCCCGCCACGACGTGGAGGAGTTCCTCGCCGGCGAGCTCGAGCGCCGCCGGGAGCTCGGCTACCCGCCCTTCGGCAACCTCGTCCGGATCGTCGTCTCCGGCCCCGGTGCGGCCGGGCCGGGACGCGTCCTCGGCGAGCTGCGCGCCCAGCTCGCCGGGATGGAGGAGGCCGCCGGCGTGCTCGGCCCGGCACCGCTTCTGCGCCTGCGCGGCCGCCACCGGGCACAGCTTCTCGTCAAGACGGGCTCTCCCCGCCGCGTCGCGTCCCTGGCCGCGCGTCTGCTCTCAGCGGCGGCCCCGGCCATGCGCCGGGACGGCCTCGCCGTCTCGGTGGACGTCGACCCGCAGACCCTCGCGTAGACGTTTCGAGCCGGGAGCGGCCGGGAAGAACGGCCCGGCCAGCCAACCCAACGGAGGACTGCATGGGAATCTTCGCGTGGATCATCCTGGGCCTGCTCGCAGGGCTCATCGCCAAGGCGCTCCTGCCCGGGGAGGATCCCGGCGGCATCATCGTCACGACCCTGCTCGGCATCGCCGGCGCCCTCGTCGGCGGCTTCGTCGTCAGGGCCCTGGGGTTCGGCGACCCGATCGACGAGTTCTTCGACTGGAGCACCTGGCTGGGCGCGATCGCCGGCGCGGTGCTGCTGCTCGCGCTCTATCGAGCGCTCTTCGGCGCGCGCCACACAACCCGCACGACCTAGCGGGACGACGCCTCAGGCTTCTAGACTTCGCGGGTCGTGGGCGAGGTCGAAGGCCAGATTCGGAGCGAGGAGCTCGACGCCGAGCAGGATGCCCGGCGTCGAGCCGCGCTCGCCCAGATCCGGCAGTACCCGGATCCCGCCCTGCGGATTCCGGCGCTCGAGGTGGACGAGATCGACGAGACCGTCGGCGACCTCGTCGAGCGGATGACCCGGCTGATGCAGGAGGCGCGCGGGGTGGGGCTCGCGGCGCCCCAGGTCGGCGTCCTCCGGCGGATCCTCGTCTACCAGACCGCCGACGACGAGCCGGTGGTCGCGCTCGTGAACCCGCGCCTGACCGGCAGCTCGGAGGAGCGGGAGTCGGTGGACGAGGGCTGCCTCTCGCTCGGGGCGGCAACGGTCGTCGTGCCGGTGGAGCGGCCGGTGTCGGTGACCGTCGAGGCGACCACCCCCGGCGGCGACACCGTCACCGTGGATGCCGAGGGCCTGGAGGCGCGCGTGATCCAGCACGAGCTCGACCACCTCGACGGGATCCTCACGCTCGACCGGACGACGCCCGAGGACCGCCGGGAGGCTCTCGGGCAGCTCCGCCCGCAGCCAATCCTCGGACCGCTGGTGTGAGCCGCCCGTGAGCGTTGCCGTTGCGGCGACAGGGACGTTCGGCGCGGGGATCCTGGAGGGGCTCGCGTCCCGCCGCGACATCGAGCTCGTCCTGACGCGGCCCGACAGCTCGCAGGGGCGCGGCCGCAAGAAGCTCCCGCCGCCGGCGAGGGAGGTCGCGCTCGCGCACGGCCTCCGCGTCGAGCAGCCGGACCGCCTGGCCGAGTTCCCGGGAGAGGCGCGCATCGTGATCGTCGCCGACTACGGCGTCCTCGTCCCCGAGAAGCTGCTCGCCGAGCGGCTCTGGCTGAACGTCCACCCGTCGCTCCTGCCCCGGTGGCGCGGGGCGGCGCCGGTCGAGCGCGCGATCATGGCCGGCGACCGCGAGACCGGCGTCACCGTCCACCGGACGACCGCACAGCTCGACGCCGGGCCGATCGCCGCCCAGCGGCGCTTCCCGATCGGGCCCGAGGACGACGCCGGCGTCGTCTTCGAGCGGGCGACCCGCGTCGCGCTCGAGCTCCTCGACGAGGTGTTCGCCGAGCCGACCTTCGTCCCGCAGCCCGAGATCGGCGTCACCTACGCGGACAAGATCACGGCGGCCGACCGCGACCTCGACTGGTCGCTTCCGCCCGAGGAGAACCTCAACCGGATCCGGGCGCTCTCGCCGCACATCGGGGCGCGCGGGCTGGTCGAAGGCCGCCGGCTCATCATCTGGCGGGCGCGCCCCGCCCGGCCCGAGGCGACGTTCACGGCCGGCGGCATCGAGCCGCTCGAGGTGCAGAAGGAAGGCGGCCGTCGCATGACCGTGGAGGATTACCTCCGCGGCCTGCGCAAGTGAGCCCGCGCCGCGTCGCGGCAGCGGTCGTCGAGCGCGTCTTCGAGGAGGGGGCCTACGCCGACCGCGCTTTCCGGAGCGCCGCCGAGCGGCTCGGCGCGCGCGACCGCGCCTTCGCCCAGCAGCTCGCCTACGGGACGGTGCAGCGCGTCCGCACCCTCGACCACGCGATCGAGACCCTCGGGCGGCGGCCCGTCCGCAAGCTCGATGCCCCGGTTCGGGCCGCCCTGCGCACCGGGGCCTACCAGCTCGCCTACATGGACTCCGTCCCGGCGCACGCGGCCGTGCACGAGACGGTGGAGCTCGTCCGGGCGGCCGGCCTGGAGCGCGCCGTCGGCTTCACGAACGCCGTCATGCGCAGGCTCGCGGAGGGGCTCCCGGGGCTCCTTGCGCGCCTCCACGAGGAGACGCCGGCCGCCGCGGCGCTCCTGCACTCCTACCCGGACTGGATCGCGGAGGCGTGGTGGCGCGAGCTGGGGCCCGACGACGCGCGGGCGCTCATGCGCGCGCAGAACGAGCCGCCGGAGACCGCGGTGCGCACGCCGGACGGCCCGAAGGTCGTGGACGCGATCCCGCCGGAGTGGCTGGAGTCCGGCTATGCCTGGCCGCAGAGCCGCGGCTCCCAGCTGGCCGGCGCCGCCGTCGGCGCGAGGCCCGGCGACAGGATCCTCGACCTGTGCGCCGCGCCCGGCGGCAAGGCGACGCAGCTCGCCGCGGCCGGCGCCGAGGTCGTCGCCGTCGAGAAGCACCCCGGCCGTGCCCGCGAGCTGGAGGCCAACGCCCGGCGCCTGGGCGTCCGCCTCGAGGTGGTCAACGCCGACGCGCTCGACCTTCCCGCGGACCTCGCCGGCTTCGACCGGGCGCTCGTGGACGCCCCCTGCTCGGGACTCGGCGTGCTCAACTCTCGGCCGGACCTGCGCTGGCGCGCCGGGCCGCTGCCGGAGCTCCAGCTCGCCCTCGTGCGCGCCGGCGCCGGCCGCGTGCGGCCGGGCGGCACCGTCACCTACGCGGTCTGCACGATCCACCGGCCGGAGAACGAGGACGTCGTCGACGCGCTCGGGCTCCCGGTCGAGGACCTGGGCGCGCGCTGGCCCGAGTACCGGCACCCGCGGCGGCCGGAGCTCCTGCTGACGCTGCCGCACCGGCACCGAACCTCGGGGTTCTTCGTGGCGCGCCTGCGAACGTAGGATCAGCAGGATGGCCTGGCGAGACTGGCTTCGCACGGTGGAGATCGAGCCGTCGCTCTACGCGGCCGACTTCGCCCGCCTCGGCGACCAGGTGCGCCACCTGCTGAGCGCGGGGGCGCGGGTCTTCCACTTCGACGTCGGCGACGGCCACTTCGTCGAGCCGATCACGATCGGCCCCGTCGTGCTCCGCTCGATCGCGCCCATGATCCACCAGGAGGGCGGGGTGATCGACGTCCACCTCATGGTCACGAACCCGGAGCACCACTTCCCGCAGGTCAAGGCGGCCGGGGGCGACAGCGTCACCTTCCACGTCGAGGCGTGCGAGGAGCCGTGGAGCGCGATCGCGCTCGCCCGCTCGCAGGACCTCGCCGTCGGCGTCGCCTTCAACCCGGAGACGTCGGTGCAGGACGCCGTGGCGGCCTCCCTCGGCGCCGACCTCGTCCTGTGCATGTCGATCCACCCGGGCTACTCGGGGCAGGAGTTCATGCCGGAGGCGCTGCCGCGGATCCGCGAGCTGCGCGCGCAGCTCCACGAGCGGGTCGTCGTCCAGGTGGACGGCGGGATCTCGCAGGACAACGTCAGGGCCGTCCACCAGGCCGGGGCCGACGCGATCGTGGCCGGCAGCGCCGTCTTCGGCTACGAGGACATCAACCGGGCCTACAACCGGCTCGTGCGGGCGCTCGTCCCCGATGACTGACGAGCGCCGGCTGGCCCGCGCCCTCGAGCTGGCCGAGCGGGGGCGCGGGACGACGGCGCCCAACCCGCTCGTCGGAGCGGTGATCGTCCGGGGCGGCGAGGTCGTGGGGGAAGGCTGGCACGAGCGCGCGGGCGGCCCCCACGCGGAGGCCGTTGCGCTGAAGCAGGCGGGCGCCGGAGCCCGCGGCGCGACGCTCTACGTCACGCTCGAGCCCTGCGCGCACCACGGCCGGACGCCGCCGTGCGCCGACGCTCTCGTCGAGGCCGGGATCGCGCGCGTGGTCGCGGCCGTCGGCGACCCCAACCCGCTGACGAACGGCTCCGGCTTCGAGCGCCTTCGCGCCGCGGGCATCGAGGTCGAGCTGCCGGGCGGCGAGGCCGAGCGGCGCGCCCGCGTGCAGAACGAGGCCTATCGCGTCTGGGTCGCGGAGGGCCGGCCGCTCGTCGTCTACAAGGCGGCCGTCACGCTGGACGGGCGCGTCACCGTCCCCGGCGCGCGCTGGGTGACCGGCGAGGCAAGCCGCAGGCGCGTCCACGAGCTGCGGGCGGAGATGGACGCCGTCGCGGTGGGGATGGGGACGGTGCGAGCGGACAGCCCGGAGCTCACCGCCCGGGACGTCGGCGCGGCGCGCCAGCCCCGCCGGCTGGCGTTCGGGCGCGGGCCGCTCCCGGAGGGCTCCGGCCTCGAGCTCCTGAGCGGGTCGCTCGGCGAGGAGCTTGCCCGCCTGGGGGAGGAGGGCGTCCAGTCGCTGCTCCTCGAGGGTGGGCCGACGCTGGCCACGGCGTTCGTCCGGGCGGGCCTGGTCGACAAGCTGCTCCTGTTCGTGGCGCCGACGCTCTCCGGTGCGGGGCCGCGCTACCTCGGCGAGCTGCCGGAGCCGCTTCGCCTCCTGGAGGTCAGGGGCGAGCGGGTGGGCGACGACCACCTCGTGACGGCCTACCTGCGCGACCTCCCCTGAGTATCGTCTAGCCCGTGTTCACCGGGATCGTCCGGGAGCTGGGAACCGTCGAGTCCGTGGCGGAGCGGGGCGCTGCCGTCCGGCTGGAGGTGCGCGCGCCGGAGGCGGCGGGTCGTACCTCGCTCGGCGACTCCGTCAGCGTCAACGGGGTCTGCCTGACCGCGGTCGCGGTCACCGACGGCGTGCTCGGCTTCGACGTCGTCCCCGAGACGCTGCGGCGCAGCTCCCTGGGCCGCCTGGAGGCCGGGGCCGCCGTGAACGTGGAGCCCGCGCTCCGGGCCGGGGAGCCGCTGGGCGGGCACATCGTCCAGGGCCACGTCGACGGGGTCGGCCGCGTCCGCCGCGCCGACGAGGAGGGGCTGGAGGTCGAGGCGCCCGCGGAGATCCTGCGCTACTGCGTGGAGAAGGGCTCGATCACGGTCGAGGGCGTCAGCCTGACCATCGCCGGCCTCGGCGAGGAGGCCTTCGCGGTCGCCCTGATCCCGCACACGCGGGAGGTGACCACGCTCGGCGCCGTGCGCGAGGGGGACGAGCTCAACCTCGAGGTCGACGTCCTCGCCAAGCACGTCGAGCGGCTGGTGCGGCCGCGGTGAGGCTGGAGCCGCTCTACCGCCTCACCTTCGCCTACCGCGAGAACCACGGCAGCGCGGACGAGCGCCTCCTGCTCGCCGAGGGCAGCTGCGAGGGCCGTCTCGAAGGGCGCTTCCGCGCGGCCAACCGGGCGCGGCGCACGCGGGCCGGTACCTGGCTCCCCGACCTCCACGGGGCGGTCGAGACCGCGGACGGGGGAACGGTGCTCGTCCACGTCTCCGGCCGCGGCCGGCCCGACGAGGGCCGGGTCGTCGGCGCGGCGACGCACACGACCGGCGACGAGCGCTACGCCTGGCTGAACGACGTCGTGGGCGCGGTCGCCGGCGAGGTCTTCCCGGGCGACCGCGTCGTCCTCGACGTCTCGGCGCTCGTGTGGGAGCCTCTGGGAGAGCGGCCTGGATACGATCCCGGAGAGCGATGAGCGCGCAGATCGAGACCGGAACGTCCTTCGCCACGATCGAGGAGGCGATCGAGGACGTCCGCCAGGGGAAGATGGTCGTCGTCGTCGACGCGGCCGACCGCGAGAACGAGGGCGACCTGACGATCGCGGCGCAGTTCGCGACGCCCGAGGCGATCAACTTCATGGCCATGCACGGCCGCGGGCTCATCTGCCTCTGCCTGACCGAGGAGCGCTGCGACGAGCTCGACCTGAAGCCCATGACCTACAACAACGAGACGCCCAACGAGACCGCCTTCACGATCGCCATCGAGGCGCGCGAGGGGGTCACCACGGGCATCTCGGCGGCCGACCGCGCGCACACGATCCAGGTGGCGATCGACCCGACCAAGGGGCCGGGCGACCTCGTCCAGCCCGGCCACGTCTTCCCGCTCCGCGCCAGCCCGGGCGGCGTGCTGCAGCGCGCCGGCCAGACCGAGGCTGCGGTCGACCTGGCCCGCCTGGCCGGCCTGAACCCGGCCGGCGTCGTCTGCGAGATCATGAACGAGGACGGGACGATGGCCCGGGTGCCCGACCTGATCCCGTACTGCGAGCGGCACGGGCTCAAGATGGTCACCGTCGAGGACCTGATCGAGTACCGGCGCCGCCACGAGCAGCTGGTCGAGCGGGTCACCTCGGTGCGGCTGCCGACCGCCTACGGGGGGTTCACGGCAGTCGCGTTCCGCGAGATCCTCACCGGGAAGAACCACGTCGCGCTCGTGCGCGGGGACGTCGACGGCAAGGAGGACGTCCTCGTCCGCGTCCACTCGGAGTGCCTCACCGGCGACGTGTTCCACTCCCTCCGCTGCGACTGCGGCGAGCAGCTCGAGCTCGCGCTGCGGCGGATCGCCGCCGAGGAGCGCGGCGTCCTCCTCTACATGTCGCAGGAGGGGCGCGGGATCGGCCTGCTGGCGAAGCTCCGGGCCTATGAGCTGCAGGAGAACGGCCTCGACACGGTCGAGGCGAACATCGAGCTCGGCTTCCCGCCGGACGCGCGCGAGTACGGCATCGGCTCGCAGATCCTCGCCGACCTCGGGCTGACGACGATCCGCATCCTCACGAACAACCCGCGCAAGATCACCGGCATCGAAGCCTTCGGCCTCCGGGTCGTCGAGCAGGTGCCGATCGAGGTGCCGCCGAACCTGGAGAACCGCCGGTACCTCGAGACCAAGCGCGACAAGCTCGGGCACCGGCTCCACCACCAGGAGCAGCGGTTCGAGCCGCCGGGGGACGACGCGTGAGCGAGCTCGGGGACGGCCTGCGCTCGCCGGAGCACGCCGTCGGCGGGCTGCGCATGCCCGAGGGCGTGGGCGTGATCGAGGGCTCGCCCAACGGACAGCGCCGCGCGGTCGGCATCGTCGTGGGCAGGTTCAACGGCGAGATCACGTCGAAGCTCCTGGACGGGGCGATCGCCGCGCTCGAGGATGCCGGCGTCGAGCGCGACCGCATCGACATCGTTCCGGTTCCCGGCGCCTTCGAGCTCCCGCTGGGGGCGATGGCGCTGGCCCGCACGCGCCAGTACTCCTGCATCGTCGCGATCGGCTGCGTCATCCGCGGGCAGACGCCGCATTTCGACTTCGTCGCCGGCGAGGCGGCCAGCGGCCTGCAGCTTGCGGCGCTCGAGACCGGGATCCCGGTCGCCTTCGGCGTCCTCACCTGCGACAACCGCGAGCAGGCGGAGGCGCGGGCGGGCGGCGCCCTCGGCAACAAGGGCGCCGAGGCCGCGCGCTCCGCGCTCGAGATGGCCGACGTCTTCGGCCTGCTGCGGTCGCGGGCAGGCCAGTAGAAGGCGCTCGGCACCCGAACGCCGCGCCCCTGGCGGGTGGAGGCGACACTGCGCCGGATCACCGCGCTCGCCCTCACCCGTACGTGACCAGTGCGGGCTGCGGCCGATGACGATGCCCGGCTCGGTCGCATCCATCCCCAGTGGCACGCCGCCCCGGGAGCCGAACGCCTGCGGCTATACTCATCCGCCGATGTCCAAGGTCTGCGCAGTCTGCGGGAAGGGCCCGTCCTTCGGGAACAACCGGAGCCACTCGATGGTGGCGACGAAGAGGCGCTTCAACCCCAACCTCCAGCGGGTCCGCATCCTCGTGAACGGGGCTGCCCGCAGGGCGTACGTCTGCGCGCGGTGCCTGAAGTCGGGCCGCGTCCAGAAGGCGGTCTAGCGCTTTCGCGCGCGGCGCTGGCCGCGCTCGAGGCCAGCCGCGCTCGCATCGACGACCTGAACGTCTACCCCGTTCCCGACGGGGACACGGGCACGAACATGACCCTCACGGTGCGCGCCGCCGTGGACGCGCTCGAGCGCGATCCGGGCGCCGACATCGGCCGGGCGGTCCTGATGGGCGCGCGCGGGAACTCGGGCGTGATCCTCTCGCAGCTCGTTGCCGGGGCGCTGCGCGGGCTTCCGGAGGACGGTCCGGTGGACGCGGCGGCGCTCACGGCGATGCTCCGCGGGGCCAGCGACGCCGGCTACGCGGCCGTCCGCAACCCGCAGGAGGGCACGATCCTCACGGTCGCGCGCGTCCTCGCCGAGCGGGCCGAGGAGCTCGCACCGTCGCAACCGCCCGTCGAGGAGGCGCTCGCCGAGCTCGTCGCCGCCGGCGAGGTCGCGCTCGCGCGGACGACGGAGCAGCTGGACGTCCTCAAGCAGGCCGGCGTCGTCGACGCGGGCGGTGCGGGCCTGCTCGAGATCGTCCGCGGCATCGCCTCGCACGTTCGCGGCGAGGAGCTCCCCGAGCCGGCGCCGCTCCTCGAGCCGATCCCGTTCGAGGCCATCCACCAGGAGCTGTCGGCGTTCCGCTACTGCACCTCCTTCTTCGTCGAGGGCGACGGGGTCGACCCGGACTCGCTCGAGGCCGAGCTGGGGAAGCTCGGCGACTCGCTGCTCGTCGTCGGCGGGCCGGGAGCGGTGAAGGCGCACCTCCATACCGACGAGCCCGGGACCGTGCTCAACCTCGCGACCGCCGTCGGCGTGATCGCGGAGGTGGACGTGAAGAACATGCACGTCCAGACCGCCGAGCGCGAGGAGCGGATCCTCGTCGCCGAGGAGACCATGTGCGGGGCCGTCGCCGTCTGCGCCGGGGACGGCAACCGGCGCCTGTTCGAGAGCCTGGGCGCCGTCTGCGTGGAGGGCGGCCAGTCGATGAACCCCGCGACCGCCGAGATCGTCGCGGCGCTCGACCGGCTGGCCGCTGCCGAGGCGGTCGTGCTCCCGAACAACAAGAACGTCGTCCTCGCCGCGGAGCAGGCGGTCGCGGCCGCCGCGCGACCCGCCCGGCTCGTCCCCACCCACTCGGTGCAGGCGGGTCTGGGAGCGATGGTCGCCTTCGACCCGGGACGCCCGGCCGAGGCGAATCGAGCCGACATGGAAGCGGCGGCCGGCGGTGTCCGCTCCGGGGCGGTCACGCGGGCCTCGAGGGACGCGGTCGTCGGCGACCTCGCGGTCGAGGAGGGTCAGTACCTCGGCCTGGTCGAAGGCGAGCCGGTGGCCGCGGGGCCGGTGCTGCAGCCGGTCGCCCGGGAGGTGCTGGAGCAGCTGCTCGACGAGGGCGCCGACGTGCTCACGATCCTCTCCGGGGAGAGCGCGGAGGGCGTCGACGGCCTGGTCGCCTTCGTCCAGGAGCTCCATCCCGGCGTCGAGGTGGAGGTGCACGAGGGCGGACAACCGCACTATCCCCTCCTGTTCGGCGCCGAATAGGCCGATAATCTGGGCTGACGTGGCAGGCGAGCCCATCACCGTCGTCCTCGTCGAGGACAACGACGTCTTTCGCGAATCGCTGGAGCTCCTGCTCGGGACCGTGCCCGACCTGAAGGTCGTCGCGGCCGTCCCCGACGGGCGAAGCGCCCTCGAGGTGTGCAGCCGTCTCCGCCCGGACGTCGTCCTCATGGACTACCGCCTGCCCGAGCTCGACGGGGTCGAGACGACCGCGGCCATCGGCGAGGCCTGCCCCGACGCCGCCGTCGTCGTCCTCACGGCCACTGCCGAGAGCGAGGAGATCGACGCGCTCTACGAGGCCGGGGCGGTCGGCTGCCTGACCAAGGATCGGGAGCTGGACGAGATCGTCGGCGCGGTGAGGGACGCAGCGGAGCGCGGTGCAGCTCTCCGCTGAGAACACGGCCATCGTCCTCGACTCGACGGCCGACTGCCCGGACCCGCAGGCGCGCCACGGCAACTGGCGGATGGTGCCGCTCTACGTCCGCTTCGGCGACGAGACGTTCAGGGAGTACGTCGACATCTCGCCGGAGGAGTTCTACAGACGCCTGCGCGAGTCGCCCGAGCCGCCGCGCAGCTCGCAGCCCACGCCCGCGGACTTCTCCTCGGCCTACGAGGAGCTCTCCGGGTACGAGCGGATCCTGCCGGTGCTGCTCTCGGCGAAGATCTCGGGCACCTGCGAGAGCGCGCGCCTCGGCGCGGAGTCGGCCGGCGACGAGCGCGTGAGGGTCGTCGACTCCGGCGTCACCTGCGGCGGCGCGACCATCCTCGCCGACGCGATCCAGCGCCGCCTCGAGCGCGGCACGACCGACGAGGAGATCGAGGCCCTCGTCGAGCGGTTCAGGGCCACGCGCGGGCTCCTCTTCACGGTGGAGACGCTGGAGTACCTCGTGCGCGGCGGCCGGGTCGGCAAGGCCTCCGGGCTCGCCGGCCAGCTGCTCTCCGTGAAGCCGATCCTGCACTTCGACGACGGCGAGGTCGCCCCCCTGAAGCGCGTCCGCGGGCGCGCGAAGGCCCTGGCGGAGTTCGAGCGCCTGTTCGCGGAGAGCACCCAGGACTCCCCGCATCTCCACGTCGGCGTCGGGCACGCAGTCTCCCCCGAAGACGCGGAGGCGCTCGTCGCGCGACTCCGGGAGACGCGGCCCGCGGCGTCCTACGACCTGCTCGTGACCCTCGGCCCCGTGATCGGCACCCACGGCGGCCCGGGTACCCTGGGCCTCTTCTGGTTCCAGGACGAGCCCGCCTGATCGTCACCGCGCCTCTCCGTCGTCGCGGGCGCACGCTTCCACGGGCTCGGACACAGGCGACTTTCGATGAGGACCGTACAGACATAGTTCTGATAGCTCCTGACTTCTCTTGCCATTCGACAGAAGATGAACTAGGGTCGCGCAAAATGGCTCGAGCGACGATGGGGGGTCACTCGTCGAGTGACGAGACTGTTGCGGGTGCGGGACGAGGCCCGGAGTCGTTCCGAACGCACCGCTCGCCAGTGACGCCCGTGCCCGTCAGAGCATCGGACGTCGGGCGCTGCGGAGGAGGACACAGCCGACGGACAAGGGGGTGATGCCGTCGCCGACCGTGTCACGGCGACCATCAAGGGACAGGCCGCTCGAGGGGAGACAATCCGGGGGAACGAGAGGAGATGGTGGTCCATGGACACAGAACACAAGCTCAACCGCCGACAGTTCGTCGGCGCCGCGGCGGGAACGGCGGCCGCGGCGGCGCTCGGCACGTGGGCGATTCCCAAGGCGAGCGCGGACACGGCCACGGCGCCCGGTGAGCGGCTCGTCCCGCCGGGCAAGCTCGGGGTCCAGCAGTTCTCGCTCCGCGACTCGATCACCCGGAGGAGCATCGCGAACAGCCTCGCGAACGGCCTCCAGCCGACGATGGGCTACCTCGGGGGCCCGACCTTCCCCGAGGACCCGACCGACATCGGCCCGCTCGTGCCGCTGCCCGGCGGGTTTCAGGAGGTCTTCGAGTACCTCGCGTCGCTCGGGTACCGGGGGTTCGAGTTCTTCTCGTTCAACCAGAACGTGAACGAGCTCGGCCGGCAGCCCACGGTCGCGGAGATCCGCTCGTACCTCGACGCCGCCGGCCTCGTCGGCCAGGGCACCCACACCGCGAGCCTGGGCACGATGTTCAGCGCCGCGCTCGACGGGCTCTCCCCCGCCGGTGAGACGCAGATCGCGAACGCGCTCGTCCTCGGCTTCCCCATGGTCGGCTTCGCAGGCGACCCGACGAACTCGGACCGGCTCGACACCGTCGGCAACACCATCGGCTGGCAGGAGGCGGCCCGGCGCGCCAACATCGTCGGCGCGGCGTGCGCCGCGGCGGGGCTGAAGTACTACTGGCACGTCGAGCAGAACGGCTACCGGGGCTTCAGCACCACGCTCCATCCGGAGCTGATCGGCATGAACCGCATGGAGTGGTTCTTCGCCAACACCGACCGGGAGCTCATGTTCGTGGAGCCCGACACCTTCCACGGCTACGCGGGGCGGGCGCGGTTCCCCTTCCCGGACGGGTCGCTGTTCGACCTCTTCGGCTGGTGGAAGGCCAACTACCACCGCATCGTCGCGTGGCACATCAAGGACGGCACGCGGCTCGCCTCGATGCCGGCTCCGCCGACGAACCCGTTCACGCAGACGGTCGCGCGACCGGGCTTCCCGCTCACGGCGACGGACGCGCTCTACGAGGGCGAGGGCACGATCGCCAGGGGGTACCCGGTCGACCCCGACCCGGCCGTGGTCGGCTTCAAGAGGATCTTCGACGACGTCGGCGCGAAGGGGTCTCGCTTCTACATGACCGAGAGCGACAACGCCATCGGGCCTGCGGCGACCGACGCGGGCCGGTCGCTCCGGCACGCGAAGCTCGCGACCCAGTACCTGCTCGGCCTCCGCGCCGGCCCCAAGGCCCAGCCCACGAGCGATGTCGAGTCCGAGCCCGTCTCCCATGTGGAGGAGATGGAGGTGCATCCGTAGGGAACGAGACGAGCCGGGGGCGCCGTGCGTCGGCGCCCCCGGCCGCGCCGCCAGACGCCTAGCTGGGCTGACTTCGACGGCCGGCCGCCGATCGGCCACGGGTCGCCGACCCGGGCCGCGCCCCGCGCCCCTCCGGCCATGGCCTGGGGTCTGACCCCGGGGCACGTCCGCCCGAGACAGGATGTGTGTCACAGAAGCGTGACACCTCGTCCACATGGCCCGGGCGACGACGCCAGTTTCCATGCGCCCAGGGCGGGCAAACGCCGCCCTGCGCCGGCATGGCCTCCGGCGACACGTCCAGGGGTCAGGCCCCTGGACCTGCCCTAAGCGGACGCGGTCCGGGCCAGGAGCGCCCGGATCTCGGCCTTCGGATCCTCCGTGACGGCGCTGCCGTGGTCGAGGCAGAGGACGTCGAAGTCGAGGTCGAGCAGGGCCTCGACCGTCCGCCTCGTCTGCGGGGGGTCGTCGTGGTACTGCAGGGGGACGAAGTCGAGTCCTCGGCCCGCGTAGTTGGTGAGGAGGTCGGAGCAGACGAGGACGCCGGGCTCGCCCGCCCGCAGGAAGGAGAAGTGCACCTCCTCCGGCCCCGGCGTGTGCACGGCGCGCAGGCCGCCGGGGAGCTCGTCGCCGGCGCGGTAGGTCTCGTCGGGCTCCTCCTCCATCGGCCGCGTGCCCTCCGGCGCCCAGACGCGGGCGCCGAAGTCGCGCCGGTACCGCCACGCGGAGCGCTGGTGGCACTGCGCCGTCAGCAGGATCGCGACGACAGGGCCGAGCGCCGCGAGGGCCTCCGGCGCGAGCCGCACCGGGTCGACGAGCACGACGCCGCCGTCCGCCGAGACCGCGTGCCCCGTGCTCTCCGCGCCGCCGATCCGCTCGTTGACGACGCCCCAGTCCCACACCCCGGGGACGACCTCCGTGGCGGCTTCGGCGATCGCGCTCGGCTCGGCCATGCGGCGGTATCGTAGGCCACCGTGCAGCACTTGACGCACTGGGACGAGGTCGAGCCCTACCGGCGCGAGGCGGGCCATCTCGCCGGCACCTGGCGGAACCTCGGCGCGGCCGCCGGCACCCAGGGGGTCGGCGTCCAGCGCATCGACGTCGACGGGGACCGCTGGTCGACCCCCGCCCATGTCGAGGGCGGCTCCGAGGAGATCTTCTACGTCCTCGCCGGCTCCGGTCTCTCCTGGCAGGACGGCGCGACCTACGAGGTCGGGCCGGGCGACTGCCTCGTCCACCTGCCGCTGCGGGAGGCGCACACGCTGCGCGCGGGCCCGGACGGGCTCAGCGTCCTCGCCTTCGGCCACCGCGTCCGCCACGGGAACACCGTGCTGCCGCGCCCCGGCGTCGCCTGGATGTTCCCGGCCTACGCCGACGTGACCACGATCGGCGACGGGCGCCATCCGTACAACCGGGAGGCCGAGGCGGGAGAGCCCGAGGTGGGCGAGCCGCAGCCGCGCCCGGCGTCGATCCTGAACGTCGCCGACGTCGAGGCGCACCGCGACGAGCACGGCGAGTCCCTGATCGAGGATCGCGACCTCGGCAGGGTCGTCGGCTCCGTCCGCACGGGGCTCTCGCACATGACCCTCGCGCCCGGTCGCAGCGGCTACCCGCCGCACTGTCATTCGGCCGAGGAGGAGATCTTCGTCGTGCTCGAAGGCGAGGGGACGCTCCTCCTCGGGGACGACGAGCACTCCGTCGGCCCCGGCAGCGTCGTCGGCCGCCCCCCGGGGACGCGAGTCGCCCACGCCTTCCGCGCCGGCGACGAGGGCCTCGCCTACCTGGCGTACGGGACGCGCGAGCCGAACGACATCGCCTACTACCCCCGCTCGGGCAAGGTCAGCCTGCGCGGCGTCGGCGTCATGGGGCGGATCGAGCCCCTCGGCTACTGGGACGGCGAGCCGTAGCCGCCGTGCCCGCCGGGTTCGCCGGCGAGGGGGCCGGCCCGCCCCGCGCCCGTCGCCGCACGAACCCGGAGGCGTCCCTCGAGACGCTCGCCGGCGTCGGCCCCAAGGTCGCCGAGCGCCTGGGGCGGCTCGGCCTGCGCACCGTGCGCGACCTGGCCGAGCACGTCCCGCGCGCCT
>DASPGT010000182.1:0-15395 GCA_035620475.1 Gaiellaceae bacterium | reverse complement strand
GCGCCGTACGACTACGACCCGTCCAACCCGAGCCCGACGAAGTTCCCGCCGTACTACGACGGGTCCTTCATCATCGGGGAGTTCACGCAGGACACCATGCGCGAGGTCAAGCTCGACTCGCAGGGCAGGGTCTTCAAGATCAACCAGGCCCTCAACTGCGGGCCCGCGCCGACCAACCCCGCGCGGCCGTTCCTCTGCGACAACCCGATGGACATGGAGTTCGGGCCGGACGGCAGCCTCTACCTGCTCACCTACGGTGACGGGTTCTTCAACATCAACCCCGACGCCGCGATGGAGCGGTTCGAGTACGTGAAGGGCCAGCGGGCGCCGATCGCGGTGATCTCCGCCACGCCCACGAGCGGGCAGGATCCGCTGGTCGTCAGCTTCTCGAGCGCCGGCACGAACGATCCCGACCCGGGCGACGCCATCACCTACGCCTGGGACTTCGACGGCAACGGGACGACCGACTCGACCGAGGAGAACCCGACGCACACGTACACGACGAGAGGCTCCTTCGTCGCGCGGCTGACGGTCACCGACTCGAACGGTCTCTCGTCGTCGGCGAACACGACGATCACCGTGGGCAACACCGCCCCGACGGTCGTGATCGACGTTCCGACGGAGGGCGGCACGTTCGCCTTCGGCAACAACATCCCGTTCTCCGTTACGGTCACCGATCCCGAGGACGGCGTGATCAACTGCGGCGAGGTCGAGGTGACGTTCATCCTCGGCCACGACACGCACGGGCACGCCGAGGTGACGGTCAACGGGTGCTCCGGCGTCCTGCCGACGGATCCGACGGACACCGCCCACGGCGGCAACGTCTGGGGCGTCGTCGCGGCCGAGTACACCGACCACGGCGGCGCCGGCGGCGTGCCTGCGCTGACGACCGTGGACCAGGTCGACATCCGCCAGAAGCGGCAGGAGGTCGAGTTCGTCCTCGAGCAGCAGGGGACGAACGTCTCCACCGGCACCGACGTCGGCGAGTGGCCGCAGCAGCGCGGCAGCCTCGGCGGAGCCGACTGGATCAAGCTCAACGGCCCGTTCAACCTCGTGAACATCAACGAGATCACGTTCCGCGTGTCCGCAGGCGGAACGGCGGGGAACCCCGTGGGCGAGGTCGAGATCCGCACCGGCGACCCGAACACCGGGCCGATCGTGACCGCCGTGACGATCCTGAGCACGGGGAGCACGAACACGTACACGAGCCAGACGTTCCCGTTGCCCAACCCAGGCGGGCTGAACGACCTCTACCTGGCGTTCAACTCCGTCCCGGGCGGGCCCGGGAACAACTTCTTCAACCTCAACTGGATCGAGTTCGGCGGAGCGGGGGTGGGCGTCACGCCGTAGACGACTCGCACGCTCAGAGGGGGCGCCGCGACGGGCGCGGCGCCCCCGCCCTCACCCCCACCCGTAGAGGGCAAATCAGGTTCGACAGGAGGTTCGGGACATGGAGAAGGAGCACAGCCTCAGCCGCAAGCAGTTCCTCGGCGCAGCGGCCGGAGCGGCCGCAGCCGTCGGCATCACAGGCACCTGGGCCTCGAAGGCCATGGCGACGGGCGGACCGACCGCGGGCAAGAACGCACTGATCACGATCCGGACGCTGGGCGTCCAGCAGTTCTCGATCCGCGACGCCACCGGACGGCTCGGCGTCACGAACAACCCCACTCCGACGATGGGCTTCCTGGGCGGGCCCGACTTCCCGGACGATCCCAACGACCTCGGGCCGCTCGTGCCGCTGCCCGGCGGCTTCGCGGAGGTCTTCGAGTACCTCGCCTCGATCGGGTACGCGGGGATCGAGTTCTTCAGCTTCAACCAGAACGTCGGCACGCTCGGGCGCCAGCCGACCATCGACGAGATCCGGGGCTACCTGGACGCGGCCGGGCTCATGGCCCACGGCACGCACACCGGCTCGATCGGCGCCATGTACGACGTGGCGACCGGCGGCCTCTCGGCCAACGGGATGACCCAGGTCGCCAACGCGCACATCCTCGGCTACGACATGATCGGCACCGCCGGCGACCCGAGCAGCCGCACGACGCTCGAGGACAACCCGACGAACCCGAACCAGATCGGCTGGCAGGAGGCCGCCCGGCGGGCGAACGTCATCGGGGCGGCGCTCCAGGCGGAGGGCATCCGCTACTACTTCCACCCCGAGCAAAACACGTTCCGCTTCTTCGACCCGGTCGCGAACCCGGCGCTGGCGGAGACGCACCTGATCTCCTGGTTCTCGGACAACACGGACCGCGAGCTCGTGTTCTTCACGCCGGACATCCTGCACGCCTACTCCGGCCGCGCCCGCTTCCCGCATCCGGTCAACGGGCCCGACTTCGACCCGTACGCATGGGTCACGTCCGATCCGAAGCGGTTCATCGGCTACCACCTCAAGGACGGCAACCGGAACCCGAACTGGCCGGGCCCGCCCTCGGGAGGCCCCTACAGCCAGACGTTCCTGCGGACCCCGACCTTCACGGACGCCGTCGGCGTCGGCGAGGGTGGGCTCGGGCAGGGCATCGACCCCGATCCTGCGGTGAAGAGCTTCAAGGACTTCATCGAGGTCAAGGGCAAGTACAACCGCATGCACATGGTCGAGAGCGACAGCGGCCCCGGCGGCTCGTCCGACCCGGGCAGGTCGCTCCGGCACGCCAAGATCAGCGCGAACTGGCTTCTGGACAGGTAGCCACGAGGTCAACAACCGCCTTAGGGCAGAAGGAGGAGGACATGGAGGGAGAGGCAAGAGGGCTGAGCCGAAAGCAGTTCCTCGGCGCAGCGGCCGCGACCGCAGGCGCCGCGGCGGGAGCCGCGACGCTGGCGAAGGTGGCGCCTGAGGCATTCGCCAGCTCGCCGCGGATCCCCGTGGGCAGGCGCGGCATCATCCTGTTTTCGATCCGCGACAGGATCTCGGCGTCGGCGACCTCGGCCGGGAGCGCGGAAGGGATCCCGTACGGGTTCGTCCAGTGCTTCGAGAGGCTCGCCGAGATCGGCTACCGGCAGGTCGAGTTCGCCGGCTACAACCAGAGCACGTCGATCCTCGGCCGGCAGATCACGCCGGCGGAGATCCGCACCGCGCTCGACAACGCGGGCCTGAACGCGAACGGCAGCCACGGGACCATCCCGAGCACGATCACGGAGACGACCCTCACCGCGTTCGACAACTACTGCAACACCGCGGCCACCATCGGCCAGAACTACATCGGCACCGGCAACGACCCGACCAACAGCAACTTCGTGGCCGACTGGGACGCCGCGTGCGAGCGGTGGAACATCCTCGGCGAGCGGGCCCGGACCGGGTTCGGCCTCCGGCTGTACACGCACAACCACGACAACGCGTACAACTTCCTGCTCGACAGCGGCCCGCTCGACACCCTCGGGCGTCCGACCCGCTCCTCGGGCATCCGCAAGCTGGAGTACTTCCTCCAGTGCTCGGACAAGCGGTACGTCCATCTCGAGATGGACGTGTACTGGGCGCACGTGGCCCAGCATCGCTTCCGCAGCTACACCAATCCCGACGGCGAGGTCGTCGAGTCGATCTTCGACCCGGGCGGGCTCGCCGCCGCCAACTCGCAGCGCTACACGATCTTCCACTTCAAGGACGGCGCTCGCACCGCGGATCCGCCCGGAGTTGGGAGCGGCTACACGTTCGTCCCGTTCGGGACGGGCGACATCGACTTCGCGACCTTCGTCGACCGGATCGGCCAGCGCAAGGAGAAGAACCCGAACTGGGAGCAGGACAACGCTCCCGGCGGGTCGGCCAACCCCGGCCAGTCGTTCCAGTTCGCGGAGATCTCCTACAACAACATGGCGGCGCTCTAGCCGCAGCGACCGACGAAGCGGGGCGCCGACCGGTTCGGCGCCCCGCTTCGCCTCAGAATCCTCGACAATGGCAAACCTCTTTTCACCGACGGTCGTAGAGAGAGTTGCCCAGCCGCCGTACGTCCAGCAGTCCATCTCGGGAGCGCCGTCGCCCGATGTCCACCTCTGAGAAGACCGGCCTCTGGCTGATCGGAGGCCGCGGCTCCGTCGCGACCACCACGATCGCGGGCGCCGCTGCGCTCCGGGCCGGCCTCGTCCAGCCGACGGGGCTCGTCACGGAGCTACCGCCGTTCGCCGCCGTCGGCCTGCCGGCCATCTCCGACATCGTCGTCGGCGGGCACGACCTCGCCGAGACGCGGCTCTCCGACCGGGCGCAGGCGCTCGCGCACGCAGGGGTGATCCCGTCCTGGCTCCCGCAGGCGGTCGCGGACGTGTTCGCCGAGACCGAGGAGAACCTCCGGCCGGGCATCTCCCCCGACGAGCTCGGCGGGCCGCCGCTCGAGCTCGTGCACGGGCTGCAGGGCGACCTCGAGGCGTTCCGCGAGCGAAACGACCTGACCCGCGTCGTCGTCGTCAACGTCTCCTCGACCGAGGCCTTCGCCGCGCCCGATCCCGCCCACGAGAGCCTGCCGGCGCTGGAGGACGCGCTCGCCCGCGGTCAGCCCGTCCTCTCCGCGACCGGCCTCTACGCGTACGCCTCGCTCGACGCCGGCTGCTCGTACGTCGACTTCACACCCTCGCTCGGGACGCATGTTCCGGCGCTCTTCGAGCTTGCGCGGGCCCGGGGCGTCCCTTACGCGGGGAACGACGGGAAGACCGGCGAGACGCTCCTGAAGACCGCCCTCGCGCCCGTCTTCGTCAGCCGGGCGCTCAAGGTCCGCTCGTGGACGGCGAGCAACATCCTCGGCGGCGGCGACGGCGCCGCGCTCGCCGACCCCAGCCGCGCGCGGGCGAAGCTCGACTCGAAGCGCCGCTCGCTGGAGGGGATCCTCGGCGACGACGTCGAGCTGCCCGTGAGCATCCAGTACGTCGCCGACATGGGGGAGTGGAAGACCGCCTGGGACCACATCTCTTTCGAGGGCTTCCTCGGGACGCGCATGCGGATGCAGTTCATCTGGGAGGGTTGCGACTCCGCGCTCGCCGCGCCCCTCGTCCTCGATCTGGCGCGGCTGGCGGCGCGGGCGCACGAGGCCGGCCTGAGCGGGCCGCTCGCCGAGCTCGCGTTCTTCTTCAAGTCCCCGGTGGGGTCGGCCGAGCACCGGCTCGAGCAGCAGTTCGCGCTCCTCTGCGGCTGGGCGACGAACCTGCCCGTGGAGGCGCCTGCATGAGCCCCCGCCCGGCGCTGGGAGACGTCGCGGAGCTGGTCAGGCTCCCCGCCGTGCTCACGGTACCGGGGGACGTCCTGCTCGGGGCCGCCGCCGCCGGCTGGCCCGGGGGCCGCGGTGCGGCGCTCGGGATCGGCTCGGGCTCGGCGCTCCAGTACCTCGCCGGGATGGCCCTGAACGACTACGCCGACCGCGACGTCGATGCCGTCGAGCGGCCGCACCGGCCCGTGCCGTCCGGGCGGGTGACGCCCCGGTTCGCGCTCGCCCTCGCCGCCTCGCTGACCGCCGCCGGGATCGCCGCGGCCTCTCTCGCCGGCGGCGCGCCCGCGCGGCGTCGTGCGCTTGCGCTGGCCGGGGCGGTCTGGGCCTATGACCTCGTGCTCAAGCAGAGCCCCGCTGGCCCGGCCGCCATGGCGGCGGCCCGCTTCACGGACGTGCTCGCGGGCAGCGGCGCGCGCACCCGCGCGGCCCTGCCGGCGGCCCTGGTCGTCGGGGCCCACACGCTCGCCGTCACCGTGGTCAGCCGGAGCGAGGCGCGGGGAGGGTCGGCGCGGATCGGGGAGGGCGCGCTCGCCGCCACCGGCGCCGTCTCGGCGGCTGCGGCGGCGTTCGCGGCCGGACGGGGCGGCGGCAGCGTCCGCCTGGTGGCGGCCGGAGCGCTCCTCGGCACCTATGCGGCCAGCCTCGCCGGAGCTGCGGGGACAGCCGCCCGCGAGCCGACGGCCGCGAACGTCCAGCGGGTCGTGGGCACCGGCGTCCTCGGCCTGCTGCCGCTCCAGGCGTCCATGCTGGTCGCCTCGGGCGGAGCTGCTGCGGGCCTGGCCGTGGCCGGCGCCTGGCCCCTCGCCCGCCGCCTCTCCAGGAAGAAGGCGGTCACGTGAGCCTCCGCCTCGGCTACGTCACGAACGGGCTCGGGCAGCACCGGCTGGACGACGCGCTCGCGCTTCTGGCCGAGAACGGGTACGACGGCGTCGCCCTCACGCTCGACCACCACCATCTGGATCCGTTCGCCCGGGACCTGCCCGCGCGGGTGAACGCGCTCGGCCGCCGGCTCGAAGAGCTCGGTCTCGCGCTGGTGATCGAGACCGGCGCGCGCTTCCTGCTCGACCCGCGGCGCAAGCACGAGCCGACGCTCGTCTCGGACCTCGGGCGCGAGCGCCGTCTCGATCTGTACCGGCACGCCGTCGAGATCGCGGCCGAGCTGCGGGCGGAGGCGGTCTCGCTCTGGTCGGGAGCGATCCCGGCCGGCACGAGCCGCGCGGAGGCGTGGGGGCGCCTGGTCGAGGGCATGCTCACGGTGCTGGAGGAGGCCGAGCGGAGGGACGTCGTCATCGGCTTCGAGCCGGAGCCCGGCATGCTCGTCGACCGCCTCGAGTCGTTCGACTCGCTTCTCACCACGGTCGGGCGCCCGGACCGGCTCGGCCTGACGCTCGACCTCGGCCACTGCGTCTGCCTGGAGGACGACTCCGTGGCGAACTGCATCCGCCGGGCCGCCCCGAGACTCGTGCACGTCCACGTCGAGGACATGCGCCGCGGCGTCCACGAGCATCTCGACTTCGGCGAGGGCGAGCTCGATCTCCGCGCCGCGCTGGCCGCCCTCGAGGAGGTCGGCTACCGCGGGCTCGTCGCCGTCGAGCTCTCACGTCACAGCCACGCCGCGGACACGGTGGTTCCGCGCGCGATCCGCGTCCTCAAGGAGGCGGAGCGAATGGAGGTGCTTATCCCATGATCGCCACCGAGGAGCTTCTCTGGGAGCAGGTTCGCACCCGGGCAACGCCCGAGCAGGTGAGCTGGCTCGAGGACGCCGTCGCATCCGTGCTCGGCGAGCCGGAGTCGATCGGCCCGCTCTTCCCCGCGGTGGGCCGCCGTGTCGGCCGCGCGCCGCTCGATCCCGCCGCAGACCCCGCGGACGTCCACGCCTGGACCGTTGACGATGCCGGGCGCACGCTGCTCCTCCTCGCCCTCGGCGAGGACGCCCCCTCAGAGCTCGACGCGCTCTATCGCCACGGGGACACCGCCGAGCGCCGCGGTCTCCTGCGCGCGCTCCCGTTCCTGCCGGTCGGCGACACCGGGATTCCGCTCGTCGAGGATGCCGTGCGGACCAACGAGCTGAGCCTCATCGCCGCCGCGCTCGGCCCGTACGCGTTCTCGCGCCTCGGCGACGACGCGGTGGCGCAGGCGGTCCTGAAGTGCGTGTTCGTCGGCATCCCCCTCGGCGGGCTCGAGGGGCTGGACGGCCGGGTCACTCCCGACGTCTCCCGCATGCTCGCCGCCTTCGTCCACGAGCGAGTGGCCGCGGGCCGCACCGTCCCGGCGGACGTCTGGCCGGTCATCGACCGCTATCCGCCCGAGGACGAGCTCGCGGAGATCGCCGCCGAGCTCGACCACCCCGTCACCGAGCGGCGCGAGGCCGCCCGGGCGGCGCTCGCACTCCGCGACCAGCAAAGGAGCACGTGATGCGCATCTTCGACCCGCACGTCCACATGACCTCGCGCACGACGGACGACTACGAGGCCATGGCCGCCTCGGGCGTGAAGGCGATCGTCGAGCCGGCGTTCTGGCTCGGCCAGCCGCGCACCTCGGTCGGCAGCTTCGTCGACTACTTCTCGTCGCTCATCGGCTGGGAGCGCTTCCGCGCCTCGCAGTTCGGCATCCGCCACCACTGCACGATCGGGCTCAACCCGAAGGAGGCCAACGACCTGAGCGTCCGTGACGAGGTGCTCGCCGTCATGCCCAGGTACCTGGAGAAGGACGGCGTCGTCGCGGTCGGCGAGATCGGCTTCGACTCGATGACGGCGGCCGAGGAGGAGGCGTTCGTCGACCAGCTCGCGATCGCACGCGAGCACGAGCTGCCGGTGCTCGTCCACACCCCGCATCGCGACAAGGAGGCGGGCACGCGGCGCACGCTCGAGCTGCTCGAGGAGGCCGACTTCCCGCCCGGGCAGGCGGTCGTCGACCACAACAACGAGCTGACCGTGGGCATGGTGCTCGAGTCGGGCTGCTGGGCGGGCTTCTCGATCTACCCGTTCACGAAGATGGACGAGCACCGGATGGTGCGCATCCTCGAGGAGCGCGGGCTCGAGCGGATGCTCGTCAACTCGGCCGCCGACTGGGGGATCAGCGACCCGCTCAAGGTCTCGAAAACTGTCGCCGCCATGCAGGAGGCGGGCTTCTCGGACGACGACGTCGACCGCCTCGTCTGGCGCAACCCGGTCGAGTTCTTCGGCCAGAGCGGCCGCCTCGAGCTCGAGGAGGTCGAGTACGACCGTGCCGAGACGTTCGCCGGCAGCTCCGTGCTCCGCGGCGAGCGGGTGGAGACGTAGGCCCGCGATGCGCTTCCGCCATCCCGACGGCAGCGTCGTCCACCTGGCGTACTGCACGAACGTCCACCCGGCCGAGGACGTCGACGGCATCGTCGCCCAGCTGCGGCTCTTCGCCGGGCAGGTGCGCCGGCAGCTCGACGTGCCCCGGCTCGGCATCGGGCTCTGGATCTCGGCCGACGCCGCTGCGGGCCTCGCCCGCGACGCGGAGACGCTCGACCGCCTGCGCGAGGAGCTCGAGCGGTGGCGGCTCGAGGTCGTCACCCTGAACGGGTTCCCGTACAGCTCGTTCCACGCGCCCGTCGTGAAGCGCCGCGTCTACCGGCCGGACTGGACCGACCCGGCCCGGCTCGCCTACACGCTCGACCTCGCCCGCCTCCTGGCCGCCCTCCTGCCGGAGGACGTGCGGGAGGGGACGATCTCGACCCTGCCGCTCGGCTGGCGCTCGCCCTGGGGCGACGGCGAGCTGGCGCGCGCGCGCCTGCAGCTCTCCCGGCTCGCCGGCTCGCTCGCGGAGCTCGAGGGCGAGACCGGCCGGCGCATCCGCATCGGCCTCGAGCCGGAGCCGGGCTGCGTCGTCGAGACGACGGAGCAGGCCGGCGCGCTCCTCTTCGACCTCGAGCCGGACTGGATCGGGGTCTGCCTGGACGCCTGCCACCTCGCCGTGCAGTTCGAGGAGCCCGCGGCGGCCGTCGCCTCGCTCCGCGCCGCCGGGGTGCCGATCGTGAAGGCCCAGGTCTCGAGCGCGCTCCGCGTCTCCTCGCCGCGCTCCCGGGCGACCGCCGAGCGGCTCGCCGCGTTCGCCGAGCCCCGCTTCCTCCACCAGACGCGGGAGCGCCGCGGCGGCGTGGTCACCGGCGTCGACGACCTCGGCGACGCCATGGCCGGGGGGCTGCCCGGCGACGGGGAGTGGCGCGTGCACTTCCACGTCCCGGTCCACGCGAACGGCGGCGAGACCACCCAGCCCGAGCTGGCGGCGACCCTCGAGGCGCTGCTCGGCGGCGAGGCGCCGCTCACGCACCACCTCGAGATCGAGACTTACACCTGGACGGTCCTCCCGGAGGAGAGCCGGCCCGGCCACGACGGTGCGCTCGTGGCCGCGCTCGCCCGCGAGGTCGAGTGGACGCGCGAGCGGCTGCTCGAGCTCGGGCTCGAGGAGGTCGGCCCGTGAGCCGGAAGCTGCTCGTCCTCGACGTCGTCGGGCTGACTCCGAAGCTCCTCGCTCACATGCCGCGGCTCTCCGCGCTCGCGGGCGAGGGCTTCCAGGCCGAGCTCGGCACCGTCCTGCCGGCGGTCACGTGCTCGGTCCAGTCGACCTTCCTCACCGGGCTCAAGCCCTCCGGGCACGGGATCGTCGGCAACGGCTGGTACTTCCGCGACCTCGGCGAGGTCTTCCTCTGGCGGCAGCACAACGCGCTCGTCCAGGGCGAGAAGCTCTGGGAGACGGCCCGCCGGGCCGAGCCGGGGCTGCGCGCCGCGAACCTCTGCTGGTGGTACGCGATGGGCGCCTCGACCGACCTCACCCTGACCCCCCGGCCCGTCTACCACGCGGACGGGCGCAAGTCGCCCGACTGCTACACGATCCCCGCCTCCCTCCGCGACGAGCTCACCGCCGACCTGGGGCCCTTCCCGCTCTTCCAGTACTGGGGGCCCACGGCGAGCATCGAGTCGTCGCGGTGGATCGGGCGGGCGGCGGAGCGCGTCGTCACGCGGGAGCAGCCGGAGCTGACCCTCGTCTACCTCCCCCACCTGGACTACGACCTCCAGCGCTTCGGGCCGGAGAGCCCGGAGGCCCACGAGGCCGCTCGGGCGATCGACGAGGTCGCCGGGAGCCTGATCGGCGTCGCGCGCAACCGCGGCGCCGAGGTCGTCGTGCTCTCCGAGTACGGGATCACCCCTGCCGCCCGGCCGGTCGACGTCAACCGCCTCCTGCGCCGTGAGGGCCTCCTGGAGGTCTTCACGCAGGAGGGGATGGAGTACCTCGACCCGTGGACGTCGCGGGCCTTCGCGGTCGCCGACCACCAGGTCGCGCACGTGTACGTCCGCGAGCCGGAGCTCCTGCCGGCCGTGAGCGACCTGCTCACCGCGCTCCCCGGCGTCGACCTCGTGCTCGACGACGAAGGGAAGCGCGCGCACGGCCTCGACCACCCGCGCGCCGGTGAGCTCGTCGCGGTCGCCGAGCCGGACGCCTGGTTCACGTACTACTACTGGCTCGACGACGAGCGCGCGCCGGACTTCGCCCGGACCGTCGAGATCCACCGCAAGCCCGGCTACGACCCGGCCGAGCTCTTCCTCGATCCCGCCGACCCGCGCGTGAAGCTCCGGGCCGGCACGGCGCTCGCGCGCAAGAAGCTCGGCTTCCGCTACACGCTGAGCGTCGTCCCGCTCGATCCCTCCTGCGTGCGCGGAACCCACGGCCGCCTCCCGGCCGAGCCCGCCGACGGCCCGGTGCTGATCGCCTCGGACGCGTCGGTGCGGCGCGACCGCCTGGAGGCCGTCGAGGTGCGCGATCTCCTCCTCGAGCTGCTGGGCGTCCCGCAGGCCGCCCACGCGAGGTAGCCGGGCGGTTCCCTGCCGCCGCGGAGGTGGGGAGAACACGAAGCGGAAGACGCCGGGTGGCGCCATCGCGAGCCGCACGGGTGCGGCGTACAGTGGAGGAGCCATGCGGGTTCCCGCCGCCTTCACCGAGCCTTTTCGCCTCCGCACGTGGCGCGAGACGGCCTACGCGATCGTCTCGCTCCCGCTCGGGGTCCTCTGGTTCAGCGTCTTCCTGACGCTCCTGACTACGAGCCTGAGCCTGATCGTCTTCGTCGTCGGCCTGCCGCTCCTCGCGCTCACCCTCTGGGCGGCCTGGGCGGCGGCGATCGCGCAGCGCTCCGTCGCGGGCGCGCTCCTCCGAGTCGGGATCCCGGAGCCGCCGCTCGTCCGCACCGAGGGCGCCCGCCCCTTCCGGCGCTTCCTCGACCCGATGCTGCAGCTCTCGGCCTGGCGCGCGCTCGCCTACCTGCTCCTGTTCGCCTTTCCGCTCGGGCTGGCGAGCTTCCTCGTCGCCGTGATCATGTGGTCGCTGGCGCTCGGCTTCCTCACCGCGCCGGCCTGGTACTTCTTCATCCCCGAGGCCGAGCGCGGCGACGTCTTCTGGAGCGGGAACCACGTGGACTCCGGCTGGGAGTGGGGGGCGATCGTCGGGCTCGGCGTGTTCCTGCTCTTCCTCACGCCCTGGCTCGTGCGCGCCTTCGTCTCGCTCGATGCGCTGCTCATGCGCGCCCTGCTCGGGCCGACGCGCGGCGAGCTCGAGCGTGCGGCCGCGCGCAGCGCCGAGCAGCGCGACCTGGCCGTCGCGGCCGCGAGCGGCGACCGCCGCCAGATCGAGCGCGACCTTCACGACGGGGCCCAGGCCAGGCTCGTGTCGCTCGCGGTCGACCTCGGCCGGGCGCGCCGGCGGCTGGAGGAAGGCGGCTCGCAGGAAGAGGCGGCCGAGCTCGTCCGAAGCGCCCACGAGGAGGCGAAGCTCGCCCTCTCCGAGATCCGCGACCTCGCGCGCGGCATCCATCCCGCCGTCCTCACCGACCGCGGCCTCGACGCCGCGCTCTCCTCGCTCGCCGCCCGCTCGGCCGTGCCGGTGGCGCTGCGCTCGGAGCTGGGGGCGGAGCGGGCGCCGGAGCAGGTGGAGTCCGCCGCCTACTTCGTCGTGGCCGAGGCGCTGACGAACGTCGCCCGCCACAGCGAGGCGACCCATGCGGCCGTCTCCGTCGTCCGCGACGACGGCGCCCTCCTCGTCGAGGTGCGGGACGACGGGGTCGGCGGCGCCGAGGCCGCGCCCGGCTCCGGCCTCGCCGGGCTGAGCGACCGCGTCGGCGCGCTCGGCGGGTCGCTCGTCGTCGACAGCCCGCCCGGCGGGCCGACCGCGATCACGGCGGTGCTCCCGTGCGCGTAGTCATCGTCGAGGACTCCGGGCTCCTGCGCGACGCGCTCACGCGGCTGCTCGCGGACTTCGACATCGAGGTCGCCGCCGCCGTGGCGACCGCCGAGGAGCTTCGCCGGGCGGCCGAGGAGCACGCGCCCGACGTCTTCGTCGTCGACGTGCGCCTGCCGCCGACCTTCACGGACGAGGGCGTGCGCGCGGCCGCCGACCTGCGCACCCGCGATCCCGAGGCGAAGGTGCTCCTCCTCTCCCAGGCGGTCGAGGAGCGGTACGCGCGCGACCTCCTCGCCCAGCGGAGCGAGGGGCTCGGCTACCTGCTCAAGGACCGCGTCGCCGACGGCGCCGAGTTCGTGGAGGCGCTGCGCCGCGTGGCCGCGAACGGGACGGCCCTCGACCCGGAGGTCGTCCGCCAGCTGCTCGTCCGCACCCGCGCCATCGACGACCTCAGCCCGCGCGAGCGCGAGGTGCTCGAGCTGATGGCCGAGGGCCGGACGAACGCGGCGATCGCGCGCCGGCTCGTCGTCACCGACCGCGCGGTCGAGAAGCACGTCGCGTCGATCTTCGCCAAGCTGCGCCTGCCCCCGAGCCAGGAGGACCACCGGCGCGTCCTCGCCGTGCTCGCCTGGCTGAACTCCAGCTAGCTACTCGTCCCACTCGACCTGGTCGAAGTAGCGGAGCGCGCGCCGGCTCGGGCGGACGCGGGAACGCAGGGCGGCGAGCTCTTCCTCGGAGATCTCGCCGAGCGCGTGCTTCACCCCCAGCCACGGGATGTTGAGGTCTTCCTGGTACACCCAGGTCGAGATGCGCGGGTTGATCTCGATGACGACGTCGCCGACGACGTTGACGCTGAAGAAGTAATCAAGGCCGAGGCCGGCCACGATCTTCTCCGCGACCTCGTCGAGGTACGGCGAGTCGAGGGTCTCGAAGTACATCGCCAGGCTCGCCCGGAAGGCGTCCTTCACCTTGGGGTGCGCGAGCAGGACACGCCCGCCGCGCGCGATCCCGTCGATCGCCGTCTCCTGGCCCTGGGCGAGCTCCATGACCAGGACCTCCTCGCCCCCCTCGGCCGGGAGGATCTCGAGAACCTCCTCCAGCCGCATCGCCACGCTTCCAGGGCGTCCGTGCAGCAGCTGGTGCATCCGGTCCACGCCGGGGTCGAGGATGCGGAACCCCCTGCCGCCCTTCTCCACGGGAGGCTTCATGCACACGGCCCGCTCCGGATAGCCCAGCTCGCGCGCCGCCGCCTCGAGCTCGCGGCCTCCACGCACGCGGTGCCAGGCGGGCGCCCGCACCCCGATCTCGTCCAGGAGCTCGAAGAAGGCCCCCTTGTCGTTCGCCCGCTCGATCCCCTCCGGCGGGCTGACCAGGACCGTCGTTCCCGCCTCCTCGAACCGCGCCCGGTTCCGCGCCAGCTCGAGGATGTCGTTGGACGACTCCGGCAGGAGGACCTCGACGCCCTCCCTGGCGCAGATGTCGAGGACAGCCGGCACGAACTCCGGCTCGGAGCCGGCGGGGACGACATGGAAGGCGTCCGCCTGGAACCGGCCGATCGAGCGGGGGTTCATGTCGCAGCAGACAAGGCGTACGTCGCGCTCTCCGTTCTCCCTGAGGGCGCGGAGAAGGGCGGCTGCACCCGGCGCTCCGGCGGCGGTCACGAGGATCGTCAGCCGGCTCACAGGGCCGGAGGATACCGGCTAGCATCCGGCGGATGCCCGAGACCCAGCAGTCCGTATCGACCTCGACCCGGGTGCACCGAGCCTCTTCGCAGACGATCGGAAGGGTCACTCCGTGGCTGCCCAGCTCGATCAAGCGTCCGATCAGGCGCGCCCTGCCGCGCCGTTACTGGCGCTACTTCGATCCCGACTGGCACCGGAGGGCCATCGGGCTGCCGTGGGAGGCGATGGGCAAGCTTCAGTTCGACTTCCTCGTCGACCAGGGGCTGAAGCCGGAGCACCATCTCCTGGACGTCGGCTGCGGGCCGCTCCGCGCGGGGGTGCACTTCATGGCGTACCTCGAGCCGGGCCACTACTTCGGCGTCGAGAAGCGCGCCGACCTGCTGGAGGCGGGCAGGGACGTCGAGATGCCGCGCAGCGGCGTTGTCGGCAGGAACCCGACGCTCGTCGTCATGGAGGACTTCGACTTCCGGCGGTTGGACCAGACCTTCGACTTCGCGATCGCCCAGTCCGTGTTCACGCACCTGCCGATCAACAACGTCATCAGGTGCCTCGTGCGCATGAGCGAGGTGCTCGTCCCCGGCGGGAGATTCTTCGCGAGCATCTGGGAGAACGAGCAGGGGAAGCGGAACCTCGAGCCGATCCAGCAGCGTCCCGACATCGCCACGCACTTCGACCGCAATCCCTTCCACTACGACTTTGCCGCGTTCGAATGGATGTGCGCCGGCACGGATCTCGTGCCCGAGTACATCGGCGAGTGGAACAACCCGCGTAACCAGAAGATGCTCGTCTTCACGAAGAGCTGAGCGGGGCCCGCGGCCGGGGCGGGCTACGATCGCGCGAATGGACGCGGCAGCGGGTGTCCGGCGCCCGGTGCTCCTGGGACTCGGGCTGGTGGCGGTGTCGGCGCTCGCTTTCCTGGCCGTCCGGGACCGGCTGGGGGTCGCCCTCTCGAGCGATGCCTACTCGTACCTGGCCTGGGCCGAGCGGGCGCTGGCCGAGGGGAAGCTCGACCACACGCCGTACGACTTCACCGCGCCGAAGCCGCTCGAGCTGGCGGTCGCCCTGCTGGGGCAGGCGCTCGGTCAGCCGATCGTCGTCTTCGGGACCTGGGCCTTCCTCTGCTATGGCGCCGCGGTGCTCGCCGCGGCCGCGCTCGCGCACCGGCTCGCAGGACCGGCGGCCGCCCTTGTCGCCGGGCTCCTGGCGGCGACGATGCCCGCGCTTCTCCGCGCCACCGGGGCCGGCGACGCGACCGTCCCCTTCGCCGCGTGCGCCGTCGGCGCCGCCGCGCTCGGGCCCGGCCGGGTCCGTCCGGCGGCGCTGCTCCTCGCGGTCG
>DASPGT010000181.1:0-20245 GCA_035620475.1 Gaiellaceae bacterium | reverse complement strand
GGCGCCCTGCGCGAGGCCGAGCCCCATCGCCGCCACCGAGATTCGCCCGCCGTCGAGGATCTCCAGGAACTGCTTGAAGCCGGCGCCGCGCGGCCCGAGCAGGTTCCCCTCCGGCACGCGGCAGCCCTCGAAGGAGAGCTCGCGCGTGTCCGAGGCCCGCCAGCCCATCTTCCGCATCGGCGCCGAGACGACGTAGCCGGGCGTGCCGTTGGGGACGACGATGTTGGAGATCTCGTCCGGCCCCGTCCGCGCGGTGATCGTCACGCAGGCGGTGATGTCGGTGCCCGCGTTCGTGATGAAGATCTTCGAGCCGTTCACGACCCACTCGCCGCCGTCGAGCTCCGCGGTCGTCCGCGTCGCGCCCGCGTCCGAGCCGGCGCCGGGCTCCGTCAGCCCGAACGCCGCCAGCTTCCGGCCCGACGCGAGCTCCGGCAGCCACTCCGCCTTCTGCTCGTCGGAGCCGAAGAGGAGGAACGGCATCGTCCCGAGCGAGGTGTGCGCCGCGACCGTGATCGCCACGGAGGAATCGATCCGCGTCAGCTCCTCGATCGCGATCGCGTAGGCCAGCGTGTCGCCGCCGGCGCCGCCGTGCTCCTCCGGGATCGGGATCCCCATGAGCCCGAGCTCGGCCAGCTCGGCGACGAGCTCGTAGGGGAAGCGGTGCTCGCGGTCGAGCTCCTCGGCCACCGGCGCGACGCGCTCCACCGCGAAGGAGCGCACGGTCTCGCGCAGGAGCTCGTGCTCGGGCGAGAGGTCGAGATCCATCTACGACGACAGGCGCCGCGCAAGCTCGGCGAGCAAGCGCACGCCGTACCCGGTCGCCCCCAGCCGGGAGTAGTAGTCGCCGCGGCCGCGCTCGAGGTAGGCGGTGCCGGCGATGTCGAGGTGCGCCCAGGGGCCGTCGCCCGCGAAGGTCTCCAGGAACGCGGCGGCCAGGATCGGCGACGCCTGCCGGTAGTCGGAGGAGTTCTTCAGGTCGGCGAAGACGGAGTCGTTGTAGCGGTGGTAGCGCTCGTGCAGCGGCAGCCGCCAGGCGTGGTCGCCGCTCGCCTCCGCGGCCGCGGCGATCTCGGCGCACCAGTCATCGTCGTTCCCGAAGAGGCCCGCATAGAGGTCGCCCATGGCGACGACGACCCCGCCGGTCAGCGTCGCCAGGTCGAGGAGGTGCGTGGCGCCCGACTCGCGCGCGAACCACAGGGCGTCGGCGAGGATGAGCCGCCCCTCGGCGTCGGTGTTCGTGATCTCGACGGTCTTGCCCGAGAGCGACGTGACGATGTCGCCGGGCCGGAAGGCGTGACCGCTCGGCAGGTTCTCGCAGGCCGGGACGACGGCGAGGATGCGGACGGGCAGCTCGAGCTCGGCGATCGCGCCCATCGCCGCGAGCACGGCGCCGCCGCCGCCCATGTCCGACTTCATCTCGTCCATGCGGTAGGCGGGCTTCAGCGAGAGCCCGCCCGCGTCGAAGGTGATCGCCTTCCCGACCAGGGCGACGCGCTGCTCCGCCCGCGCGGGCTCCGGCGGCTCGTAGGCCAGGGTGATCAGCCGCGCCGGGTTGTGACTCCCCTGGCTCACTGCCGCGAACGCGCCCATCCCTGCGGCCCGGATCTCCTCCGGGCCGAGCGCCTCGAAGCGGAGGTGCTCGCTGCCTCCGGCGACCTCGTCGGCCCAGGCGGCGAGGCCTTCGGGGGTGAGCTGGTTCGCGGGCGCGTCGACGAGGTCGCGGCAGCGGTTCGCCCAGGAGGCGGCGACGTTCGCGCGGCGGGCGGCTTCGGCGGCCGCGCCGGCCCCGGGCCCGCAGAGGACGAGCCGGTCGATCCCGCCCGGCCGCTCGTCGCCGGTCTTCCAGCGGCCGTGCTCGTACGGGCCGAGCAGCGTGCCGTCGACGATCGCGCGGCCCTGCTCCTCGGCCGAGAGGCCGTTCTCCTCGACGACCCAGGCGACGGAGGCGCCGCCGACGTCGAGCGTCCGCGCGGCGACCCTGGCGGCGGCGGTGCGGAGCCGGTCGGCGTCGAGCGTCCGGCTGCCGAGGCCGACGGCGCCGACGCGCGCGGCGGCCAGCCGGCCGTCGGCATGGAGGAGCGCGACGCGGCCTTCGTCCCCCGTGAGCTCCCCCGCCTCCACGAGCCGGGTCAGCCTGCCCTCGACCAGCCGGTCGAGACCCTCGGCGGCGCCTGCCAGGACCACGGGGTCGCGCACGGCGAAGACGAGGACGTCGGCCTCGACCCCTCCGGGGGGCGCCTCGACGACGTCGATCTGCATGAGCGACGGCGGATGCTATCGGAGAGCGGCGGGAGAGCGTGCCCCGTTCGAGGGATCGGCAGCGTCGCGGCCTCGCCGATACAGAGAGAGCGCGAGAGCGCAGCTTCACCCTCTCCCCCCAAAGCCCGCATCCTCCCCTCCGCGGGCGAATACCTCTCCCCATCGAAGCCCTCCTCCTCGGAGGGCTTCCTCGTGCCGGGTAACGTTCGACCGTGCTGGCAGGCGTCGACTCCCGAGGCATGGCCGCCCTGTCGTCGGGGCATCTGGCCACGGACCTCGCCCAGGGATCGCTGCCCGCGCTCCTTCCGTTCCTGACGACGAAGTTCGACCTCACGTACACGATGGTGGGCGCCCTCGTCCTCGCGGCGACCATCAGCTCGTCCCTGATCCAGCCCGCCTTCGGCTTCTGGTCCGATGCGCGCGGCGCCCTCTGGCTCCTGCCCGCGGGCGTCGTCGTCGCCGGGCTCGGGATCGCGTTCGCCTCGCTCGCGCCGAGCTACGCCCTCGTCATGCTCGGCGTGCTCGTCTCCGGGCTCGGCGTCGCCGCCTACCACCCGGAGGGCTCGAAGTTCGCCAGCTTCGTGAGCGGGAGCCGGCGCGCCAGCGGGATGTCGCTCTTCTCCGTCGGCGGGAACATCGGCTTTGCCCTCGGCCCGCTCGTGGCCTCGTTCTTCGTCATCACGCTGGGCCTGGGCCTCGAGGGCGGCGTCTTCGTCGCCGTCCCCGGGCTGATCGTCGCCACGATGCTGGTCGTCGCGCTGCCGCACCTGGCGCGCTTCGCGCCGGACTCGGTCGCGCAGTCGCGGCGCATCGCGGCGGGAAACGACTGGCGGGGAACCGGGATGCTGCTCGCCATCGTCGGGCTGCGCAGCCTCGCGCACATGGGCCTCTTCACCTTCATCCCGCTCTACGAGGTCTCGCGCGGGAACGGCGTCGCGCACGGGACGCAGGTCCTGGCCCTCTTCCTCTTCGCCGGCGCGATCGGGACGCTGATCGGCGGGCCGCTCGCCGACCGGGTCGGGCGACGCCGCGTCCTGCTCGGCAGCTTCATCGTCACGCCGCCGCTGATCCTGACCTACGCGCTCGTGGGCGGGCCGGCGGGCGTCGTCGCGCTCTTCCTGGCCGGGATGGCGGTGATCGGGACGTTCGGCATCACCCTGGTCATGAGCCAGGAGTACATGCCGGGCCGGGTCGGGATGGCCTCGGGCCTCTCGATCGGCCTCGCCATCGGCCTCGGCGGCGTCGCCGCGGTCGCGCTCGGCGCCTTCGCCGACGCGTTCGACCTGGAGGCGGCCGTGCTGGCGACGGCGCTCGGGCCGGCGCTCTGCATCGCCCTCACGCTGATGCTCCCGCCCCCGCGTGCGGTACGGTCTCCCGAGCCGGCTCCGGCAGCCGCCCTCTGATGCCCGACACCGCCAGGGAGTTCTTCGACAATCTCGCCGCCAGGACGTCGGGCGGCTCCGAGCGCACCCGTGGCTTCACTGCGACCTACCGCTTCGAGATCGAGGGCGCCGGCAGCTGGCGCGTCGCCGTCGACGACGGCGCCGTCGCCGTGAGCGAGGGCGACGGCGCCGCCGACTGTGTCATCTCCGCGCCGGAGGACCTCTTCCTGCGCGTCGTCCGCGGCGAGCAGAACGCCACGGGCGCCTTCCTCATGGGGAAGATCAAGGTCGAGGGCGACACCGGCCTGGCGATGCGCCTGAAGGACCTCTTCGCCTAGCGGGCGGCCCGGGCAGCCTCGCGCTGCTCGGCGTGCCGGCCCTCGGCGACCTCCTCGACGAGCTTCTCGCAGAAGGCCGGCAGATCGGCCGGCTTGCGGCTCGTGAAGAGGCCCCGGTCGATGACGAGCTCCTCGTCCTTCCAGGTGCCGCCGGCGTTCTCGATGTCCGTCCTCAGGCTCGGCCAGGACGTGACCGTCCGCCCCGCGACCATGCCGGTCTCGACGAGGCTCCAGGGCCCGTGGCAGATGGCCCCGACCGGCTTCCCCTGCTCGAAGAACGCGGCCACGAAGGCCATGGCCTTCCGGTCCATGCGCAGGAGGTCGGGGTTGATGACGCCGCCGGGGAGGACGAGCGCGTCGTAGTCCGCGGCGTCGGCGTCGGCCACGGCCCGGTCGACCGGGAGCCTCTCCGCCCTGTCGAAGTGGTCGAAGCCCTGGATCTCGCCCCGCTCGAGCGAGACGAGCTCCGGCGTCCCGCCGGCCTGCTCGACGGCGTGCCACGGCTCGGTCAGCTCGACCTGCTCGACGCCGTCCGTGGCCAGGAACGCGACGCGCTTGCCGTTCAGCTTGCTGCCCATGAAATCGGGCCTCCTTCGTGTCGTGTTCGGGACGCCTTCGCGGGTACCCGGGGGACACGCCCGCAAACGTGGGCTCCGCGCTAGTGTGGGATGCCTCGAAGGAGGTCGGAGAGCGTGCCGGAAGTCGAGGTCGGAGGCGTACGGGTCGCGTACGCGGCCGCGGGCGAGGGGCGGCCGCTCGTCCTTCTCCACGGCGCCCTGGGGAGCAGCCGGCTCTGGCACCGCCAGCTCGAGGGCCTCGCCGGCGGGTTCCGCGTCCTCGCGTGGGACGCGCCCGGCTGCGGAGGATCCTCGGATCCCCCGGACAGCTGGCGGATGCCCGAGTACGCCGACTGCCTGGCCGCGTGGCTGGACGCGGTCGGCGCCGAGCGCCCGCACGTCCTCGGCCTCTCCTGGGGGTCGACGCTCGCCCTCGAGCTGTACCGCCGCCATCCCCAGGTGCCGGCCTCGCTGGTCCTCGCCGGCGCCTACGCGGGCTGGGCGGGCTCCCTACCGCCGGACGTCGTCGCCGAGCGTCTCGGCAAGGTCCTGGGCGAGGCCGACCGCCCGCCGGAGGAGTGGGCGGAGAGCTACATCCCCGGGTTCGTCACCGACGCGGCCCCGGAGGCGCTCGCGGACGAGCTGGTCGCGTTGATCGCCGAGCACCATCCCGCCGGCTCGAAGACGATGGCGCACGCGATGGCCGAGGCCGACCTCCGGGACGTGCTGCCGCGCATCGAGGTGCCGACGCTCCTCCTCTACGGCGAGCTCGACCGCCGCTCGCCGCTCGCCGTCGCGCAGGAGCTCCGCGCGGCGATCCCCGGTTCCCAGCTCGTCGTCCTCCCTGAGGCCGCCCACGTCTGCAACGTCGAGCGGTCGGACGAGTTCGACTCGGCGGTGCGCGACTTCCTGCGCGCGCTCTGAGCGCGGCGGCCGGGCGGCTACCCGTTCCAGGGCGGGCGCTCGAGCGCCCGCTCGTACGCGGCCCGGTCGTGCACCGGCTCGCCGTGGGAGACGAGCACGAGCTCGAAGGGCAGGTCGAGCAGCTGCCGCAGGGCCGGGAGCGCCCGCTCCTCGTGCCACGGCGTCGCCCAGACCCGCAGCTCGCCGTCCGGGGCCGTGAGCGCGTCGGCGAAGACGAGCGCGCGCTGCTCGGGCAGCCAGAGCGGCGTCTCGTTCCGGCCCCGCCCGTCGTAGAGCGCGACGAGGCCACCGGGGAGCGTGCTCTGCGGGAAGACCGGCTCGAGCGCCGTCTCCGGGACGTCGTGGGGGAAGAAGAGCTCCGGCCCGTAGCCGCGGGCGCCGTAGCGGCGCACGAAGAGGTCGACGTCGCGCACGTGGTCCGGCTTGAGGACGACGACCGCCGAAGGAGGGCGGGCGTCGAGGCGGCTCCACACCTCGTCCGCCTCGCCGGGAGGCGCGAGCGGGTCGAGGACGACCACCTCGCCGCCGGACTCGACGCACGTCGACGCGACCGGCGGCTCCCAGCCGGAATCCGGCTTCCAGTCCGGGTGGCGGCCACGCCAGAGCCAGAGCCCGGGCGCCACGTCCCGCACCTCGGTCACGGCGCCAGCCTCTCCAGGATCCAGCCCCCGTCCGGCGCGGGGGTGTAGCGGAAGCGCTCGTGCAGGCGGTTCTCCCGGTTCTCCCAGAACTCGACGCGCTCCGGGCGGAGGAGGTAGCCGCCCCACCAGGGCGGGAGCGGCGGGTCGTCGCCGTGCACGGCCTCCGCCTCGGCGTACGCGCGGTCGAGCTCCTCGCGCCCGGCGATCACCGAGGTCTGGCGTGAGGCCCATGCGCCCAGCCGGCTGCCGAGCGGGCGCGTCCGGAAGTACGCGTCCGCCTCCTCGCGCGTCAGCGGCTCGACCGTGCCCGCGACGGTCACCTGCCGCCGCGGCGCCTGCGGCCAGTGGAAGACGAGCGCGGCGTGCGGGTTCTCGGCCAGCTCGCGCCCCTTCCGGCTCTCGGTGTTCGTGAAGAAGCGGAAGCCGTCGGCGTCGGCGCCCTTGAGGAGGACGGTCCGGGCGGAGGGGCGGCCGGAGGCGTCGGCCGTCGCCAGCGTCATCGCCTCGGGCAGCTCGAGCCCCGCGGCCCGCGCCTCGTCGAGCCAGCGCGCGAACTGCGCCAGCGGGTCGGGGAGGAGGCCGGCGGCGTCCGTCACTCCTCCAGCTCCACGAGCAGCGCTCCGCCGGCGACGCGATCGCCCTCGGCGACGTGGACGCGCTTGACGACCGCTTCGTACGGCGAGACGAGGGGCGTCTCCATCTTCATCGCCTCGAGCACGACGAGCGGCTGCCGCGGCTCGACCCGGTCGCCCTCGCCCGCGAGCACGCGGATGACGACGCCCGGCATCGGGGCGATCAGCGTGCTCGTCTCGTGGACGCCGTCCGCCGCGTGCGCCGCGCTCTCGACGGCCGGCGCGGGGCGGACCGGGGGCGGCGCGGCGGAGCGGTCGCGGTTCAGGCGCCAGTAGGCGGCCCAGGAGCGGGCGGGCCGCGCCGGCGGCGTGAGCGGCGGATGGTCGGCGAGGAACGCGGTCGTCGTCTCGCCGGCCCGCACCGCCGGATGGTCGACGAGCCAGCGCAGGAAGCCGAGGTTCGTCGTCGCGCCGGCGACGCGGGTCGACCGCAGCGCGCGCGAGAGGTCGTCGAAGGCCTCCTCCCGCGTCTCCGCGTGCGCGCTCAGCTTGGCGATCAGCGGGTCGTAGGCGACGGGAATCTCGTCGCCGGCCTCGACCCCCGCGTCCACCCGCACCGTGTCCGGGAGCTCCAGCAGCTCGAGCCGCCCCGCCTGGGGGAGGAACGTCAGCGGGTGCTCCGCGTACAGCCGCACCTCGACCGCGTGTCCCTCCGGCTCGTGCGGCCCGAGCGCGAGCGGCTCGCCGGTCGCGACCCGGAGCTGCTGCTCGACGAGGTCGAGCCCGGTCACGAGCTCGGTGACGGGGTGCTCGACCTGGAGCCGCGCGTTCAGCTCGAGGAAGAAGAAGCGGTCGCCGTCCAGCATGAACTCGGCGGTGCCGGCGTTCTCGTAGCCGACCGCGCGGGCGAAGGCGACGGCGGCCGCGCCCATGGCCGCGCGCAGCTCGGCGTCGAGCACGGGGGAGGGGCTCTCCTCCAGCACCTTCTGGTGCCGCCGCTGGATCGAGCACTCGCGCTCCCCGAGATGGATCACCGTCCCGTGCCGGTCGGCGAGGACCTGGATCTCGACGTGGCGCGGCCGTTCGACGTAGCGCTCGGCGAAGACGCGGCCGTCGCCGAAGCCCGCCTCCGCCTCGCGCGCCGCGGAGGCGAGCGCGTCCTCGAGCTCCTCGGCCGAGCGGACGACGCGCATGCCGCGCCCGCCGCCGCCGGCCGCCGCCTTGACGATGAGCGGGAAGCCGAGGTCCCGTGGCTCGCCGGACTCGACGACCGGGACGCCCGCCTCCCGCGCGAGCCGCTTCGCCTCGAGCTTGTCGCCGGAGGCCCGGATCGCCGCCGGAGTCGGGCCGACGAAGACGAGCCCGGCCTCGCCGACCGCCTCGGCGAAGTCGCCGTTCTCCGCGAGGAAGCCGTAGCCGGGATGGACGGCGTCGGCCCCTGCCTCGCGCGCCGCGCGGACGAGCTCGGCCGGGTCGAGGTAGCTCCCGACCCCGACGGCCTCGTCCGCCCGGCGGGTGTGGAAGGCGCCCTCGTCGTCGGGAGCGAAGACGGCCACGGTGCCGATGCCCAGCCGCCGGCAGGTGCGGAAGACGCGCACCGCGATCTCGCCGCGGTTCGCCACGAGGAGCTTGCTGATCTCCATGGGTCGCTGCGCCCTCGGCGCGCCCGCAGCTTAGTTGGCCGCTTCGGACGCGGCCGAAAGAGCCGTTGTCGAGAGCGGCAACCCTCGTCTATCCTGGAGGGAAATCGAACTCGAGCGGCGCAGCCCGCGGCCTCGACTCAGTTCTCGAAGAGGGGAGGTCGACATGCGTACGTCGCTCGCGTCGCTGGTCTGGAGGGGAGGATTGACGCTGGCTCTCGGCGCGTCGTTCTTCGCGGCGGCGACCGCCGCCTCGGCGGAGACGGTCACGATCGAGGAGCCCGTCGTGCTGGAGACCGGCGAGGCGCTGGTCGAGGCGTCCGAGTTCACGGACGACGCCGCCGTCGCCGTCGCCGGCACGACGATCAAGTGCAAGAAGGTGCACGGGTGGCACGGCCTCAAGCACCCGCTCTTCGGCTACTTCTACTGGAAGTACATCCTGACGATCCGCTGGTGCTGGGCGGCCGGAGGCTCGCTGGTCGTCAGGACGAGCACGCCCTGGTCGCCGACGTACTGGCGAGCGGTCGAGTGCTGCCTGCAGTTCTCGGGCTGGGACTTCAAGGGGCACACCGCGCTCGACGTCGACGGCGGAGCGGGGAAGGGGCTGTACCGCGTCCGCTCCCAGGGCAAGTTCCAGCAGTGCTACCAGTTCTGCTTCAACACGAAGACGCCCTGGGTCCGCCTGACCGGCTACCCGGGCGGGGCGTGGGGGTTCGCGCATGGGAACTAGGCGAACGCTCGGCCGCGTGCTGTTCGCGGTCGCGCTCGGCATCGTCCTGATCGCCGTCCTGGTCGTGGTCTTCACCTGGGGGTCCGGCACCGGGGGAAGCGGCACCGGGTAGGGGCGCCGCCCGGGAGGGTTTGACGAATCCCTCCTAGCGCTCGCCGGGGAAGACGCCCCAGGCCCCGCCGTCCGGGAGGGTCGCGGGGCGCTTCTCCAGGAAGGCGCGGAGGCCCTCCTGGCCCTCGGGGCTCGTCCGCAGGGCGGCCGCGACGTCGGCGGCCGCCTCCCCGCCGGGCCGGTCGCGGATGAGGCGCTTCGCCGCCCGGACGGCCTCGGGGCCGGCGGCGAGCAGGTCGGCGACCACGCGCTCGACGGCGGCGTCGAGCTCCTCGGCGACCTCGTGGACGAGTCCGATGCGAAGCGCGGCCTCGGCGCCGAAGCGCTCGCCGGTGAGGAAGTAGCGCCGGGCCGCGCCGGAGCCGATGCGGCCGAGGACGAACGGCGAGATCACCGCCGGGACGATCCCGAGGCGGACCTCCGTGAAGCCGAACACGGCGTCGGGGGAGGCGACGACGACGTCCGCGCAGGCGACGAGACCCGAGCCCCCGCCCAGCGCGAACCCCTGCACCCGCGCGACCACCGGGGCCGGGCAGAGGTCGATCGCCTCGAGCATCCGGTAGAGCCTGAGCGCGTCCGCGACGTTCTCCTCGTAGGTGAGGTCGACGGACGACCGCTGCCACTCGACGTCGGCCCCCGCGCAGAAGCTCGGGCCCTCCCCGGCCAGGACGACGGCCCGGGCGTCGCCCACGCCGGCGAAGGCCTCCGTCAGCTCGGCGATCAGCGCCGCGTCGAAGGCGTTCCGGCGCTCGGGCCTGGCGATCGTGACCCGCAGGACCCGGTCCGCGGCCCGCTCGATCCGCAGCGCGCTCATCGGCGGGAGCATACGGAGCGGCGGGCGGAGGCGCCGACGCCCGCCGGGGCCGCAGGCCGGCGGGCGCGGTCTCCCCGGCCCCTCACGAGATACAGAGCGCCGCGCGCCGCGGAACTTGCGCGCCGCCTGCGCTACATGCGGAAGACGCCGAAGGTCGTCTCCGGGATCGGCGCGTTCAGCGCCGCCGAGATTCCCAGCGCCACGACCTTGCGCGTGTCGGCCGGGTCGACGATCCCGTCGTCCCAGAGGCGGGCGGTCGAGTGGTACGGGCTGCCCTCGCGCTCGTACTTGGCCCGGATCTCCTCCGGGTCGGCGCGCCCGACGGTCGAGAGGACCGTGGCCGCCTGCTCGCCGCCCATCACGGAGATGCGCGCGTTCGGCCACATCCAGAGCTGCCGCGGCGCGTAGGCCCGGCCGCACATCCCGTAGTTGCCGGCGCCGAACGAGCCGCCCACGATGACCGTGAGCTTCGGGACCTGCGCGCACGCCACCGCGGTGACGAGCTTCGCGCCGTCCTTCGCGATCCCTCCGGCCTCGTATTCCTTGCCGACCATGAAGCCGGTGATGTTCTGGAGGAAGAGGAGCGGCACGCGCCGCTTGCAGGCGAGCTCCACGAAGTGGGCGCCCTTGAGGGCCGACTCGGAGAAGAGCACGCCGTTGTTCGCCAGGATCGCCACGGGGTAGCCCTCGATGCGGGCGAAGCCGCAGACGAGCGTCTCGCCGTAGAGCGCCTTGAACTCGTGCAGCCGGCTCCCGTCCACGAGCCGCGCGATCAGCTCGCGCACGTCGTAGCCCTTCGCGTAGTCGGTGGGGACGATGCCGTAGAGCTCCTCCGGGTCGTAGAGCGGCTCCTCGGGGGGGAGGACGTCCCAGGGCGGCTCCGGCTTGCGCCGGTGGAGGTTGCGGACGATCTGCCTTGCGAGGGCGAGCGCGTGCTCGTCGCTGACCGCGTAGTGGTCGGTCACCCCGGAGATCCGGGAGTGGACGTCCGCGCCGCCGAGCTCCTCGGCGCTGACCTCCTCGCCGGTCGCCGCCTTCACGAGCGGCGGGCCGCCGAGGAAGATCGTTCCCGTCCCGCGGACGATCACCGTCTCGTCGCTCATCGCGGGCACGTACGCGCCGCCGGCCGTGCACGAGCCCATGACGACCGCGATCTGCGGGATGCCCTTCGCGGACATCTGCGCCTGGTTGAAGAAGATGCGGCCGAAGTGGTCGCGGTCGGGGAAGACCTCGTCCTGGAGCGGCAGGAAGGCGCCGCCCGAGTCGACGAGGTAGAGGCACGGCAGGTGGTTCTGCTCCGCCACCTCCTGCGCGCGCAGGTGCTTCTTCACGGTCAGCGGGTAGTACGTCCCGCCCTTGACGGTCGCGTCGTTGGCGACGATGACGCATTCGACTCCCTCCACGGAGCCGATGCCGGAGACGATGCCGGCCCCGGGGGCGTCGCCGCCGTAGTGCTCCCACGCGGCGAGCGCGTTCAGCTCGAGGAAGGCCGAGCCGGGGTCGAGCAGGCGCTCGACGCGCTCGCGGGCGAGGAGCTTGCCCCGGGCGACATGGCGCTCGACCGCCTGCGGCGGGCGGTCCGTCGCAACCTGCTCCGTGCGCTCGCGCAGCTCTCCGACGAGGCGCTCCATGCGCTCCCGGTTGGCCGCGTACTCGGCGGCGGCGCGGTCGGCGCGCGACTCGAGGACGGCCACTACGAACGACCGGGGTCGGGACTGGCCATGCGGATAGCGTACGCCCACGCAGGGACGAGGTCGCCGCGTTCCGCCTGGAAATCCGCGGGCGGCGCCGCTACGTTGTGCGAGAGGATGGGGCCTGGGACGCGAACCTCGACGTTCGGCGCTGCCGCGTTGGCGCTGCTCTTCGTGCTGGCGCTCGCGCCCGTGGCGGAGGCCAAGCGCATCGTCGGGAACAAGGGCGCGAACACGCTGAAGGGCACCCCTGTCCGCGACGATATCTTCGGCCGGGACGGGAACGACGTCCTCATCGGCTTCGGCGGCAACGACCGCATCTACGGCCAGGAGGGGAACGACGTGCTCCTCGGCGAGAAGGGCGCCGACTGGCTCTACGGCGCCGGCCGCGACGACACGATCGACGGCGGCCCCGGGGGCGACCGCATCTGGCCGGGCTGGGGCAGTGACGTCGTCGACGCCGGCCCGGGGAACGACGTGATCGACGCCGGCGAGAACGACACGGCGATGGACTCGATCGACTGCGGCCCCGGCTTCGACCGTGTGATCGTGAACCGGCGCGACAAGGTCTTCAACTGCGAGCGGGTGACGCGGCTCCGCGGCCGCACGGTTCCCGGCGACTTCTCGCACCAGGCGGAGGCGACTCCGGACGATGACAATCTGGGCAAGTTCGACTGGTACGGGCGCGACTTCGTCGACGCCCTTGCTGGAGACGACTTCATGAACGGCCACAGCAACGCGGACATGCTCTGGGGCAACGAGGGCGACGACCGGATCGACGGCGACCTGAGCCCGGACCGCCTTCTCGGCGGCCCGGGCAACGACACGATCTGGGGCGACAGGGGCCTCGACCGGATCTGGGGCGGCTACGGCCTCGACGTCCTCCTGGGCCAGGAGCACGACGACGAGATCTTCTCGATCGAGAACGACGGCGTCGCCGACCAGATCAACTGCGGCGCCGGCCGCGACCGCGCGATCCTGCGTCCGCCCGATCAGGTCGTCGGCGGCTGCGAGCGCGTGATCTGGATCAGGCGCTAAGCCTTACCGGCGCTTTACACATCCCGCACGGGTTCCATACAGCGCGGTGGTTCAGTGGCTTGCGCAGGATCCACCTCGTGGAAAGGACACCCGTGAAGCGCATTGCACTCTCACTCACGGCGGCCGCGCTCGCGGTGCTCGTCGCCGTTCCGGCTGCCGCGGCGAAGCCGATCAACGGCACCGCCGGCGACGACACGCTCGTCGGCACCGACAGGCGTGACTTCATCCGCGGCTTCGCCGGCAACGACACGATCGCCGGCAACGGCGGCTCCGACCTCGTCCTCGCCGGCAAGGGCGACGACACCGCCACCGGCGACGACGGCCGGGACTTCCTCTGGGGAGGCGCCGGGAACGACACGCTCGAGGGCGGCGAGGGCCCGGACACGCTCTACGCGGGCTGGGGCATGGACAACCTCGAAGGCGGCCCCGGCAACGACGTCCTCCGCGCGAGCGAGGACGACGGCAAGCCCGACGTCGTCGACTGCGGCCCCGGCCGCGACCGCGCGGTCATCCGCGCCGGCGACGTCGCAATCGACTGTGAGGCCGTGCGCACGGCTCCCGCCCGGCGCTCCCGGGTGCACATCCAGCGCGGGACTCGCGGAGACGACACGCTCACCGGCACCGACAAGCGGGACTTCATCCTCGCGCGGGCCGGCAACGACACGGTCTCCGGCCTGGGCGCCGCCGACTTCCTCTTCGGCCAGAAGGGGAACGACACGCTCAACGGCGACGACGGGGCCGACAGGCTTTGGGGTGGCTCCGAGGACGACCTCCTCAACGGCGGCGACGGGCCGGACTGGCTCTGGGCGGGCTGGGGCTCCGACCAGCTGTTCGGCGGCGAAGGGAATGACCGCCTCTTCGCAGCCGCCGACGACGGGGCGGTCGACACGCTCGACTGCGGCGAGCACGCGGACGACCGCGACCGCGCCGTGCTTCGGCCCGGTGACACGGCGGTGAACTGCGAGCGCGTCCGCATCCTCGCCTCCACGTAACGGCGAGGACGTGCTTCGGACGGCGGGGCCGCACCACCGGCGCGGCCCCGCCGCCGCGTTCCGGCGCGTGTTCGGGGCGCTTCGGCCGCCGAGCCGCGGCCGGGGCCCGGCCCGGGCTCAGGGGTCCGTGGCTCCGGGGCCGTTGTCACGCTCTCGGCACGGTCCGTGACTGACACGCGGGACTTTCCTCGTTACGCTAGAAAGCGGGTGGTGGGAGAGGGGTGCCCCTAGAAGAAGAGGGGCCGGAGGGCGGCCCCGGGCCTCAGGCGGCGGGAACGGCCAGCTCGTCCAGAGCGGCGCGCAGCGAGGCGACGTAGTCGCGCAGGCCGGCGGCGCCCGCTTCCTCCGCGACCTGCACGGCGCGGCTGCCGACGACGACGCCGTCCGCGAGGGACGCGGCCGCGGCGGCCTGCTCCGGAGTCGAGATCCCGAACCCGGCGAGCAGCGGCACGGCGGTCACGGCGCGCGCGCGGGCGACGAGGCTGTCGAGCTGGGAGGAGACGCTCTCGCGTGCCCCGGTCGTGCCGGTCAGCGCGACGAGGTACAGCCAGCCGTGCGTGCGCTCGGCGGCGAGCGCGATTCGCTCGCTGGTCGAGGTCGGCGCGACGAGCTGCACGCGCGGCAGCTCCGGCGCGGCCTCGAGCGGGAGGTCGGCGACGATCAGGCTCGTGGCCCCGGCCACCTGCGCGTCCGCCCAGAAGCGCTCGTAGCCGTACGCCTCCAGGATCGACGCGTACGTCATCGGGATCAGCGGCACGTCGGGGCCGACCCGCTCGCGCGTCTCCGCGAGGCACTCCAGACACCGCCGCGTCCGCATGCCCTGCGCCAGGGCGCGCTCTCCGGCCAGCCGGATCACCGGCCCGTCGGCCAGCGGGTCGGAGAACGGGAAGCCGAGCTCCAGCAGATCGGCGCCGCCGGCGACGGCGGCCTCGGCCAGGTCCGGCGTCTCCGGGAAGGCCATCAGGTAGACGGACAGCCGCTTGCTCATGCCTCGTGGCCGAGGACGACGGCGAGATCCTTGTCCCCGCGGCCGGAGAGGCAGACGAGGATCAGCTCCGCGTCGAGCTCGAGCGCGCGGGCGAGCGCGTGCGACGGCTCCAGCGCGGCGATGATCCCCTCCCGCTCCGCGAGCAGGTGGAGCGCGGCGAGCGCCTCCTCGTCGGTTGCCGGCACGTACTCGGCGCGGCCGGTGTCGCGCAGGAAGGCGTGCTCGGGGCCGACGCCCGGGTAGTCGAGCCCGGCGGAGATCGAGTGGGCGTCCGCGATCTGGCCGTCGTCGTCCGCGAGGATGGAGGAGCGGGCGCCGTGGAGGACGCCGGGGCGGCCCGTGCCGAGGCTCGCAGCGCCGGCGGCCTCGACGCCGACCAGGCGGACGTCCCCGTCCGCGAGGAAGCCGGCGAAGGTGCCGATCGCGTTCGAGCCGCCGCCGACGCACGCGACGACGGCGTCGGGGAGCCGCCCTTCGGCCTCCAGGATCTGCTCCCGCGCCTCGATGCCGATCACGGACTGGAGCTCGCGCACGATCTCCGGGTACGGCTTCGGGCCGACGCACGAGCCGATCAGGTAGTGCGTCGTCTCGACGTTCGTGATCCAGTCGCGGATCGCCTCGCTCGTCGCCTCCTTGAGCGTACGCGTCCCGAACTCGACGGCGCGCACCTCGGCGCCGAGGAGGTGCATCCGCTCGACGTTCGGCTTCTGCCGCTCCATGTCCTCGGCGCCCATGTAGACGACGCACTCGAGGCCGAAGCGCGCGCAGACCGTGGCCGAGGCGACGCCGTGCTGGCCCGCGCCCGTCTCGGCGACGATGCGGCTCTTGCCCAGGCGGCGGGCGATCAGCGCCTGGCCGACCGCGTTGTTGATCTTGTGCGCGCCCGTGTGGCAGAGGTCCTCGCGCTTCAGGTAGATGCGGCGGCCGTCGCCGATGCGCTCGGCGAGGTAGAGCGGCGTCGGCCGGCCCACGTAGGTGCGGTGCAGCGCGGCGAGCTCAGCCGTGAAGGACGGGTCGTCGCGGATTGCCTCCCAGCCGCGCTCGAGCTCGTCGAGAGCCGGCATCAGCGTCTCGGGCACGTACTGGCCGCCGTAGGCGCCGTACTCGGTGACGCTCACGGGCCAACCCTTGGCCAGTGAGCGTGGGAAGGGTGTGTGAGGGAACCGAGAGGTTCCCTCACTGTCTCGAAGAAGGGGGTTCGTGGGGGAAACATGGTTTCCCCCACGGGAGCGAGCCGAAGGCGAGGGACGCTCACGCCGCCACCGCCTGCGCGTCGCGGACGGCCTGGACGAACGCCCGGACCTTGTCATGGTCCTTGATCCCGGGCGTGCGCTCGAGGCTCCGGCTCGCGTCGACGCCCCAGGGGTGGACCGCCTCGATCGCCGCGCGCACGTTCTCGGGACCGAGGCCGCCGGCGAGCAGGACGCGGCCAACGACGGCGGCGGCCTCGTCCCAGTGCCGCTCGTCGCTGCCGAGCCACGGGAGGTCGCGGACGGTCGCCACGGGCTCGCCCTCCCGGAGGAGCACGCCGTTGCGGGCGCGGTGGCCGCCCTCCTCCGGGTAGAGCTGGACGAGGTCGGTGCCGGCGTCCACGGGCTCGCCGACGCAGACGGCCACCGAGAGCATCGTGTCGGGCACCGGGAGCGGCGCGTCGGCGCGGCGCGGGCTGTCGGCGAGGACGAAGCCGGCCAGGTCGGCGCCCGCCTCGGCGGCGGCGGCGACGTCCTCCTCGCGGGTGAGGCCGCAGACCTTGACGAGCGGCCGGGCGACGAGGCCGGCCAGCGTCGCGCCCGGATCCTCGGCGCGCATGAGCGTCGAGCCGACGAGGATCGCGTCCGCCCCCGCCAGCTCCGCCTCCGCGCCCTGCGCGCGGTTGCCGATCGCGCTCTCGGCGACGATCAGGCGGTCGCGCGGCGCCTCGGCCACGAGCGCGAGCTGGGCGCGGCGGTCGATCGCGAAGGTGGAGAGGTCGCGCGCGTTGATCCCGACGATGTCGGCGTCGAGCGCGACCGCGCGCGCGAGCTCGCCGGCGTCGTGCGCCTCGACCAGGAGGTCGAGCCCGAGCTCGCGCCCTCCCGCGAGGAGGAGCGCGGCCTGCTCGTCGTCGAGGTCCCGCAGAAGCAGGAGCGCCGCGTCGGCGCCGGCGATGCGTGCCTGCAGCAGGTCGCCCTGGTCGTCGAAGAAGCCCTTCGCCAGGAGCGGGATGCTCGTCGCGGCGCGGGCGGCGGCGAGGTCGTCGAAGCAGCCGCCGAAGCGCTCGTCGACGAGGATCGACACAGCGGCGGCTCCGTTGTCCGCGAAGGCCTTCGCCAGCGCGGCCGGGTCGGCGTCGGGACGCAGGTCTCCGGCCGAGGGAGAGCGCCGCTTGACCTCCGCGATCGCTCGGAGCCCGTCCTGCGCCAGCGAGTCCTTGAAGCGCCCCATCAGCGGACGCGTCCCCTCCGGCCACGCCCGGGGTCAGACCCCGGACGTGGCCGCGGGAGACACCCTGTGGACAGCAGAGCCGGCTCCCCGCCGAGCGTCGCGCGGCCCCGAGAGCATGTCTGCGTCCCCGGCCTGTGGAGGCGGGCATCGTCCCCGGCGGACACGGCTGGGGTCAGACCCCGGACGTGGCTCACGGGGACACGGCCTCCTGCCGGGAGAAGGCGGCGAGCGCCTCCAGGCGCTCGCCGGCGGCGCCGGAGTCGACCGCTTCGGCGGCGAGGGCGTAGCCGTCGGGGAGGCCGGCGGCGTGGCCGGCGGCGGCGATCGCGCCGGCGGCGTTCAGGAGGACGGCGTCGCGCTTGGGGCCCTGCGCCCCGGCGAAGATGTCGCGGACGACGGCGGCGTTCTCCTCCGGAGTGCCGCCGGCGAGGTCGGCGGTCGAGCAGCGGGGGACGCCGAAGTCGGCGGGGTCGATCTCGCGGCGCGCCACGTCGCCGTCGACGACCTCGCAGACGAGGTTCGGGCCGGCCGGCGAGAGCTCGTCGATCCCGCCCGCGCCGTGAACGACGAACGCGCGCCGCGCGCCGAGGGTGGACAGCACCGAGGCGATCGTCTCCACGAGCTCCGGAGCGTAGACGCCGACGACCTGCGCCCGCGCGCCGGCGGGGTTCGTGAGCGGCCCGAGGACGTTGAAGACCGTCCGGGTCGCCAGCTCGCGCCGCACCGGGGCCGCGTGCCGCATCGCCGGGTGGTGCGCCTGCGCGAAGAGGAAGCCGAAGCCGAGCTCGTCGATCGAGCGCTCGATCTGGGGCGGGGCGAGGTCGAGCCGGAAGCCGAGCGCCTCGAGCACGTCCGCCGAGCCGGACGCGGACGAGACCGCCCGGTTCCCGTGCTTGGCCACGCCGGCGCCGGCCGCCGCCGCCACCAGCGCGGCCGCCGTCGAGATGTTGAACGTCTGCGCCCCGTCGCCGCCCGTCCCCGCCGTGTCGACGAGGTCCTCCCGCTTCGGGCGAACCGAGAGGACGTGCTCCCGCATCGCCTCGGCGCAGCCGGCGATCTCGTCCGCGCGCTCGCCCTTGAGCCGGAGGGCGACGAGGAAGCCGCCCATCTGCGCGGGCGTCGCCTCGCCGCTCATGATCTGGTTCATCACGTCGCGCGCCTCGGCCCGGGTGAGATCCAGCCCCTCGAGCAGCCGCGCCAGCGCCTCCTGGATCGTCACCGGCGGCCCTCCAGGAAGTTGCGGCCGAGCGCCGGGCCGTCGGGGGTGAGCACGGACTCGGGATGGAACTGGATGCCGACCACCGGCAGCTCGCGGTGACGGACGGCCATCACCTCGCCGTCGCCGGCGGTGGCGCAGACCTCGAGCTCCTCGGGCACGGAGACGGCGGCGAGCGAGTGGTAGCGCCCGCCCTGCAGCGGATCCGGGAGGCCGGCGAAGATCCCGCGGCCGTCGTGGCTGACCGCGCTCGCCTTCCCGTGCAGGAGCTTGTGCGCCTGCCCGATCTCGCCGCCGAAGGCCTCGACGATCGCCTGGTGACCGAGGCAGACCCCGAGCGTGGGCCCGCGCGGCCCCAGCCGGCGCACGATCTCGACCGACGCGCCCGCGTCCGCCGGCCGGCCCGGGCCGGGGGAGATGACGAGATGGCTCGGCTCCAGCTCCTCGGCGCCGTCGGCATCGATCGCGTCGTTCCGGAGCACGGTCACCTCGGCGCCCAGCTCCTGGAACAGGTGCGCGAGGTTGTACGTGAAGCTGTCGTAGTTGTCGACGAGGAGGATCATGACCGGGCATCCTCATTCTGCTCCGCGTCGGCGAGCGCCGCTTCGAGCGCCGCCAGCTTGTTGAGGCACTCCTGGTGCTCGGCGGCCGGGTCGGAGTCGGCGACGAGCCCCGCGCCGGCCTGCAGCCGCGCCAGCCCGTCGGCGAGGATCACGGTGCGGATGGCGATGCATGTGTCGAGCGTCCCGTCGGGGAGCGCGTAGCCGACGGCGCCGGCGTAGGGGCCGCGCCGGTACCCCTCGAGCTCCGAGATGATCTGCATCGCGCGCACCTTGGGCGCGCCGGAGACCGTCCCGGCGGGGAAGCACGCGCGCAGGAGGTCGAAGGCGGTCCGGCCCGGGGCGAGCTCCCCTGCGACCTCGGAGACGAGGTGCGTGACGTGCGAGTAGCGCTCGGCCTCGAGGAAGCGGACGACCCGCACCGTGCCCGCCTCGCACACCCGCGAGAGGTCGTTGCGGCCGAGGTCGACGAGCATGATGTGCTCGGCCTTGTCCTTCTCGGAGTCGAGCAGGCGCTCGGCGTCGCCGGCCCCGGGGCTCGTCGTCCCGGCGATCGGGTTCAGGGAGGCGCGGGAGCCCTCGAGCTTCACCAGGGTCTCGGGCGAGGAGCCGACCAGGGAGATCCCGTCCAGCTCGAGCAGGAAGTGGTACGGCGACGGGTTGATGCGGCGCAGCGAACGGTAGAGCGCGAGCGCGGAGACGCCGGTGGGGCGCTCGGCCCGCTGCGAGAGGACGATCTGGAAGGCGTCGCCGGCGCGGATGTGCTCCTTGGCGCGGCGCACGCCATCCTCGTAGGCCTGGCCCGAGGGGAAGCGCCGCGTCGGGCCGGGCTCGGCCGCCGGCCCGGGCTCCGCGACCGCGCCCTCGGCGAAGCGCGCGGACACGTCGGCCGGATCGCCCGCCAGCACCTCCGCGACGCTGGCCGCGTGGTCGAAGCGGACGAGCGTGTCGGCGACGACGAAGCGGCTCTCCGGCAGGCCGGGGCCCGGCTCCGGGAGCGGCACGGTCGGCTCCAGGACGGCCACGTGGTCGTAGCCGAGGTAGCCGACGACCGGGCGCCCCGCCGCGACCTCGCGCTCGGCCTCGGCGAAGTCGACGAGGCGCGATCCCGAGCCGACGAGGCTGTGCCGCCCCAGCCGCCCCTTCTCGACGGACTCGAGCAGGAAGCCGGCGCGCGTCCCCGCCCGCAGGCGGAGGTAGGCCCCGAGCGGGGTGATCAGGTCGGCGTGGATGTCGGGCGCTTGGGTCACGGCAGACGAAAAGACCCTCCTGGGGTCTACGAGCGGAGCGGGCTGTGAGGATGCCTCTGGGCTAGCAGGCGACGCTCCCGCTCCGCTCGCGGCGCCAGGCCCACCAGGTGCGGACGGG
>DASPGT010000180.1:0-8989 GCA_035620475.1 Gaiellaceae bacterium | reverse complement strand
GGCTCCTTCGGGAGCCGCACGGCTGAACGGGCCTCGAGACACCGCGTGGATTTCTTCGTCCAGCAGCTCGTGAACGGCGTCACGCTCGGCAGCGTGTACGCGCTCATCGCCCTGGGCTACTCGATGGTCTACGGGATCCTCAAGCTCTTGAACTTCGCCCACGGCGAGGTCTACATGATCGGGGCGTTCATCGGGTACTTCGTGCTCACCGCCCTGGGCGGCGCCTCGTCGCCGATGCTCCCCGTGGCGCCGCTCCTGATCCTCATGTTCCTGGCGGCCATGCTCGGCGCGGGCCTGCTCGGGGTGGTGATCGAGCGCTTCGCCTACCGGCCCCTGCGCAACGCGCCGCGAATCGCGCCGCTGATCAGCGCCATCGGCGTGTCGTTCTTCCTCCAGGCCTCCGCGCTGCTGCTCTTCTCCGCGCAGTTCCGGACGTACGACACCCCGCAGCTCATCTCACCCACCGAAAACCGGCTCGATGTGGGGCCGCTCTCGATCTCGTTCGTCCGGATCCTCGTGATCACCTCGGCGGTGTTCCTGATGATCGCGCTCACGCTCCTCGTCAACCGGACGCGGTTCGGGAAGGCGATGCGGGCGACGTCGTACGATCGCGAGGCGGCCGCGATGATGGGGATCGACGTCGACAGGGTGATCGTCACGACGTTCTTCATCGGCTCGGTCCTGGCCGGGGCGGCAGGCGTCATGGTCGGGCTCGTCTTCGAGCGCGTCTTCCACTTCATGGGCTTCGTCGCCGGGCTGAAGGGCTTCACCGCCGCCGTGATCGGCGGCATCGGGAACATCCCCGGCGCCATGCTGGGCGGCCTCGTGATCGGCCTGGCGGAGGCGTTCACCGCCAGCTACATCTCGTCCACTTTCCAGAACCTGATCGTCTTCGGAATCCTCATCACCGTCATGCTCGTCCGCCCGACGGGCCTTCTCGGATCCCCGGTGCTGAAGAAGGTCTAGGTCGACCATGCCCCGCATCGGCACCGACGAGTGGGTCTCCGAGCAGGAGCTGCGAACCGAGTACTACCGGGGCCTGACCGCTCCGGCGCGCCGGGCCTTCGACCGGGTCGGCCCGGGCCCCCGCTTCTTCGCCTTCCTGGCGATCTGCGCGCTCTTCCCCTTCCTGACCGACTCGGCGTTCCTGATCCGCGTGGGCGTGAACGTGATGCTCTTCGCGCTCCTCGCGCTCGGGCTCAACATCGTGGTCGGCTGGGCGGGGCTCCTCGACCTCGGCTACGTCGCCTTCTACGGCTTCGGCGCGTACATGTACGCGTGGATCTCGTCGGCCCACTTCGACGTCCACCTGCCGACGGAGCTGGCGATACCGATCGTGGTCGCCGCGTCGGCCTGCCTCGGCCTGCTGCTCGGGCTGCCTTCGTGGCGGCTCGTCGGCGACTACCTGGCGATCACGACGCTCTTCTTCGCCCAGATCTTCGTCGAGCTGGCGCTGAACCTCGACCGCGTCAACCTGCCGTGGCGCGACGAGCCGCTCGACCTGACCGGCGGCCCGAACGGGATTCCCGGCATCGACCGCATGAGCCTCTTCGGCATCCAGCTCGACGACGTGCGCGACTACTACTTCCTGCTCCTGATCCTCCTCGCGCTGATCGTCGTCGGCCTCTTCTACCTCAACGACTCGCGCACCGGCCGGGGCTGGCGGGCCTCGCGGGAGGACCCGCTCGCCGCCGAGCTGATGACGACGCCGGTCAACCGGCTCAAGCTGCTCGCGTTCGCGATGGGGGCGGCGATCGCCGGTCTCACCGGCTCGATCTTCGCCGCCGTGCAGACCGGCGTCTTTCCGCAGAACTTCGAGGTGACGCTCCTGATCATGATCTACGCGGCCCTCATCCTCGGCGGGGCCGGCTCCATCTCGGGCGCGGTCCTCGGCGCCATCGTCGTCGCCGCGGTCCCGGAGATCCTTCGGACGCCCGAGAATGCGCGCTGGCTCTTCTACTGCGCGCTCGTCCTCGCGCTCCTGGTCGCCGTCCGCCCCTGGACGCGCCTGGCGGTCGTGGCCGGCGCCGTCGTCGGCTTCGGGTTCGTCGTGCACGCCCTCGTCGGCTGGCTCTGGCCCGCGGGAGTCGAGGGGGAGACCTCGGGCGGAACGCTCGCGGGCGTCCTCGACTCGTGGGTCTTCGTCCCGGCCGAGAGCCAGGACACGGTCGGCAACGTCGCCTTCGTGCTCCTGGTCGCGGCCGTGCTGTGGCTGACGACGCTCCGCGGGAACGCCCGGATCGCCGTGCTCGTGCCGACGATCTACCTGGCGGCGTTCGTCTGGGAGAACCGCCTCGTCGAGCAGCCGAGCGTCACCCGCCAGCTGCTCTTCGGCGCGATCCTCGTCGCCATGATGACGACCCGGCCGCAGGGCCTCCTCGGCACGCCGCGCGTGGAGAATCCGATCTGATGAGCTCCGAGAGGCCTCTGCTCGAGCTGCGCGGCGTGAGCAAGTCCTTCGGCGGGCTCGCAGTCATGACCCGGCTCGACCTCCACGTCGGCGAGGGCGAGATCGTCAGCGTCATCGGCCCGAACGGCGCGGGCAAGACGACGCTCTTCAATCTCGTCACCGGGATCTACGCTCCCGACAGCGGCGAGATCCTCTTCGACGGGAAGACCATCGTCGGACTCGAGCCGCACAGGATCGCGCAGCTCGGGATCGCCCGGACCTTCCAGACGCTCCGCCTCTTCCTGAACATGACGGTGAAGGAGAACGTCAAGGCGGCAACGTACGGCCACACGAAGGCACGGTGGTGGCAGTCGGCGCTGCGGACGCCCGCCGCCCGCCGTGAGGAGCGCGAGGTGGAGGCGCTGGCCGAGGAGCGGCTCGCCTTCTTCGGGAAGCGGCTGGTCGGCTACCGCATGGACCAGCCCGCCTACAGCCTCTCCTACGCCAACCGGCGGCGGCTCGAGATCGCCCGCGCCACCGGCACGATGCCGCGCCTCCTGCTCCTGGACGAGCCGGCGGCCGGGATGAACCCGGTCGAGACCCACGAGATCACGGAGCTGATCGGCCGGCTGCGCGAGGAGGGCGGCTACACGATCCTCGTGATCGAGCACGACATGCACGTCGTCGAGGGCATCTCCGACCGGGTCGTGGCCCTCGATCACGGCGAGAAGATCGCGGAGGGGTCCTTCGACCAGGTCGCCACCGACCCGCGCGTGGTCGAGGCATACCTGGGCGCGCAGGCCGCGAGCGAGGGCGCATGAGCGAGGCGCCCCGCAACGGTCCGATCCTGCGCCTCGACGAGGTGAACACCTACTACGGGCAGATCCACATCCTCCAGGGCGTCTCCCTCGAGGTCGGCGAGGGCGAGCTCGTCTGCCTGCTCGGGGGCAACGCCTCGGGGAAGTCGACGACCCTGAAGACGATCCTCGGAATCGTCACGCCCCGGTCGGGCTCGGTGCAGTTCGCGGGCGAGGACGTGACCGCGCGGTCGACGAGCTACCGGATCGGGCGCGGGATGGCGATCGTGCCCGAGAACCGCCGCGTCTTCGCCCCCATGACCGTGCTCGAGAACCTCGAGATGGGCGCCTACCTGCGCCAGGACGACCTCGCCGCGGACTTCGAGCGGGTCTACGACCTCTTCCCGCTCCTCTACGACCGCCGCTCCCAGCTCGCTGGCACGCTCTCGGGCGGCGAGCAGCAGATGCTCGCGATGGGCCGCGCGCTCATGTCGCGCCCGCGGCTCCTGCTCATGGACGAGCCGTCGATGGGCCTGGCGCCGATCCTCGTGGAGAAGAACTTCGAGATCATCAAGCAGGTGCACGAGACCGGCGTCGCCGTCCTCGTCGTCGAGCAGAATGCGAACGTCTCGCTCGCGATCGCCGACCGCGGCTACGTGCTGCAGACGGGCAACGTCGTCCTCGCCGACCGCGCCGAGGCGCTCCTCGCCAACGACGAGCTGAAGAAGGCCTACCTTGGCCGCTGAGCCGGACACCGCGCCCGCCGCCGCGCTCCCGGAGCGCGTGCGCCGCCGCTTCCCCATCCTCGAGCGGCTCACGTACGTGAACAGCTGCTCGCAGGGCGCGCTGTCGGACGCCGTGCGGGCCGCCTACGAGGACTACCTGCGCGACTGGGACGAGCAGGGCGCCCCGTGGGAGTACTGGGTCGAGCGCGCGGAGGCGGCCCGCGGGGCCTTCGCCGGGCTCGTCGGCGCGGAGCCCGACGAGGTGGCGGTGACGACCTCGCTCTCGGCCGGCGTCAGCGCCCTCTTCTCCGGCCTCCGCTTCGAGGGCGAGCGGACGACCATCGTCGTCAGCGACTTCGAGTTCCCGACGGTCGGCCAGATCGCGCACGCCCAGGAGCTGCGCGGCCGCCGCGTCGTGCACGTCCCCGAGGCCGGGGACGCGACCATCCCGCTCGGGCACTTCGACCAGGCGATCGACGAGCGGACGGCGCTCGTCTGCGTCACCCACGTCTGCTACCGGAACGGCAGCCGGATCGACGTCGAAGGCGTCGTCCGGCTCGCGCACGAGCGCGGCGCGCTCGTGCTCGTGGACGCCTACCAGGCGGCCGGGGCGATCCCGATCGACGTCCGCGCCCTCGGCGCCGACTTCCTCGCCGCGGGCACCGTGAAGTACCTGCTCGGCTCGGCCGGCCTGGCGTTCCTCTACTGCCGGAGCGACCTGATCGACCGCATCCGCCCGACGAGCACGGGCTGGTTCGCCGACGAGGACATCTTCCAGATGGACATCCACGACTACTCCCCCTCGGCGACGGCGCGGCGGTTCGAGTTCGGCACGCCCCCGATCCCCAACATCTACGCCGGGCTGGCCGGGCTCCGCCTCGTGGAGGAGATCGGGGTCGCCGAGACCGAGGCGCACGTCCGCGGGCTCACCGCGCAGCTGGTCGAGGGCGTCGACGAGCTCGGCGGGCGCGTGGTGACGCCGCGCGACCCCGACCGGCGCGGCCCGCTCGTCGCCGTCGCCTCGACCGACGAGCACGCCCTCGTCGCGGCGCTCGCGGACGACGGGATCATCACCTCCTCGCGCGACGGCAACCTCCGCGTCTCGTTCCACGGCTACAACTCGGCCGAGGACGTGGACGCGGTGCTGGCCGCGCTCGCGCGGCATCGCAACCTGCTCGCCTGAGGCGGATCAGTCCTCGAGCTTGGCGAGCTCGGTGAGCTCGCTGCGCGCCCGCCAGAGCTCGGGGAAGCGGCTCTTGGCCACGAGGTTGCCGAGGACCTCGACCGGCGTCCCCTGCGTCCCCACGACCTCGCCGCCGATCACGCGCTCCACGAGCTTGAAGTGATGGGCGCGCCAGAGGATGATCCGCTCGTCCCACTCGATCAGCAGCTCGCCGAGCTGGTAGAGCTCCTCGAACTCGCGCCCGCGGCGGTAGAGCTCGACGACGGTGAGGCCTTGCTCGCGCAGGGCGGTGTGGAACGCCTCTCCGAGCGGGGGCGTCACCCGGCGCACCGCGTTGAACCCGGGAGAGTCGAACCCGCTGCCGTGCCCGAGCGCCCGGCGCACCTCCTGGTACTCCCAGGGCGACATGTGCTCGAGCATGTGGATCTGCTCGGTGAGCAGGCGGATGCACTCGACCGCCCGGCGGAGCAGCCTGACCGCCGCCGCCAGCTCCCCGGCGCGGATGTGCCCGGTGGCCGTCTCGACCTCGAAGCAGGCCAGCTTGAGCCAGAGCTCCGAGGACTGGTGCACGGTCTGGAAGAGGAGCTCGTCCCGGTGGGCCATCTCCTCGGGCGTCTTCTGCAGCTCGAGGAGCTCGTCCGTCCGCAGGTAGCGCTCGTAGTCGCTCGCGCCGGGGCCCGGCAGGATCGGAGCGAACTCCTCCTCGGTCACGTGCTCGCCCATTGCGTGCAGGATACTTCGCCCTCGATGGAGTATCGCCACCTGGGGAGGACCGGCGTCGAGATCTCGCGGATCGCGCTCGGCTGCGGCAACTTCGGTGGGATCGGCTCGGCGCCCGCGTTCTTCGGGCAAGGCGAGAGCGAGGAGGAGGCCTTCGCCCTCATGGACGCGGCCTGGGAGGCCGGCATCACGCTCTTCGACACCGCCGACGCCTACGGGGGCGGGCGGAGCGAGCTGGCGATCGGCCGCTGGCTCGCGCAGCGGGGGCCGGAGGTCCGCGAGCGCGTCGTCCTCTCGACGAAGGTCTTCCACTCCGTCGAGGGAGATGCGGCCGACCGCGGCCTGGCCCCGGAGCGCGTACGGAGGCAGATCGAGGGGAGCCTGCGACGGCTGGGCGCCGAGCGCGTGGACCTCTACCTGATCCACGAGCCGGACCCCGAGACGCCGATCGGCGAGACGCTCGCCGCGCTCGACGAGCTCGTCCGGGAGGGCAAGGTCGGCGCGGTCGGAGCCAGCAACGTGACGGCCGCCGAGCTCGGCGAGGCGCTCCGCGCGAGCGAGGACGGCGGCCTCGCCCGCTTCGACTGGGTGCAGAACGCCTACAGCCTGCTCGAGCGCGGCGACGAGGAGGAGCTGCTTCCGCTCTGCGAGCGCCACGGCCTCGGCTACACGCCGTTCAGCCCGCTGGCGGGCGGCTGGCTCACCGGCAAGTACCGGGCGGGCGAGGCGTACCCTGAGGGCTCGCGCATGACCCTCCGCCCGGAGCCCTACCGCGAGCTCGAGCACGAGCGGACGTTCGCGGCGCTGGCCGCACTCGACGAGGCAGCGCGCTCGCGCGGCGTCGACATGGCCACGCTGGCCTTCGCCTGGCTCCTCGGCGACGAGCGCGTCACCTCCGTGGTGGTCGGTCCGCGCCGGCCTGAGCACCTCGAGCCCGCCCTCGCCGCCCTCGAGCTCGACCTCGCCCCCGAAGAACGCGACGAGATCGGGGCGCTGCTCGCCCGATGACCCTGATCCTCGGCGAGCAGGACGTGGAGCGCCTCCTCCCGGTGGAGGAGTGCATCGAGGCGATGGCCGAGGCGCTCGCGGCCCTCCAGCGCGGGGACATGGAGCAGCCGCTCCGCTTCGTGGTCCGGCCCGCCGAGGCGGCCGGCCTCATGGGCCTCATGCCCGCCTACCGCGCGCGCCCGGAGCCCGCCTACGGGCTGAAGGCGGTCTGCGTCTTTCCCGGGAACCCGGCGCGCGGCCTCGACGCCCACCAGGGCGCCGTCCTCCTGTTCGACGGCGAGACCGGCGTGCTTCGCGCGGCGGTGAACGCCTCCGCGATCACGGCGATCCGGACGGCGGCGGTCTCCGCCGTCGCGACCCGGCTCCTCGCCCGCGAGGACGCGCGCGTCCTCGCGATCCTCGGCGCCGGCGTGCAGGCGCGCTCCCACCTGCGGGCGCTCGCAGGCGTCCGCGGCTTCGAGTCCGCACGCGTCTGGAGCAGGACGCCGGCCCACGCGGCGGCGCTGGCGGAGGAGGCGAAGGCTCCGTTCCCGGTCGAGGTGGCGGCGAGCGCGGAGGCGGCGGTGAGCGACGCCGACGTCGTGTGTACGGTGACCGCCTCGCCCGAGCCGGTCGTCCGCCGCGCGTGGCTCGCGGCCGGCGCGCACGTGAACGCGGTCGGCTCCAGCATCCCGACGACGCGCGAGCTCGACACGGAGACGATGGCGGCGGCGAAGCTCTTCGTCGACCGGCGCGAGTCGACGGTGAACGAGTCCGGCGACTTCCTCTTCGCGCAGCGCGACGGCGCGATCGGCCCCGGGCACATCCGCGCCGAGCTCGGCGAGCTCCTCACCGGCGAGGCCGAGGGCCGAGCCTCGGCGGACGAGCTGACCGTCTTCAAGTCGCTCGGCCTCGCGGTCGAGGACCTCGCCGCCGTCGAGCACGTCCACCGCCGCGCGCTCGAGACCGGCGCCGGCACGGAGGTCGACCTGTGATCCCGCTGGAGGACATCCGCCGCGCCCGCGAGACGATCGCCGGCACCGCGCTGCGAACGCCGCTCGTGCGCCTGCACGTCGACGAGGCGCCGGCGGAGGTCTGGCTGAAGCTCGAGAACCTCCAGCCCATCAACTCCTTCAAGATCCGCGGGGCCTACAACGCGATCGCGAACGTGCCCCGGGAGGAGCTCGCCGCGGGCGTCGTCACCGCCAGCGCCGGGAACATGGCCCAGGGTGTCGGCTGGGCGGCGCGTGAGCTCGGGATCCCCTGCACGGTGATCGTCCCCGACCACGCGCCGGCGACGAAGCTCGCCGCGATCGAGCGGCTGGGCGGCCGCTACGTAAAGGTGCCGTTCGACCGCTGGTGGCAGGCCCTCGAGGAGCGCGGCTATCCCGGCGTCGAGGGCGTCTTCGTCCACCCCGTCGAGGACGAGCCCGTGATGGCGGGCAACGGCACGATCGGCCTGGAGCTGCTCGAGGACCTGCCCGCGCCCGACACCGTGATCGTCCCCTGGGGCGGCGGCGGTCTCCTCACGGGGATCGCGAGCGCGGTGAAGGCATTGCGCCCCGAAACGCGCGTGCTCGCGGCGGAGCTGGAGACCGCGGCGCCGCTGACCGCGTCGCTGGCCGCGGGCGAGCCGCGCGAGATCGACTACCGGGCCACCTGGGTGGACGGCGCCGGCGCGCGGGCGATCCTGCCGAAGATGTGGGAGCTGGGACGGCCGCTCGTCGACGGCACCGTCGTCGTCTCGCTGGAGGAGACGGCCGCGGCCGTCCGCCTGCTCGCCGAGCGCGTCCGCGTCGTCGCCGAGGGCGCCGGGGCGCTCGCCGTCGCCGCCGCCCTCTCCGGCCGGGCCGGCGGCGGCACGGTCGTGGCGATCGTCTCCGGCGGGAACATCGACGCCTCCGTCCTGGCCCGGATCCTGGTCGGCGAGACGCCGTAGGGATATCCTCGCCCCCATGACCGAGACGAAGATCACCCTGCCCGAGAGCGCCATTCCCGAGCGCTGGTACAACATCGCCGCCGACATGCCGAGCGCGCCGCAGCCGGTGCTGCACCCCGGCACCGGGCAGCCCATCGGGCCCGACGACCTCGCGCCGCTCTTCCCGATGGACCTGATCCTCCAGGAGGTCTCGACGGACGCCGAGGTCGCGATCCCTGACGCGATCCGCGACGTCTACCGCCTCTGGCG
>DASPGT010000179.1:0-5616 GCA_035620475.1 Gaiellaceae bacterium | reverse complement strand
GAGTTCGACCCGCGACATGGCGATCGCCCGGGAAGCAGAGCCCGTCTCCTCGCTCACGGAGGTCAGGGAGTTCGGCCTCGACCGCGAGGACCTCCTCGACATCTACCGCCACCTCCTCACGACGAGGGGCATCGAGGAGCGGGGCCACATCCTCTACAAGCAGGGCAAGATCCCCGGCAGCTTCTACACCGGCCGGGGCAACGAGGCCTCGGCGGTCGGGATCGGGACCGCGATGGGGCCCGACGACGTCGGCGCGCCGCTCCACCGCGACATGGGCGTCCACCTCGTGCGCGGAATGGAGCCGTGGCGCGTCTTCGCGCAGTTCATGGGGCGCCTGGACGGGCCGACACAGGGGAAGGACGGAAACGTCCACATGGCCGACATCCGGCTCGGCCTCGTCGCCATGGTCAGCCACCTGCCGGCCATGCTTCCCGTCGCGGTCGGCTGCGCGCTCGCATTCCGCATCCGCGAGGAGAAGCGCGTCGCGCTCGGCTGGTTCGGCGAGGGCGCGTCCTCGCGCGGCGACACGCACGAGGCGATGAACCTCGCCGGCGTCCGCCGCCTGCCGATCGTGTTCATCTGCGACAACAACCAGTGGGCCTACTCGACCCCCACCCACCTCGAGTACGCGGTCGAGCACATCGCGGACCGCGCGAAGGCGTACGGCTTCGACGGCGTGGTCGTCGACGGCACCGACGTGCTCGCCGTCTACCGCGAGGCCAAGCTCGCCGTCGAGAAGGCGCGCGAGGGGGGCGGCCCGACGCTGATCGAGTGCCAGACGCTCCGCATGGAGGGCCACGCCGTCCACGACGACGCGTTCTACGTCCCCAAGGAGATGTTCGAGGAGTGGGCGAAGCGGGACCCGCTCGAGCGCTTCCGCACCTGGCTCCGCGCGAACGCGGAGTTCACGGACGAGGAGGAGGACGAGATCCGCGGCGACGTGAAGAAGCTCCTGAACGAGGCCGTCAAGCGCGCGGAGGAGAGCCCCGTGCCGGACGGGTCGACGCTGCTCGACGGCGTCTACGCGACCCCGGAAGATCTCGACACGCCCCACCACAAGTAGCGGCCATGGCGGAAAAGACTTACCTGCAGGCGATCTCGGACGGGCTTCGCCAGGAGATGCGGCGCGACAAGCGGGTCTTCGTGATCGGAGAGGACGTCGGCGTCTACGGCGGCGCCTTCAAGGTGACGCAGGGCTTCCAGGAGGAGTTCGGGCCCTGGCGCGTGATCGACGCCCCGCTCGCCGAGACCGCCATCGTCGGCGGCTGCACCGGCGCCGCGCTCATGGGCATGCGCCCCGTCGCCGAGATGCAGTTCGCCGACTTCGTCTCCTGCGCGTGGGACCACCTCGTCACCGTGGCGGCCAAGCAGCGCTACCGCGCAGGCACGCCCGTGCCGATCGTCGTCCGCTGCCCCTCGGGCGGCGGCTTCTCCGGCGGTCCCTTCCACTCCCAGAACCCGGAGTCGAGCTTCGCGCACATCCCGGGGCTGAAGGTCGTCTGCCCCGCGACGCCGGAGGACGCCAAGGGCCTGCTCGTGAGCGCGATCGAGGATCCGAACCCGGTCCTCTACTTCGAGCACAAGCACCTCTACCGCCGTATCAAGGCGGACGTGCCGGACGAGCGCTACACGATCCCGCTCGGCGAGGCGCGCACCCACCGCGAGGGCGACGACGTCACCGTCGTGACCTGGGGCGCCATGGTCTACACCGCCGCCGAGGCCGCGGAGAAGGTCGCGGAGGAGGACGGCATCTCGACGGAGATCGTCGACCTGCGAACCGTCGCCCCGTGGGATCGCAAAGGCGTCCTCGCCTCGGTGGAGAAGACCTCCAAGGTGATCGTGCTCCACGAGGACACGCACACGGGCGGCTTCGGCGGCGAGATCGCAGCCACGATCGCCGAGGAGGCGTTCGAGCACCTCGACGCTCCCGTCCGGCGGATCACCGCGCCCGACACGCCCGTCCCGTTCGCGCCCGGGCTCGAGAAGGCGTTCCTCCCCCAGGTCGACGACGTCGTCGCCGGGCTCAGGGAGCTGGCCGCGTACTGATGGCCACCGGCACGCTCGTCGACGTGGTCATGCCCCAGATGGGCGTCTCCGTGTCCGAGGGCACGATCACGAAGTGGGTCAAGTCCGAGGGCGAGGCCGTCGAGGCCGACGAGACCCTGCTGGAGATCTCCACGGACAAGGTGGACACCGAGGTGCCGAGCCCCGCGTCCGGCGTCGTGCAGCAGATCCTCGTCGCCGAGGGCGAGACGGTCGAGGTGGGGACGAAGATCGCGGTCATCGCGCCCGAGGGGGCAGAGGCTCCGCCGGCGCCCGAGCCGGAGGCGGCCGCGGCTCCCGAGCCCGCGACGCAGGAGGCGGCCGCAGAGAGCGCCGCCGCGGCGGGCGCGGAAGGCGAGACGCCGACCGCGGCGCCGCCCGAGGCCCCCGCGCCGCCGGCCGTCGCCGCTCCCGCTCCCGACGGGCAGGAGGACGGGGCACGGTTCGTCTCGCCGGTCGTCGCGCGCATCGCCGCCGAGCACGGGGTCGACGTCGCGCAGGTTCCGGGCACGGGTCGCGGCGGCCGCGTGACGAAGAAGGACATCCTCGGCTACATCGAGACCGGGCCGCCCGCGCCCGCCGAGGCGCCCGCGCAGGCGCCCGCGCCCGAAGAGGCTCCGGCCCCGGCCCCCGCGGCGGCTCCCGCTCCGGCGGCGGCCGCACCGCCCGTCGAGGCTCAGGCGGGCGAGGCCGTGGAGGCCATGTCCGCCATGCGGCGCGGGATCGCCGAGCACATGCGCCGGTCGCTCGACACCTCGGCTCACGTGACGAGCGCGATCGAGGTCGACATGTCGAAGGTGGCGGCCCTCCGCCAGAAGCTCAAGAAGGAGTACCAGGACGCCTACGGGGTCAACCCGACGTACCTCGCCTTCGTGGCGCGGGCCGCGGTCGAGACCCTCAAGGACTACCCCTGGATCAACGGCGAGCTGCGCAGCGACTCGATCGTCACCCGGAACTTCGTCAACCTCGGCCTCGCCGTCGAGCTCGCGGACGGGAAGGGCCTGATCGTCCCCGTGATCAAGAGCGCGGAGACCCTCAACCTGCTCGGAATGGCCAAGGCGATCGCCGACATCGCCGCCCGCGCCCGCGACAAGAAGCTCCTCCCGGAGGACGTCCAGGGCGGCACGTTCACGATCACGAACCCCGGCGGCTACGGCACGTTCCATGGGACGCCGGTGATCAGCCAGCCGCAGAGCGGAATCCTCGGCACCTACGCCGTGGTCAAGCGCCCGTGGGTCGTGCAAGACGAGATGGGCGAGGACGTCATCGCCATCCGCTCGATCATGAACCTGACGCTCACGTACGACCACCGCCTGGTCGACGGCGCCCTCGCCGGCCGCTTCCTCCGCGACCTCCGCGAGCGCCTCCAGACCTGGGGCGAGTCCGACTACTAGTCCACTCCGGCCACGTCCGGGGTCTGACCCCTGACGTGGCCGCCGGGGACATGGGCGAGCCGACTACGCTGTGGGGCGATGAAGCGCGGCGCGTACCTGCTGAACCTCGGGCGCACGCCCTACCTCGAGGCGTGGGACCTCCAGCGGGCGCTCGCGGCGGCCGTGTCGCAGGGGGCGATCCCGGACACGGTCGTCCTGCTGGAGCACCCGCCGGTGATCACGCTCGGGCGGCGGACGGACGAGCAGGAGGTGCACGTCCCGGAGGGCGCGACCGTCGAGGTCGTCGAGACCGACCGCGGCGGGAAGTCCACCTTCCACGGCCCGGGGCAGCTCGTCTGCTACCCGATCCTCGACCTCAACCGCCACGGGCGCGACGTGAAGCGCTACGTCCGCGACCTGGAGGAGGCGGTGATCCGCACCGCCGGCGCGCTCGGCGTCGAGGCGACGCGGATCGACGGCCTCACCGGGGTCTGGCTCGAGTCGCCGCCGCGGAAGCTCGCCTCGATCGGCGTCCACATCGCCCGCTGGGTGACGACGCACGGCTACGCGCTCAACGTCGACCTCGACCCGGCGCCGTTCACCGAGTGGATCACGGCCTGCGGGCTCGAGGACGCCGCGTTCACGACGCTGGCCCGCGAGCTCGAGCGGCCGCTCACGGCAGACGAGGTACGCCCGTACGCTGCCGCGGCGCTCGAGGAGGTCTTCGGGCTCGCGCTCGAGGAGCTCCCGCCCGAGGACGGCGCCGGCCTCTGGCCCCAGCCCCTGCATGCGAAGATCTCGGCGAAGCCCATGCCGTCCACGACCCGATCGGGGGAGGCAGTCGGAGTTGAATCGGTCGCTGCCAGTCGCTGAGCGCCCACGGCGCCCCGAGTGGATGAAGGTGCGCGCGCCGAGCGCGGACAGCCGCTACTTCGAGGTGCGGGAGCTCCTGCACGGCCAGCGCCTCAACACGATCTGCGAGGAGGCCCGCTGCCCCAACATCGGCGAGTGCTGGGGCCGGGGCACGGCCACCTTCCAGATCCTCGGCGACACGTGCACGCGGGCCTGCCGCTACTGCTACGTCCACTCCGGCAAGCCCGGCTCGCCGCCCGACCCGCTCGAGCCGCTCCGGCTCGCGCAGGCAGCCGCCCAGATGGGGCTCAAGCACGTCGTCGTCACGTCGGTCGACCGCGACGACGTCCCCGACCGCGGCGCCGGCCACTACGCGGCCACGATCCGCGCCCTCAAGAAGAAGCTGCCGGAGGCCTCCGTCGAGGTCCTCACGCCGGACTTCCTGGACGTCGAGGAGGAGGCCCTCGCCGTCGTCCTCGCCGCCCGCCCGGAGGTCTTCAACCACAACATCGAGACCGTCCGCCGCCTCCACCGGAAGATGCGCGGGGCCAAGGCCTCCTACGACAAGGCGCTCTGGCTGCTCCGGCGCGCGAAGGAGGTCGCCGGCTACCCCGTCCTCACGAAGTCGGGGATCATCGTCGGGCTCGGCGAGACGAACGACGAGGTTGTGGAGACGATGCGCGACCTGCGCGCACACGAGGTCGACGTGGTCACGATCGGCCAGTACCTGCAACCCTCCTCGCGCCACGCGCCGATCGACCGCTGGGTGCATCCCGACGAGTTCCGCTGGTTCCGCGAGCAAGGCGAGGCGATGGGCTTCGGCTCCGTCTTCTCGGGCCCGCTCGTGCGCTCGTCCTACCGGGCCGACGAGCAGCGCCACGCGGCCGAGACGGGCCGCGGCGCCGCCGCCTTCTAACGGAGGGAGCCGCCCTGACGACGGCTCCTCTCACGCGGCTCTCCCCCCAACGTCGACCGGGAGGTCGCGAGGGGCGAGCCCCGACGCCACGTACGAGATCTCCCCTCGCGGCGTCCCGGTGCGCGCTGGGACCAGAGAGTTAATGACACTAAGAGGCGCGTGTCAAGACCCGTGCGGCCGCGCCATCGCGCGGTAGTCGAGCGCGGCCTCGAGGATCTCCTCGTCCACGCCCGCCTCGCGGCAGACCTCGCGCAGGGACCGGCCCGACGCGGCCGCCTCCTTCACGATCTCGCTCGCCCGGTCGTACCCGATGTGCGGGTTGAGCGCGGTTGCGGCCGAGAGCGTCAGCTCGGCGTAGCGCTCGAGCGTCTCGCGGTTCGGCTCGATGCCGTCCACGCACTTCTCGGCGAAGAGCCTCGACGCGGCGGCGAG
>DASPGT010000178.1:0-13635 GCA_035620475.1 Gaiellaceae bacterium | reverse complement strand
TCGACCCAGCGTCCGGAGGCCGCCGCGTAGAGGTCGCGCACGACTTCCGGCTCCGCGACCGCATGGCCGGCGAGGCCCACCCAGACGTGCCGGGGCCACCACTCGTTCTCGCCCAGGCTCCCGATGAGGTAGCCGACGACGCGGCCGCCCTCGACGGCCACGGCCCCGCTCGTCCCCTCCTTCTCCCAGGCATGGGCCAGGAGGGCCCGCGCGTCCCCCGCCGACGCCAGCAGCGGCTCGAGGGCGCGCTGGCGCTCGTGGCGCTCAGCGAGAAGCGCGGCAGCCGCGTCGACGTCCGCGGGCTCGAACGGCCGGAGTTCGATCAGCCCTCCTGCGCGGTCTCGGCCGTGGCGCGGTCCTTGATCTCCTCGACCACCGACGGGTCGGCGAGCGTCGTGGTGTCGCCGAGCGCGCGCTTCTCGGAGACGTCCTTGAGGAGCCGGCGCATGATCTTCCCCGAGCGGGTCTTCGGGAGCTCGGGCGTGAAGACGATGTTCGCGGGCCGCGCGATCTTGCCGATCTTCGTGGCCACGTGCTCGCGGAGCTCGCTCATCATCTCGGGCGAGCCCTCCTCGTGGCCCTTGAGGCTGACGAAGGCGACGATGGCCTGGCCGGTCGTCTCGTCGCGGCGGCCGCACACGGCAGCCTCGGCGACCTTCGGGTGGTCGACGAGCGCGCTCTCGACCTCGATCGTCGAGATGCGGTGGCCGGAGACGTTCATGACGTCGTCCACGCGGCCCATGAGCCAGAAGTCGCCGTCCTCGTCGACTCGCGCTCCGTCGCCGGCGAAGTACATGCCCGGGAAGCGGCTCCAGTACGTCTCGACGAAACGGGCGTGATCCTTGTAGATCCCGCGCAGCATCGCGGGCCACGGCCTCCGCAGCACGAGGTAGCCGCCGCCGCCCGGCGGCACCTCCTCGCCCTGGTCGTTGACGACGGCCGCGTCCACGCCCGGGAACGGGCGCGTGGCCGAGCCGGGCTTCGTCGTCGTGACGCCGGGGAGCGGCGTGATCAGCACCATGCCGGTCTCCGTCTGCCACCACGTGTCCACGATCGGGCAGCGCCCGCCGCCGATGTGCTCGCGGTACCAGATCCACGCCTCCGGGTTGATCGGCTCGCCGACCGAGCCGAGGAGGCGAAGCGACGAGAGGTCGTGCTTCGCCGCGTGCTCGGGGCCCCACTTCATGTGCGCCCGGATCGCCGTCGGCGCCGTGTAGAGGATGTCGACGCCGTAGCGCTCGACGATCGCCCACCAGCGGTTGCGGTCGGGGTAGTCGGGGACGCCTTCGTAGAGGACGCCGGTGGTCGCGTTCGCCAGGGGGCCGTAGACGATGTAGCTGTGCCCCGTGACCCAGCCGATGTCGGCCGCGCACCAGTACACCGAGTCCGGCTTGATGTCGAAGATGTACTCGTGCGTCGTCGCGACGCCGGCGAGGTAGCCGCCCGTCGTGTGGACGATGCCCTTCGGCTTCGCTGTCGTGCCGCTCGTGTAGAGGAGGTAGAGGAGGTCCTCGGAGTCCATCGGCTCGCACGGGCACGACGCCGGGTCGTCGCTCTTCCCCTCGGCGAGCTCGTGCGCCCAGACGTCACGGCCCTCGCGCATCTCCACCTCGTTGCCGACGCGGCGCCAGATGACCGACGCCTTGACGCCCGGCGAGCGCTCGAGGGCCTCGTCCGCGTTCTGCTTGAGCGGCACCTCGCCGCCCTTGCGCCAGCCCGCGTCCTGCGTGATCAGGACCTCGCATTCCATGTCGTTGAGCCGGTCGGAGAGCGAGTCGGCGCTGAAGCCGCCGAAGACCACGGTGTGCGGCGCGCCCAGCCGGGCGCACGCCAGCATGGAGACTGGCAGCTCCGGAACCATCCCCATGTAGATCCCCACGGGCGTGCCCTTGCCGACGCCGAGCTCCTTGAGCGCGTTGGCGAAGCGGACGACCTCGGACTGCAGGTCGGCGAACGTGATCGTGCGCCGCTCGTCCTCCGGCTCGCCCTCCCAGTGGTAGGCGACCTTGCCGCCGAGGCCCGCCTCGACGTGGCGGTCGACGCAGTTGAAGCAGACGTTGAGCTTGCCGTCCAGGTACCACTTCGCGTACGGAAGGTCCCACTCGTAGAGCTCGGTGAACGGCTCGAACCACGTGATCCGCTCGCGGGCCTCGGTCTCCCAGAACTCCTCGAAGTCGCGCTCGTAGACCTGCGGCTGCGCGTTCGCCTGGGCGGCGAACTCGGGCGGCGGCGGGTACCGCCGCTCCTCGAGCAGGAGCGCGTCGATCGCATGGGCGCCTTCCGTCACTGCTTCCCTCCCGGACTGGTGGTCAGCGAATGTTACGAGACGTCGAAGAACGGCCAGAGCAGGATGGCCGCGACGCCGCCGACGACGAGCCCGACGGCGGCCGACTTGAGCGCGACGTCGTGCACACGGCGGTACGAGAACGACCCCGCGACGATCGCCGCCACGACGACGATCACCGGGCCGGCCGGATTGACGTCGAAGGCCAGGATCGCCGCGACGACGACGCTGAACGCGAAGAGGGCCGCGACCACGGACCCGAGGACGACGTCCTGGGCGCTCGCCCTCGGCCGCTCGGGCTGGTGCTCCGGCGGCGCCTCGGCAGGCTCGGGGCGGTCGAGCTGGTTCTCCATCCCGGCCATTGTGCGGAGGCGAGGCGCCGGCCGCAACAGAGTGAGGAACTAGAATCGCCGCCTTGGCCCTTCTCGACCGCGCGATCGTCCGGGTGCTGCCCGCCGTCCCGAGGCGGCTCGTGAGGCGGCTCTCGGACCGCTACATCGCCGGGCCGGAGCTCTCGGACGCCGTCCGGGAGGTGCGGGCGCTGAACGAGCAGGGGAAGAAGGCGACGCTCGACGTCCTCGGCGAGGAGGTGTCCGCGGCGGAGGAAGCCCTCGCGATCCGCGCCGAGTACGAGCGCGCGATGGCCGCGATCGAGGACGAGGGGCTCGACGCCAATGTCAGCGTGAAGCCGACGGCGCTCGGGCTCCACGTCGACCCCGAGCTCTGCGCCGAGAGCGTGCGCGCGCTGGCGCGGATCGCGGCCGGCCACGGGCGCTTCGTGCGCATGGACATGGAGGACTCCTCGACGACCACGGCGACGCTCGATCTCTACCGGCGGCTGCGGGAGGAGGGGCACATGAACGTCGGGATCGTGCTCCAGTCGATGCTCCGGCGAACCCTCGACGACGTCGCCGCCCTCGTCGAGCTCCAGCCGAACGTGCGGGTCTGCAAGGGCATCTACGTCGAGCCTCCGGCCGTCGCCTACCAGGGCGACGACGCCGTCCGCTTCAGCTTCGTCGAGACGATGGCCGCGCTCTGGGAGGGCGGCGCCAAGGTGGCCGTGGCGACCCACGACGACGCGCTCGTGGCGAAGGCGCTCGAGCTCATCCGCGAGCGCGGGCTCGGCCCGGAGCGGTACGAGTTCCAGCTCCTGCTCGGCGTCCGCGAGGGGCTGGCCGACGAGCTCGTCGCCGGCGGCCACACGGTGCGGGTCTACGTCCCGTACGGGGAGAAGTGGTACGAGTACTCGCTGCGGCGCCTGCAGGAGAACCCGAAGCTCGCCGGGTATGCGGCCCGCGACGTCCTCGGTCGCCTGCGACCCTGACGACATGACCGCCTTCTCCTGGCGCTTCGTCACGCTCGCGGCGTTCTTCGTGACGGCGCTCGTCGTCTCGAACATCATCGCGGTCAAGCTGGCCGAGGTGGGCGGGCGGGTGTTCGACGCCGGGAACCTCCTCTTCCCGCTCGCCTACGTGCTCGGCGACGTGCTCACCGAGGTCTACGGCTTCCGGGCCGCGCGGCGCGTCATCCTGCTCGGCTTCGCCTGCAACGTCCTCGCGGTCGGAGCGATCCAGCTGGCGGTGCGGCTCCCCGCCGCCGACTTCTGGGCGGAGAACCAGGAGGCGTACGAGGCGATCCTGGGGACGACCTGGCGGATCTTCGTCGCCTCGCTCGTCGCCTACCTCGCGGGCGAGCTGACGAACGCCTACGTCCTCTCGCGGATGAAGGTGGCGACCGAGGGGCGGTGGCTGTGGAGCCGCACGATCGGCTCGTCGGTGGTCGGGCAGGCGATCGACTCGACGCTCTTCGTCACCATCGCCTTCGCCGGGACCGGGGCGCCGCTCGTGGAGACGATCGTGACGACGTGGGCGATCAAGGTCGCGTGGGAGACGCTGGCGACGCCGTTCACCTACGTGATCGCCAACGGGCTCAAACGGGCGGAGGGGATCGACGTGTTCGACGGGCCGACGCCGGGCGAGGCCCGTGCCTGAGCGCCTCCGCTGGCTCGGCCACTCGACCGTCCTCCTCGAGCTGGGCGGCGCGCGCCTGCTCACCGACCCGCTCCTGCGCGGCCGCATCCTCCATCTCCGCCGGGCGGTTCCGCTCGTCGACGAGCCCCTCGACCGGCTCGACGCCGTTCTCCTCTCGCACCTCCACTACGACCACCTCGACCCGCCGTCGCTTCGCAAGCTCGACCGCGGCGTCACGGTCTTCGTGCCGAGAGGGGCGGGCCGGATCCTCCGCGGCGCCGGCTTCGCCAACGTGGAGGAGGTCACGGCGGGCGAGTCGGTGGAGGTCGGCGGGGCGACCGTGCGCGCCGTCCCGGCCGAGCACGGCTCGAGCCGGGTGTTCGGGGCGCGGTCGGAGGCGCTCGGCTACGTCGTCGAGGGCGGGCGGAGCGTGTACTTCCCCGGCGATACCGATCTCTACCCGGAGATGGCCGGCCTGGCGCCGGGTCTCGACGTCGCGCTCCTGCCCATTTGGGGCTGGGGCCCGTCCCTCGGGCCGGGGCACCTCGATCCGCGCCGCGCCGCCGAGGCGCTCGCGCTCCTCCGCCCTCGCATCGTCGTGCCGATCCACTGGGGCACGTACTACCCGGTGCAGGCGACTCGCCTGACGAAGCCCGCGTTCCTGACCGTCCCGGTCCGCGAGTTCGAGCGCCACGCGGCCGAGCTGGCGCCGGACGTGGAGGTGCGCGTCCTCGAGGTCGGCGGCGAGCTCGTCCTGGGTCAGGGATAGCGGCGCCGGAAGCCGGCGTAGGCGACACCGCCGATCGGGATGGGGATCCAGAACGACACGAGCCGGTAGGCGAGCGTGGCCACGGCGGCGTTGGTACCGCCGACGCCGGCGAGGACGAGCATCGTCACGAGCCCCGCTTCCACGAACCCGAGCCCGCCCGGCGTGAACGGGAGCATCCCGAGGAGCGAGGCGGCAACGTAGGCGAGGAGGACGAGCGACGGGTTCGGCTCGGCGCCGACAGCGCGGAGGCAGGCGATGAGCGCGAGGTAGTCGAAGATCGACTTCCCGGCCGCCGCGAGCACGGCGGCCTGCCAGCGCCTGCCGAAGGTCGTGCGGACGACGTCGCGCTCGGCGAGCAGGCGGGCGGCGAGATCCGAGCTCGGCCGTTTCCGCCGGACCGTCGCGTTGACCGCGCGCTCGATGCCGCGTCCGACGAGGACGAGCGGGCGGTCCCAGACGAAGACCGCCGCGCCCGCGCCCAGCATCAGCACGAACACGGCGGCGCCGAGGAACGCCGCGTTCGCGAGGCTGGAGGCGACCGGCGTCCCGCCGACGATCGCCGGCAGGCTGAGGAGCGGCAGGGCGAGCACGGCGCCGAAGAGCAGCACGGAGACGGCCGTGAGCGAGGAGGCGATCCGCGCGCCCGGGAGCCCGGCGCGCACGAGCATCCGGTACTGCAGCGCGCCGGCCGCGGCCACGCCGCCCGGGATGATCCGCCCGAAGGCGTTGCCGGCAAGCTGCGACGTGGCCACCGGAAACCAGCGCTTCGTCTGGAGCGCGATGCGCTGGAGCTCCCAGACCGCGACGAAGGAGAGGGCCTCGACGGCGAGCGCCACGACGACCCAGAGCGGCGACAGCGCCGTGAGCGAGCGCCACTGGTTGAAGACCTCCCCGACGCTCGGCCAGAGGAGGTAGAGCGACACGAACGCGATCGCAAGGAAGAGGACCCGCCCGGCGATCTGGCCGAGCCCCCAGCGCCGCTTCGTCTTCGTCCCCGCCTCCACGGCGGAGAGCCTAGTGCCCCGTCACCGTCGACTCGTGCCCCGCGCTCCGTCGGGCCGGAGCGCCCGCCTCCGGCCCGATCTCCGCCAGCGCTCGCAGCCTAGACCGCGAGCGCCTTCTTCAGCCTTCGCAACCGGAAGGCCATCACGATCTCGGTAATGCCCCGCAGGAGCGTCATCGCCGCGACCCACGCGACGAGAATGATCGCGCTGCCGCGGAAGTAGCCGGCCGCCCAGAAGGCGAGCAGGATCTCGATGATCCCGACGATCAGACCGACCCACCACAGGTGCGCCGGGTGCGACATCAGGGCGAGGACGATGTCGAAGATGCCCTTGAAGAGCAGGACCCAGGCGACGATCGCCGCCAGCGCCACGAACGTCCCCTGGGGCCGGAAGAACGCGACGATTCCGGCGGCTATGAAGATCACCCCGAGGATCCCGTGGGCGATCTTCCACCCGGTCGTCGACGCGCCGATCGCGAGGAACTCGCTGATCCCGGCGCCGATCGCCACGAATCCGAACAGGATCGCGATCGCGTAGACGGTGTCGATGTCGAGGCTGAGGATGATCAGCGTCACCCACAGCCAGAGGACCCCGGTGATGAGGTAGAGCCACCAGAACCGCGACGCGGTCTCGGCGAGCTCGACCTCCTCCACTACCTCGTCAACCACGTGACTCACGTCGTCCCTCCTTCGTGTCCAGGAAGCAACTGGGATCTTGTACGACGCCCCGGTCGCGATGCCTCCTAGGATTCGGCCATGGGCGCGGAGAAGGCGGGCAGCGGGCGCGTCGCCAGGTGGAGCGAGCGCGCTGCCGAGCTCGGCGTCACGGTCCGGAAGCGATTCTGGTGGGCGGACGCGGGCTTCGAGGCGTTCAGCCGCGAGGTCGTGCACGGGGGCGGCCTGCTCGCCGGCGGTCTCGCCTACCGGCTCTTCCTGTGGCTCCTGCCGATCGGGCTCGTCGGCGCGCAGCTCCTCGGGATCTGGGTCGACGTGAACGACGAGGGCGTCGAGGCGGCGGCGAAGGAGTACGGCATCGGCGCCGCCGCGGTGGCCACGGCCGCCGACGCGGTCGAGACCAACCCGACGAACCGGGTGCTGCTGCTCCTCGTCGGCCTGTGGCTGCTCGCCTGGTTCTCGGTCGGCTTCGTTCGCGCGCTGCAGCTCGCCTACGCGATCGCGTGGGAGGTGCCGCGTCCGCGCCTGCGCAAGCCCCTCTGGGCGGTGCTCTTCTTCAACGGGCTCGTCCTCGCGGTCACGGTCGGCTCGTCGGGCCTCGCCTGGCTGCGGGCGCAGCTCGGGCTCCTCGGCATCCTCGGGATCGGAGCGACGATCGCGTACACGGCCGCGGCTGCCCTCCTCGTCATGTGGTTCCTGCCCCGGCGCGCGACGCGCTGGCAGGAGCTCCTTCCCGGCGCCGTGCTGATCGCGGTCGGCGCGCAGCTCCTGAACGTCGCGGTCGTCTTCTACCTGGCTCCGAGGATCGGACGCTCGTCGGAGCTCTACGGGGCGCTCGGAACGGCGTCCGTGCTCCTCATCTGGCTCTACCTCGTCGCGCGGCTGATCACGTCAGGCGCGTTCCTGAACGCGGAGCTCTGGGAGCGCCGGCACCCGGAGCAGGCTCAGGCGACGACGGAGTACCCGCCGTCGACCACGACGGTCTGACCGCGGATCATCCCGGCGGCCGGCGAGGCGAGGAAGCAGACGACCTCGGCGACGTCGCGCGGCTCGACGAGCCGCCCGGCCGGGGTGCGCCGGCGGTAGAAGTCGAGCATCTCCTCCCGGTTGGGGAAGTACTCGAGCGCTCCCGTCTCCACGAGCCCGGCTGAGACGGCGTTCACGTTGATCTCCCGTGGCGCCAGCTCGACGGCGAGGTAGCGGACGAGCGCCTCGAGCGCTGCCTTCGACGTGCCCACGAGGACGTAGTTGTCCAGGACGCGCGTGGAGCCGAGGCTCGAGATGGCGACCATCGCGCTGCCCGGCTTCATCTTCGGCGCCGCGTGGCGCGCGAGGGTCAGGAAGGCCCGCGCGTTCGCGTTCAACGTCCAGTCCCAGTGGCGCTCCTCGAGCTCGAGCGCAGGCCGGATCACGCCGGTGGCGGCGTTGGAGACAAGGACGTCGAGGGCCTCGAGCTCCTCGACGAAGGACGCCGCCTTCTCCGGGTCGCCGACGTTCCCGCGGAGCAGCACCGGCTCGGCCCCGCGCTCGCGGAGCTCGCCAGCGGTCTCCTCGGCGGCGGCGTCGTTGCGGAGGTAGCTGATGGCGATGCGGGATGCGCCGAGGTCCGCGAAGCGAAGCGCGATCTCCCTGCCGATCCCGCGTGTCCCGCCGGTCACCAGGACCGTTGCGCCGGCGAAGACGGCCACTAGGTCGCCGCCGGCCGCTGCGGCGCGTCGGCCCGCGCGTGGCTGGGGATCTCCTCCCAGCCGAGACGGCTCCGCGGCTCGACCGGACCCTCCTCGGCCTTCGACGTCGCGAACGCGAGGCGCTCGAGCAGCGCGATCCTCTCGTCGGCGTGCCGGCGGACGGGATGGTCCTCCGGCAGGTCGCGCACGAGGTCGCGCACGCGGGCCCGGATCTGCATGGCGAAGTGCGGCGTCGCCGGCGCGACGAGCTCGTCGACGTCGTCGACCGTCGGCTCGACGCGAAGCACGGGCTCGGCGGGCTCGGTCATCGGCGCGATGCTACCGCGTTAGCCTTCGCGCCCGTGCGCCACCGTGTCCCCGCGGACGTCCTCCTCCTCGCCACCGTCCTCTTCTGGAGCTTCAACTTCACGGTCGTGAAGTACGCCCTCACGCACGGATGGGAGCCGCTCGCCTATTCGTCGCTCCGCTTCGCGGTGGGCGCCGTCCTCTTCTCGGCGTTCACGTACGCGCACGAGCACTCCCTGCGGGTCGCGCGCGTCGACGTGCGGCTCATGCTCGCCGCCGCGGCGCTCGGCATCTGGCTGAACCAGCTGACGTTCGCCTACTCGGTGCGGCTCACGACGGCGGCCACCGTCGCGCTCATGTTCGGGACGTTCCCGATCTTCGTCGCGCTCATCGCCATGGCCTTCGGGCTGGAGCGGCTGCACAGGCGCCACTGGCTTGCCACGGTCGTCTCCTTCCTCGGCGTCGGCCTCGTCGCGGCCGGCGCGTCGGGCGGCCTGAGCGGCGACCTCGGCGGCATCCTCCTCGGCCTCGGCGCCTCCCTGACGTGGGCGGGATACTCCGTCGCCGTCGGGCCGCTCATGCGCCGGTACTCACCGTTTCGGATCAGCGCGTTCATGCTCGTCGTCGGCTCGATTCCGCTGCTCGTGACGGCCGCCCGCCAGCTCGTCGAGCAGGACTGGGCCGGCCTGAGCGCGCTCGCCTGGGCGTGCTTCCTCTACAGCCTGTTCTTCTCGCTCGTCTTCACGAACATCTGGTGGTTCACGGCGATCGACCGCGTGGGCGCGGCGCGGGCCTCGCTCTACGTCAACCTGCAGCCGTTCCTGGGGGCGTTCTTCGCGCTCGTCGTCCTCTCCGAGGAGATGGGGCTCGTGCAGATCGTGGGCGGGATCGTGATCGCGGCGGGGATCCTGCTCGCCCGCCAGGCCCGGCCGCCGGCGCCGTCGCCGGACTGAGAGCTGCCCTACAATCCGCGGCGTGACGAGGCAGGTGGAGCCGCAGCTCCGGGATACGAGCTGAACGAGTCAGGACGGCTACACTCTGCGAAGCACGAGCGAGGTACGGCTGGCGCCTCTGCGCCTTCCAACCCGTTCGAGTACGTGGGAAGGGAGGTGTTTTGATGGCGACAGGAACCGTGAAGTGGTTCAACGACGCGAAGGGCTACGGCTTCATCGCGCCGGATGAGGGCTCGAAGGATCTCTTCGTGCACTTCTCCAACATCGCAGGCGAGGGCTTCAAGTCTCTCACCGAGGGCTCCCGGGTCGAGTACGAGGCCCGTGAGGGCACGAAGGGCCCCGAGGCGACCAACGTGATCCCGATCGAGGGCTAGGGCCTGCGGCTCTGCACGTTTCGAGCGGGGGGCCGCGAGGCTCCCGGGCGAGTCGAGGGGGACCGGGTCGTCGAGCTCGGCGCCCCCTCGCTCGCCGCCTGGCTGGGCGGCGGCGGTGACGACGTCGGCGAGCACGCGCTCGCGGACGTGCGCCTCGTCGCCCCGATCCCGCGGCCGCCGTCGGTTCGGGACTTCTACGCCTTCGAGCGCCACGTCCGCTCGGCGCGCGCGCAGCGAGGCCTGGAGATGGCGCCTGAGTGGTACCAGCTGCCCGTCTTCTACTTCTCCAATCCGGCGGCGGTGAGCGGGCCGGACGACGAGGTTGCATTCCCGCCGGAGAGCTCCGCGTGGGACTACGAGCTCGAGGCCGCCGCGATCGTGGGCGGGAACGGTCGCATCGCCGGGTTCACCGTCATGAACGACTGGTCGGCGCGCGACTTGCAGAAGATGGAGATGGCCGTCGGCCTCGGGCCGGCGAAGGGCAAGGACTTCGCCACCAGCCTGGGGCCCGTCCTCGTGACCACGGACGAGCTCGGCGAGCTCCGGCTCGAGATGGTCGGCCGCGTGAACGGCGAGGAGCGCTCGCGCGGGAACCTGGGCGACATCCACTGGTCGTGGGACGCGCTGGCCGAGCACGCCGGGCGCAACACCCGCCTGCTGCCGGGGGACGTGCTCGGCTCGGGCACCGTCGGAACAGGCTGCATCCTCGAGCACGGCGACGGCCGCTGGCTCCGCTCCGGGGACGTCGTCGAGCTCGAGATCGAGCGGCTCGGCGTGCTCCGGAACGTCGTCGGCGCGCCGCGGAAAGCCGGCGCAGAGTCCTGACCGCTCCGGCACCTTCGGTGCGGGAACGGTGCGCCGCGCCGCGGTAGCGTGAACGCAGGGGGGCTCGCATCCCCCCACCCGGGGGTGCGGCAGCGGCAGCGGTGGAACCTCCTGCCGCGCGCTACGGCTCATCGAGCCGAAGCGGGCGCTCGAAGAGCGTCGACAGGACGATCTGGGTCTGCGTGCGCAGGACGCCGCGGTGCTCGCGCAGGCGTTCCAGCAGGCGCTCGAGGTGACCGGTGTCCGCGGCGCGGACGACCAGGACGGCGCTCGCCTCGCCGGCGACGGTGTAGGCGGCGACGACCTCCGGGTGGCCCGCGACCGCGGCCCGGACCTCGTCCGCCGCCATCGTCCCCTCGCAGTACAGGGAGACGATCGCCTGCATCGACCAGCCGAAGAGCGCCGGGTCGAGCACCGCCGTGTAGCCGGTGATCACGCCCGTCGCCTCGAGCCGGTCGACCCGGCGCTTCACGGCAGGCGCGGAGAGCCCCACCGTCTCGCCGACCTCGCGGAACGAGCGGCGGGCGCCCTCCCTCAGGAGCGCAACGATCTGACGGTCGATCTCGTCAAGTCGGGCCATTATCTCCCCCTAGACGCAACGAACACGCATTGTGTCCGGCAGATCACGCCGCCATCATTGCAAGAACGTCGGAGGAAGGAGCGAGAAGCGATGTCGACGCAGCTGGAGACCAACGCCCTCGGCGCGGCCGCCGACCCGATGCCCCTGCTGGGGCTCGACCACATCGAGCTCTGGGTCGGGAACGCGAAGCAGGCCGCGCACTACTTCACGACCGCCTACGGCTTCAGGGAGGTTGCAGCCGCCGGGCTCGAGACGGGTCTCCGGGACCGCGCCTCGCGCGTGGTCCAGCACGGGAACGTCTGCCTCGTCCTCACGGCTCCGCTCACGGGCGCGAGCCCGGTCGCCGCCCACCTCGCGGCGCACGGCGACGGCGTCCGCTCCCTTGCCCTGGCCGTTCCGGACGCAGCCGCGGCGTACCGCACGGCTCTCGAGCGCGGCGCCCGCGGCGTCGACGACCTGCACGAGCTCGAGGACGAGCACGGCACCGTCCGCCTCGCCTCGATAGCCCTCTACGGCGACACGATCCACACCTTCGTCGAGCGCGGCGACTACGCCGGCGCCTTCCTCCCCGGCTACGCCCCGATCGAGGGCGGCCCCGACCTCGGCCTCCTGACCGAGTTCGACCATGCGGTCGGAAACGTCGAGCTCGGCCGCATGGACGAGTGGGTCGGCTTCTACGAGCGCGTTCTCGGCTTCACCGAGATGCTCCACTTCTCCGACGAGGAGATCTCGACCGAGTACTCGGCGCTCATGTCCAAGGTCGTGTCGGACGGCGAGGGGCGGCTCAAGTTCCCGATCAACGAGCCGGCCGAGGGGAAGCGCAAGTCGCAGGTCGACGAGTACCTCGAGTTCTACGGCGGCCCCGGCGTGCAGCACATCGCCGTGCAGACGCCCGACATCGTCGGCGCCGTCCGCGCCCTCCGCGATCGCGGCGTCCGCTTCCTCGCCACGCCGACGACGTACTACGACGACGTCGCGCAACGGGTCGGCGAGATCGACGCCGAGTACGGTGATCTCGCGGAGCTGGGTATCCTCGTCGACCGAGACGACGAGGGCTACCTGCTGCAGATCTTCACCAAGCCGATCGGCGACCGGCCCACGGTCTTCTTCGAGCTGATCGAGCGCCACGGCTCCCGCGGCTTCGGCGCCGGCAACTTCAAGGCGCTCTTCGAGGCGCTCGAGCGCGAGCAAGAGCTGCGCGGGAACCTGTGATGCTCGATCGGCGCCAACAGCACTCGCGGCTGCCGGCTGCGACGCTGCGCCGGATCGCCGCGCTCGCCCTTGCCCGTACTTCCCAGTACGCTCTGCGGGCGATCGCCCCGCCCGGCTTGGTCGCAACCGTTCCCGACGAGCGCTCCAGACACCGACCGAGCATCTAGGAGCCGCGATGCCCACCTACGTCAGCCGCGGCCGCGTCCCCCGCAAGCGCCACATCCAGTTCCGGGAGAACGGGACGCTCCTGACCGAGGAGGTCATGGGCCTCGAGGGCTTCTCCGGGAACGAGTCGATCCTCTACCACCTGCACTCGCCCTGCCGCCTCGAGGAGGTCGGCTCCTTCGAGCCGATCGTCCGCGAGGAGTGGGTGCCGGAAGGGCACGCCCACCGCCACCTGCGCACGCACGAGGTCGAGCCCGGCGGCGACCCGGTCGGCGGCCGCCGGCTGCTCATGTGGAACGACGACGTCGAGATCGAGCTCGTCCGCCCGACCGACGAGATGGACTTCTTCTACCGGAACGGCGAGGGTGACGAGGTCGTCTTCGTCCACGAGGGCAGCGGGACGCTGGAGACGATCTTCGGCGACCTGCCGTACCGCGAGGGCGACTACGTCGTCATCCCGCGCGGCACGACCTACCGCTTCGCGCCCGAGGACGAGCAGCGCCACGTCGTCTTCACCTCGCCCGGCCTGATCGAGATCCCGCGCCGCTACCGGAACGAGTACGGGCAGCTGCTCGAGCACGCGCCCTACTACCACCGCGACATCCACCCGCCCACCGAGCTGCGCACGCACGCCGACCGCGGCGAGTTCGTCGTCAAGCTCCGCATCAAGGACGGGTTCCAGACGTACGTCCTCGACTACCACCCGTTCGACGTCGTCGGCTGGGACGGCTACGTCTACCCGTGGACGTTCAACATCCGCGACTTCGAGCCGATCACGGGCCGGATCCACATGCCGCCGCCGTCGCACCAGACCTTCCAGGGGCGCAACTTCGTCATCTGCTCGTTCTGCCC
>DASPGT010000177.1:0-11257 GCA_035620475.1 Gaiellaceae bacterium | reverse complement strand
TCCGTTCCTGGCCGCGAGGGCCTGCCTGGCCTTGACCGCGAGCCACAGCTCCATGCGCTCACCCGGGTCGTCCGGGTGGCGCCCCGTCTGCTCCCGCAACCGCTCCATGCGGTAGCGGAGCGTGTGCCTGTGCACGCCGAGCGCCTCGGCGGCGTCGCTCCAGCGGCAGCCGGCGTCGAGCAGCGCCGCGAGGGAGTCCAGCAGCCGCTCGCTGTCCGCGGCCGGGCCGAGCACCCTGTCGACGAAGGCCTCCAGGGCCGCGTCCGGCAGGCTGAGCAGGAGCTCCAGCGAGCCGAGGTCGCGGTAGGAGGAGACGTCGCCGGCGCCCGCGTCGAGCGCCGCACGGGCCTCGAGCAGGCTCCGGCCGAGCGCGCGGCCGTGCGCGGGCCTGCCGACGCCGACGCGCGCCTCGAGACCGGTCTTCACGATCCGCTCGGCGAGGGCGAGCGCGTCCTCCTCGCTCGCCGCCTCGACCAGGAAGGTGGCTCGGTCCCGCCTCGCCGTGGAGAGGTACCGCACGCGCCGGCGGTCGAGCTCCTCGGCGACCTCGCGGCGAACCTGCTCACCGCTCAGCCCGTCGCGCGGCGCGGCCAGGAGCGCCGCGTAGCTCCGCGCGGGCTCGAGCCCGAACGCGGCCATGCGCCGGTCGGTCTCGCGCTCGTCGAGCCGCTCGCCCTCGAGATCCTCGAGCAGATCGCCCGCGAGCCGTAGCTCGGCCGCGCTCACTGCGCGCCTGCGCGAAAGCTCGAAGGCGAGCGCCGTCTGGCCGTGGTGGAGGACGAGCAGGTCGTACTCCTCGAACGGCCTCCCCTCCCGGGCGGCGCGGAGCGTCGCCGGCTCGCCGCCGGCCACGACCGGCAGCTCGAGCGCGCCGTCGAAGCTCGCGCGCCGCCGGGCGTGGCGCTCGCCCAGCACGCGCCCGCGCTCGTCCACGAGCGTGAGGCTGCAGTCGAGGTGGCCGCAGACGATGCTGAGAAGCGCGTCGACGCCGCGCCCGTGGATGACCGCGTCAGCGAGGCGCTCGTGGACGGCCAGGGCACGCGTCTGCCGCTCGAGCTGCTCGCTGGCGAGGCGCGTGAAGGCCGACTTCGTGATCGCCACGAACGGCACCTCGTAGGGGACGGCGAGCACCGGGAAAGCGAGCTTGTCGGCCTCCTGGACGACCGGCTTCGGCACCGAGGCGAACCCGAAGCCGACGCCGAAGCCGAGACCGGCGACGCCGTGCCTCGCCAGGCGGCGGACGTACGCGCGCTGCGACGCAGGCGCCTCGCCCACGCCGAGGCCGGTCGTGAGCAGGAACTCGCCGCCCTCGAGCCAGCGGGTGGGGTCGGCGAGCTCGGAGACGTGCAGCCAGCTGACGGGGTTGTCCAGGCCCTCGGCGCCCGCGGCAATGGGCAGCTCGAGCCCGGGCAGTGACGCCAGGTCCCGCACCGTCAGCATGTCGTCCCCTTCGACACGGTGGCCAAACGGTACGCCGAAAGGCGCCGCCTGGCAACGGGAAACCCGCCGCGCGGGCCTAGCGGCTCTCGAAGACCTTGCCGGCCTTGGCGATCCCGCGCGAGATGATGAAGGCGGCCGAGAGGAGCGTCGTCGCAGTCAGGAATGCAGGCCAGTCGACCGAGTCGGCCGCGACCGTGACGATCAGGGCAACAACCCACGCCAGGAGGAAGACGATCAGCTCCATCGGCGGGGCCGGCATCGACGGCATCGGGTAGTACTGGCGCTCGTACCCGCCGGCCGGGGGCGGTGGGGGTGGGGGCGGCGGCTGCGTGCTCGTCATCGACTCCTCCTTGCTCGGGCGTCCCCGCGCATCGTAGTGGCTCCGGCGGCCGACGAGTCGAACCACGACAGGGCACCTGGTTACGATGGACGCCGCCCGGTGCAGCTCTTCCACTACCACCTCGTGACGAGCAAGGTCCGCCTCCTGGAGGCCCGCTATCTGGGCAAGCTCGGGTTCGAGCTCCAGGGCCGCTACGGCTGGCGCGGGGAGACCTCCGAGTGGTTCGAGGCCGGCACCTCGTGGGAGGAGCTCGACCGGATGGGCTTCCGCCTGCGGCTCGTGGAGCTGCAGCGCGGCGCGGTCAACGTCGTCCTCCAGCCCGGGCACTGGGAGCACCCGCGGGTCGACCACATCGGCGTGGCGCTCGACGACGACGCCTTCACCGAGGCCCTCGAGCGTGCCGCCGACCTCGGCCTCAAGATCCAGGACCACCCCGGCAAGCGGACGTTCATCGCCACCGAGGCCGGGTACCGGCTCGAGGTGCACCCGCCGCGCGACTGGATCAACGAGCTGCTCTCGCGGAGCGACGAGCTGCGGCTCGGCGAGCTCCACCTGCGCGCGCAGGACCCGGAGGAGAAGGCCGTCGCGCTCGCGGAGATCCTCGGCGTCGACCGCCTCGATTGCGACGTCCTCGTCGGCGACACGCTCATCCGCTTCCAGGGCGACGGCCCGGAGGGACGGCCCGAGCTCGTCGCGGAGGTGCTCTCGTGAGGTCGTACGGCGAGGCCGGCGTCTCGCTGGCCAAGGCCGAGGAGGTGGTAGAGCGCCTGCGCGCCGCCGTCGAGTCGACGCGCACCGAGCGCGTCGAGGGCTCGCTCGGCACCTTCGCCGGCCTCTTCGCCCTCGACGACGACCGCCTGCTCGCGGCGACCACGGACGGCGTCGGTACGAAGCTGATCCTCTCGCGCCGGGCCGGCCGGCTCTTCGACGCGGGCGTCGACCTGGCGGCGCACTGCGCCAACGACCTCCTGACCGTGGGCGCCGAGCCGCTCTTCTTCCTCGACTACGCCGCCGCCGCGGAGCTCGACCTCGCGGAGGTGGCCGACCTCGTCGCCGGCGCCGCCTCGGTCTGCCGCACGGCGGGCTGCGCCATCCTCGGCGGCGAGACGGCGGAACTCCCCGGCATCTACCGCGAGAGCGAGCTCGACTTCGCCGGGACGATGGTCGGGCTCGTGCGCCGCGCCGACCTCGTCGACGCGTCCCGCTGCGAGCCGGGCGACGCCGTCCTCGGGCTGCCGTCGAGCGGGCTGCACGCGAACGGCTTCACCCTCGTCCGCCGGGTCCTCGGCGACGAGAGCTTCGACCCGGACCTGCTGCTGCCGCCGACGCGCCTCTACTTGGAGGACGTGCGGCGCCTGCGCGCGGACTGTGACGTGCGCGCGCTCGCCCACGTGACCGGCGGCGGCATCCCGGGAAACCTTCCCCGGGCCCTCCCCGCCGGGCTCGGGGCGCGCATCGACCCGGCCGCCTGGGAGCGCCCGCCCGTCTACGCCTGGCTCGACGCACGCGGCGTGCCGGAGGAGGAGCAGCGGCGCGTCTTCAACCTCGGCATCGGCTTCTGCGCGGTCGTGCCCGCGGCGGACGCCGGCCGCGCCGGCCTCCCGGTCATCGGTCGCCTCGAGGAGGGGATCGAGGGCGTGGCCTGGGCGGACGCGCCGTGATCGGCGTCCTCGTCTCCGGACGGGGCACGAACCTGCAGGCGCTGATCGATGCGGGGCTTCCCGTGGCGGCCGTCGCCTCGAACGCGGAAGGCGCGGGCGCGCTCGGCCGGGCGGAGCGCGCCGGGATACCCACCGCCGTCTTCCCGCTGGAGAACTACGCGAGCCGCGAGGAGCGCGACCTGGCCATGGCCGCGTGGCTCGGCGAGCACGGCGTCGAGCTGGTCGTGTGCGCCGGCTACATGCACCTGCTGACACCCGCCTTCCTGGCGCGGTACACGGCGATCAACGTCCACCCCTCGCTCCTGCCCGCCTTCCCGGGGACGACGCCGATCGAGGACGCCCTCGCCGCCGGCGTCGCCGAGACCGGCGTGACCGTCCACTTCGTGGACGAGGGCGTCGATACGGGGCCCGTGATCGTCCAGGAGACCGTGGCGATCCTGCCCGGCGACACGCCGGCGAGCCTGCGCGAGCGGATCCAACGGATCGAGCACCGCCTGCTGCCCGAGGCGGCCCGCAGCTATCTGGCGGGCGCTTTACGCTCCTGACTCACCCATGCTGGTGCGGCGCGCGCTCATCTCCGTGTTCGACAAGACCGGACTGGACGTCTTCGCCCGCGGTCTCAGCGACCTCGGCGTGGAGATCGTGGCCAGCGGCGGCACGGCCGCCTACATCGGCGAGCTCGGCATCGACGTCGTCCCGGTCGAGGAGCTGACCGACTTCCCGGAGCTCCTCGGCGGACGCGTGAAGACGCTCCACCCGCGCATCCACGCCGGCATCCTCGCGCGCCGCAGCCTCGAGGCCGACCTCGACCAGCTGCGCGAGCACGAGATCGGGACCTTCGACCTCGTCTGCGTGAACCTGTACCCGTTCCAGAGCGTCACCGCGAGGCGGAACGTCAGGGAGGAGGACGCCGTCGAGATGATCGACATCGGCGGGCCCGCGCTCCTGCGCGCCGCGGCGAAGAACTTCGTCGACGTCGTGCCCGTCTGCGAGGCGTCGCGCTACGAGGAGATCCTCGCGGAGCTCCGGGCGGGCGGGGTCGAGCTGGACACCCGGCGCCGGCTCGCGGCCGAGGCCTTCGCGCACACGGCCGCCTACGAGACGTCGATCGCCGCCTGGTTCGCCGACATCGAGACGTTCCCGCCCCGGCTCCTGCTCTCCCTCGAGCGCGCGCAGGACCTCGCGTACGGCGAGAACCCGCACCAGCGGGCGGCGTACTACGCGGAAGCGGGGGTTCGGCGGCACCTGCTTTCCAGGGTGGACAAGCTCGGCGGCAAGGACCTCTCCTTCAACAACCTCAACGACCTCGACGGCGCGCGGGCGGTGCTGCGCGAGTTCACGCTGCCGGCCTGCGTCGTCGTCAAGCACGCGAACCCGTGCGGAGTCGCCGTCGCCGCCACCATCGAGGAGGCCTACGAGCGCGCGCTCGCCTCCGACCCGGTCTCGGCCTACGGTGGCATCGTCGCGCTCAACCGCAAGATCGGGCCGGAGCTGGGCGCGCGGCTGGCGGAGCAGTTCCTGGAGGTGCTGATCGCGCCGGAGTACGACGAGGGCGCGCTGGCGGCCCTGCGGGCGAAGGAGGCGCTGAGGATCCTGCGCGACCGCGAGCGCCGCGGGGCGAGCCCGGGCGACCGCGACTACCGGCGCGTCCTCGGCGGCTTCCTCGTCCAGGACACCGACGCCGAGGTCGACGACCGCGAGGGCATGGTCGTCGTGACCGACTCGCACCCCGACGAGACGGGCTGGGGCGACCTTCTGTTCGCCTGGCGGGTCGCAAAGCACGTCGCCTCGAACGCGATCGTGATCGCGCGGGACCTTCAGGTCATCGGCGTCGGCGGCGGCCAGACGAGCCGCGTCGACGCCGTCCGTCTCGCCCTCCAGAAGGCGGCCGAGTACGGCCACGAGCTGGCGGGCGCGGCGCTCGCCTCCGACGCGTTCTTCCCGTTCCCGGACGGCCCGCAGCTGGCGCTCGACGCCGGCGTCGGCGCGATCGTCCAGCCGGGCGGCTCCAAGCGGGACGCCGAGGTGGTGGCGGCGGTCGAGGAGGCGGGCGCGGTCATGGTCTTCACCTCGCGCCGCCACTTCCGGCACTAGGCTACGGCCGTGCCGCGCGCGTACCCGACCGTGCTCGACCTCGTCGGCGGGACCCCGCTCGTACGGCTGCAGCGCGTCGGCCGCGAGCTCGCGCCCACGCTGCTCGCCAAGCTCGAGTACATGAGCCCGGGCGGCAGCGTGAAGGACCGCATCGGCCTCCGGATGATCGAGGCGGCCGAGCGCGAGGGGAAGCTCAGGCCCGGCGGCACGATCGTGGAGCCGACGAGCGGGAACACGGGCGTCGGCCTGGCGATCGCCGCCGCGATCAAAGGCTACCGCTGCGTCTTCGTCATGCCCGACAAGATCGCCGAGGAGAAGCGCGCGCTCCTGCGCGGGTACGGCGCCGAGGTGGTCATCTGCCCGACGGCGGTGCCGCCGGAGTCGCCGGAGTCGTACTACTCCGTCTCGAACCGGCTCACCGAGCAGATCCCCGGCGCGTTCAAGCCCGACCAGTACTCGAACCCGGCCAACCCCCAGGCGCACTACGAGACGACCGGGCCGGAGATCTGGGAGCAGACCGGCGGCGAGCTCGACGCGATCGTCTTCTCGGTGGGCACGGGCGGGACGATCTCGGGGACGGCCCGGTACCTGCGCGAGCAGAAGCCGGACCTGCTCGTCGTCGGCGCCGACCCGGAGGGCTCGATCTTCTCGCAGCCGGACAACGTCCACCCGTACCTCGTCGAGGGGATCGGCGAGGATTTCTGGCCGACGACCTTCGACCCGTCGCTCCTGGACGAGTACGTGACCGTCTCGGACGGGGACTCGTTCCGGACGGCCCGGCGGCTGGCGCGGGAGGAGGGGCTCCTCGTCGGCGGCTCCGGCGGGACGGCGGTCTGGGCGATGCTCCAGGTGGCGCAGCGGTTCGGGCCGGAGGCAACGCTCGTCACGCTGATCCCGGACTCGGGCCGGGGCTACCTCTCCAAGCTCTACGACGACAACTGGCTCATGGAGCACGGCTTCCTCGAGCGCGAGGCGCCGGCGACGATCCAGGAGGTGCTCGCTTTCAAGCGCCGCCACGAGCCGGAGGTGCCGGAGCTCGTCACCGTGCAGTCGCACCAGAAGGTCGGCGACGCGGTCGACCTCATGCAGCGCTACGGCATCTCGCAGATCCCCGTGGTGCGCCACGAGGAAGTCGACTCGCTCGCCGACCTCGTCGGCTCGATCCGCGAGCGCGGGCTCTTCGAGCGCGTCTTCCGCAGCCCGGAGTCCCTCGGGGAGGACGTCGCCGCGGCGATGGAGCCCCCGCTTCCCGCCGTGGACATCGACGAGTCCGTGGACACCGTCTTCGCCGACCTCTCCGCCGGCAACCCTGCGGTCGTCGTGGCCCGCGGCGGGAGGCCGGTCGGCGTCTTGAGCCGCGCCGACCTCCTCGAGTACCTCGCCCACGGCCGCAGCGGCGGCGACGGCGCCTAGCATCCACAGCGCGTCCCCTCCGGCCACGTCCGGGGTCTGACCCCGGACGTGTCTGCCGGGGACGGTGCCCCGTACACTGAGCGCTGTGGACTTCGAGACGCGCGCGATTCACGACGGGCAGGAGCCCGACCCGGCGACCGGGGCGGTTATCCCGCCGATCTACCAGACGTCGACGTTCCTCCAGGACGCGGTCGGGGTCAACAAGGGCTACGACTACTCCCGCTCGGGGAACCCGACGCGGACCGCGCTCGAGACGTGCCTGGCCTCCCTGGAGGGGGCCGCCCACGGGCTCGCGTACTCCTCCGGCCTGGGCGCGACGACGACGATCATGCACCTGCTCGAGCCCGGCGACGGCGTCGTCTGCATCAACGACGTCTACGGCGGCGTCTACCGGATGTTCTCGCAGGTCTACGAGCCGAAGGGCTACCGCTTCACCTACCTGTCGGCCCAGGAGATCGACGCGGGCCTCGAGCCGCACCTCGACGAGCGCACGCGCCTGGTCTGGCTCGAGACCCCGACGAACCCGCTCCTGAACGTCGTCGACATCCGCAAGGCGGCCGAGGCCGCGCACGCGGCCGGCGCCCTCGTCGTCGTCGACAACACGTTCGCCACGCCCTACCTCCAGCTCCCGCTCGAGCTCGGCGCCGACGTCGTCCTCCACTCGACGACGAAGTACCTCGGCGGCCATTCGGACGTGATCGGCGGCTTCGTCGCGACGAACGACCCGACCGTGGCCGAGCGCCTGAGATTCCTGCAGAAGTCCCTCGGCGCCGTGCCGGGCCCGTTCGACTGCTGGCTCGTCCTCCGCGGCGTCAGGACCCTGGCGGTCCGCATGGAGCGCCACTGCGAGAACGCGCGCGCGATCGCGGCCTTCCTGGCCGAGCATCCCGCCGTCGAGCGGGTGCTCTACCCCGGCCTCCCGGGCCACCCCGGGCACGAGACGGCCGCGCGCGAGATGCGCGACTTCGGCGGGATGATCTCCTTCCTCGTCGGCTCGCCGGAGGAGGCTGTCGACCTGGTCACGCGCACGAAGGTCTGGTTCCTGGCCGAGAGCCTCGGCGGCGTCGAGAGCCTGATCGAGGTTCCGGTCGCCATGACCCACGCCTCGACTGCCGACGCGCCTTTCGCGGTCCCCGCCAACCTCATCCGCCTGTCGGTCGGGATCGAGTCGGCGGCCGACCTCGTCGCCGATCTCGAGCAGGCGCTCGCCGGCGCTCAGGCCGGGGCGCGGGCGAGCACGGCCTCGTAGGCCGCCACGTAGTCGGCCACCATCCGCTCCGCGGAGAAGTGCTCCTCGACGGAGCGCCGGCACTCGAGCGGCTCCAGCCGGTCGGCGGCGTCGAGCGCGCCGGCCATCTCGCGGTAGTCGTCGACGACGATCCCGGAGCGCCCGTGCTCGATCACCTCGGGAACCGCGCCCCAGCGGGTGGCGATGACCGGCGTCCCGCAGGCCATCGACTCGATCATGACGAGGCCGAACGGCTCCTCCCACTCGATCGGGAAGAGCGTCGCGCGCGCGTTCTGGAGAAGCGCGACCTTCTTGGCGTGGCTCGTCTCGCCGAGGTACTCGATGCCGTGGCCGAGATGCGGCGCGACGTGCTCCTCGAAGTACTCCTGCTCGGGCGGCTCCCGCATCTTCCCGGCGATCTTCAGCGGGACGCCGGCCTCGAGGGCGACCTCGACGGCGCGATGGCAGCCCTTGTCGGCGCTCATCCGCCCGAGGAAGAGCAGGTACGTCCCACGCTCGACGTGGACGGGATAGGCGTCCAGGTCGAGGGCGTTGTGGCAGTTCGCCACCCAGGGGAGGTCGGGCTGCGGCTTCCGCTGGTTCAGCGAGACCGAGATGAGCCCGACCCGCGGCGAGACGCGGGCGATTGTGGCGTAGAGGTCGCCGTCCGCACCGACGAGGGGCCCGTGCACCGTGTGGACGACCGGGGTCTCCACGGCGCTGCCGATCGCGACGGCGAGCGGGCCCGAATGGTCGTTGACGATGTCGAACTCGCCGCCGCGCTCGTAGCAGGCGAGGGCGTGGCGCAGCTCGGGCGTCGTCTTCCCGATGTCCGCCGAGGGCGCTTCGGGGTAGACGGCCACGAGGCCGGCCGTCGTGGACGAGTCGCCCGAGGCGAAGAGCGTGACGTCGTGACCGGCCTCGACGAGCCCGTCCGCGAGCAGCGAGACGACCCACTCGATCCCACCGTAACCGGTCGGCGGGACGGGAAACCACACGGGGGAGACGATCGCGATCCTCATGCCGGCTCGATCGTGACACGGCCGTCCGCGAGCTGCACGTCCCAGCCCTTGTCGAAGGCGCGGACCCCGGTGAGCCGCAGCGAGCCGGCCCAGGAGGGGATGTCCTCCGGGGCCACCGTCCCGAGCACGTGGCGGCGCCTGTCCGGCTGGAGTCCGAGCAGGAGCTGCAGCAGGAGCACGGGAGCGCCCGCCGCCCACGCCTGCGGCCGCGCGGCCGTCGGGTACGGGATGGGGAACGGCGTGTCGGTGCGGGTGAAGCCGGCGAAGACCTCGGGAAGCTGGTGGTCGAAGTACGACGAGGCGTTCAGGAGCCGCCGGACGATGCGCTGCGCCTCGGCCCAGCGTCCGTACCGCGCCAGGCCCCAGGCAATCAGTGAGTTGTCGTGCGGCCAGACCGTGCCGTCGTGGTAGGCGAGCGGGTTGTAGCCGGCGTCGCCGGCGGACATCGTCCGGACGCCCCAGCCGGACCAGAGCTCCTCGCCCATGAGCTGGTCGACGATCGCGTCCACGCGCTCCGGCGGGACGATCCCGCTCCAGAGCAGATGGCCGATGTTGGACGTCAGGGAGTCGACCCGCTGCTTGTCGGCGTCGAGGGCGAGCGCGTAGTAGCCGCCGCGGCCCTCGCACCAGTAGGCGGCGTCGAAGCGGCGGCGCAGGTCGTCCGCCTCGTGGTCGAGCCGCTCGGCGAGCTCGCGCTCGCGCCAGACCTCGCGCGCCAGCTCGGCCAGCCGCCGCTTCGCGTCGTAGACGTAGCCCTGCACCTCGCAGGGCGCGATCGGCGCCTCCGCCATGCGCCCGTCGTGGAAGAGCTGCGAGTCGCCGGAGTCCTTCCAGGATTGGTTGACGAGGCCGCGGGACGAGCGGCGCCGGTACTCGACGAAGCCGTCGCCGTCGAGGTCGCCGTGGCGGTCGATCCACTCGAGCGCGCGCATGGCCGGCCCGCGCAGGTCGCGGACGAGGCCGGCGTCGTCCGTCCAGCGCCAGACCTCCGAGAGCAGGATCAGGTAGAGCGGCGTCGCGTCGACCGTGCCGTAGTAGCGCGGGAACCAGGCCTCGGCGCCCTTGCCGTGGCGGACCTCGTGGACGATCTTGCCGGGCTCGGCGTCGGAGTCCGGGTCGTCGTCGACGGCTTGCAGCTCGGCGAGGACGTGGAGCGCGTTCTGGGCGAGCTCGGGGCCGAAGAGGAGCGTTTGCAGGCACGTGATCAGCGTGTCCCTGCCGAAGACCGTCATGAACCACGGCATCCCCGCGGCCGGCAGCTGGCCCCCGACGCGCGGGTCCTCGTCCATGCGGAGCGAGGAGAGGTCGGCGACCGACTGGCCGAAGGAGTGCGAGAGGTCCTCCCACTCGGCGCGGAGCTGCGGGACGCGCAGCCGCCAGGCGGCCAGGGACGCGCGCACGCGCGCCAGCTCCTCGCCGAAGCGCCGCTCGGCGACCTGGACGGCCGTCCGCAGCCCGTCGAGCGCGGGGATCACGTCCGCCCGCAGGCGCCAGGTCTCCCGCGGCTCGAGCTCGATCCGGTAGGTGACCTTCGAGCCGTCGGCCTCCCCGCGCTCGGAGAGGACGACCTGGGTGAGCCCGTGGAAGCCGTTGTTCGAGACGGAGAAGACGAACTGGTTGTCCTCGGCCTCGAAGACCGCCGGCACCGGGGGAGGCAGCGGCTTGGCGTGGTCGGGGTCGCCCAGCGCGAAGTCGTAGGCCTTGACCGCGAAGATGTCGGCGAAGTCGTTGGCGATCTCGAGCGCGAGGTCGAACTCGACGCGCCTGGGCGAGTGGTTGGAGACAACGAGGTGCTCCTGCATCGAGTCCCCGATGAAGCGCTCACGGGCGATGGAGACCTCGTCGTGGCCGAGGCCGCCGACGACGGGGTTCCGCAGGAAGAACGCCGCCGAGTAGTACTCGACCTTGCGGGAGGAGAGCATGAGCGGGCGGGCACCGTTGATCGTCAAGGTCCAGCGCGAGAGGAAGCGCGTGTCGTGGGCGAAGAAGCCCATGGTCGGCTCCGAGATGTCGCCCAGCTCGTCCGAGACGCAGAACGTCGAGCCCTCGAGGATCGTCA
>DASPGT010000176.1:0-16534 GCA_035620475.1 Gaiellaceae bacterium | reverse complement strand
CGCCGAGGTCCTTGACGATCTCGAGCGAGTGCCCGAGCGACAGCACCTCGGCGTCCGGGATGTCCTCGATCCGGTCGGCCAGCTCCTTCAAGTTGCCGTTCGGGAGCGTGAACGCGACGCGGTACGCGTACTCGGTCTCCTTCTCGACGTCGTGGATGTCCGCGTCCATCGCCTTCAGCCGCCGGACGACCTGATCCTGGTGCCGGTCGAGCCGGTCGGAGAACTCGAAGTCGCGCGGCGTGTTCGCGTCGGCGAGCTTGTAGCGCATGACCAGCTGATGGTCGTGCGGCCGGTAGAGCGCGTAACCCGTCGAGTCGGGGCCGCGATGCTTCATGGACTGGAGCATCCGGGTCATGTCGCGCCCGATCTCGTGGGTGCCGTCCCGGTAGATGATCCCTGCGATTCCGCACATGTCGAACTCCCTTTCTAGGGGAGAACGTCGAGGTACTCGGCGACGTCCCAGTCACTCACGTGCGCGCAGTACCGCTCCCACTCGTCGCGCTTGTAGTGCATGAACACACGGTACATATCGCCGGGCAGCGCGGACCTGATCACGTCGTCCGCCTCGAGCGCGTCGAGCGCGTCCCCGAAGGTCATCGGGATCTTCTTGACCTCCTTGCCGGCCTCCATCGCCTCGTAGATGTTCCGCTCCTCGGGCTCGCCCGGATCGAGCTCGCGGTCGATGCCGTCCCGCATGGCCGCGATCAGCGCGGCGAGAGAGAGGTACGGGTTCACGGCGGAGTCGACGGAGCGGTACTCGAAGCGCCCGGGGGCCGAGACGCGGAGGGCGGTCGTCCGGTTCTGGTACCCCCAGTCGGCGAAGACCGGCGCCCAGAAGCCGGTGTCCCAGAGGCGCCGGTAGGAGTTGACCGTCGGGGCGGACACGGCCGTGAGCGCGGCGAGGTGCTCCATGATCCCACCGATCGCGTACAGGCCGACCTGGCTCGGCTTCTGCCGGTCGTCGGTCTCGGGATCGAAGGCGTTCTCGTCGCCACGCCAGAGCGAGATGTTGTGGTGGCAGCCGTTCGCGGACACGCCCATGAACGGCTTCGGCATGAAGCACGGGAAGGCGTCGAGCTCACGGCCGACCTGCTTGCAGATCTGCCGGTAGGTCGTGAGGTTGTCCGCCGTCCGCTCCGCGCGGTCGAAGCCGAAGTTCAGCTCGATCTGCCCGGGCGCGTCCTCGTGGTCGCCCTGGATCATGTCAAGCCCCAGCTTCTGGCCGTATTCGATCACCTTGTGGATGATCGGCTGCAGCTCCGAGAACTGGTCGATGTGGTAGCAGTAGGGCTTCGTCTTGCCCTCGACCGAGGGCGCGCCGTTGTCGTCGAGCTTGAGCCACATCATCTCCGGCTCGGTGCCGGCGCGGAGGTGCAGGCCGGTGTCCGCCTCGAACTCCTCCTGGATCCTCTTCAGGTTCGCGCGGCAGTCCGAGGTGAGGTAGGCGCCCGGGTCCTCGCGCTCCTCGCGGTTGCGGAAGCAGGTGACCCAGACGCGGGCGACTCGCTCGTCCCAGGGCAACGGCATGAACGTCTCCGGCTCGGGAACGCCGACGAGCTCGGCCGCTTCCGGCCCGTAGCCGATGTAGTTGCCGTGCCGGTCGGTGAAGAGGTTCGCGGTCGCGCCGTAGACCAGCTGGAAGCCCTTGTTCGCGATCGTCTCCCAGTGGGGAGCCGGGACGCCCTTGCCCATGATCCGGCCGGTGACCGAGGGAAACTGGTAGTAGACGTACGTGATCCCGAGATCGTCGATCTGCTTGCGGACCTCGGCGATCTTCTCGTCGCGACCCTCGGCGTTGACGAAGGCTTCGAGATCGGTCGGCACGCGCTCCCTCCTTGTCTCTCGACGGGCGGCCCGCGGGGGCCGGGTGCAGGTCGGGCAATACTAGTGCCCGCCGTCTTGCGGCTCTAGACGATGCGACCGCGGCCGGCCGGCCGCAACCGGCGACGCCTCTGCCGCAGGGCGCTCCGGCCGACACGACACCGATCGCTTTGTGGATCCGGGTTCCGGATCAGGGCCAGGGCGACCGACGCCAGCGCAACACACACAGATACACGCGCGCCCGCGCGGAGGGGCCGGCCGCGGGCCTCCCTCCGCTTCGAGCGTAACCGGCTCGAGCGCTCCCGTGGGTGACGCATCGTGCCGAGAGCCTCGCGGAGTGTGTCGATTCTCCGTCGCCGGCCCGGCCGCCCGATCGCCCCACTAGACTCACCGCGTGGACGTCCTCATCGTCGGCGGCGGCGGGCGCGAGCACGCGCTCGCCTGGAAGCTGGCGCAGAGCCCCGGGCTCGGCGCACTCCACGCGGCCCCGGGAAACCCCGGCATCGCCCGGCTTGGAACCTGCCACGGAGTCCGCGCCGGCGACACCGAGGCGCTCGTCGCGCTCGGCCGGCGGCTCGGCGTCGACCTCGTCGTCGTCGGGCCCGAGGCACCGCTCGTCGCCGGGCTCGCCGACGACCTTCGCGAAGCCGGGATCGCCGCGTTCGGGCCGAGCGCCGCCGCGGCGAGGATCGAAGGCTCCAAGTCCTTCGCCAAGGAGGTCCTGGAAGCCGCGGGCGTTCCCACCGCGGTCGAGCTCGACGAGCCGCGGGCGCCCTGCGTCGTCAAGGCGGACGGCCTGGCGGCGGGCAAGGGCGTCTTCGTCTGCGAGACGGAGGCCGAGCTCGCGGCGGCCCTGCCGCGGGCGCGGGCGCTCGGCGACCGGGTCGTCGTCGAGGAGCTCCTCGAGGGGCGCGAGGTCTCCCTCTTCGCCCTCTGCGACGGCGAGCGCGCCCTCACACTCGCGCCGGCGCAGGACTTCAAGCGGCTCCTGGAGGGCAACCTCGGCCCCAACACGGGCGGCATGGGGAGCTACTCACCCGTCCCCTGGGTCGACGACGACGAGGCGCAGGCGCTGACGGAGACCATCCACGTGCCGGTGCTCCGCGAGCTGAACGCACGCGGCGCGCCGTTCCAGGGGCTCCTCTACGCCGGCCTCATGCTCACCGAGAGCGGCCCCCGTGTCCTCGAGTTCAACTGCCGCTTCGGCGACCCGGAGACGCAGGCGATCCTCCCCCGCCTGGAGGGCGACGTGCTCGAGGCGCTCGCCGCGGTCGCGGGCGGGTCGCTGGCGGGAATCGACCTCACCGCCGGCCCGGAGACCGCCGTCACGCTCGTCCTCGCCGCGGCCGGGTATCCCGACGCCCCCGAAACGGGGGTCCCGATCGACGGCATCGAGGCGGCGGAGGCCACCGGCGCGCTCGTCTTCCATGCCGGGACGGCGCCGGGCGCCGGCGGGCTCGTCACCGGCGGCGGGCGGGTTCTCAACGTCACCGCGCTCGGCGACTCGGTCGGCGAGGCGCGCGAGCGCGCCTACCGCGCCGCCGAGCGCATCGAGCTTGCCGGAGTCCAGTACCGTCGCGACATCGCGCTCGGAGCCGTCCACGCCAATGTCTGAGGAACAGCCCCTTCCGCTCACCGTGATCGAGCAGTTCGAGGACGTCGGGCCCCTGGTCGGGATCCTGATCGGCTCGGAGTCCGACCGGGAGGCGATGGAGCCGGCCTGCGTCGAGCTTGACGACAGGGGGATCTCCTGGGAGCTCAGCGTGCTGTCCGCCCACCGCGACCCGCGGGGCGTTGCCGAGTACGCTTCCACCGCGGCGCTCCGGGGAACGCGCGTGCTGATCGCCGGCGCCGGGATGGCGGCGGCGCTTCCCGGCGTCGTCGCCGCCTATACCGACCTCCCGGTGATCGGCGTTCCACTCACCTCGTCGAAGAGCGTCATGGGCGGCCTGGACGCGCTCCTCTCGATCGTCCAGATGCCGCCGGGCGTGCCGGTCGCCTGCGTCTCCGTCAACGGGGCGCGGAACGCGGCCATCCTCGCGGCGAAGATCCTCGCCCAGGGAGGCGGCTACCCGGGCACCCAAGGTCGCCCGACCGCCGAGCTGTAGCCTGCCTGCTCACTAGACTTGCCGTTGTGATCGCCCGCTACTCCCGACCCGCCATGAAGCGCGTCTGGTCGGAGGAGGGCAAGCTTGCCCGCTGGCTCGAGGTCGAGCTGGCCGCGCTCGACGCCTGGGCCGAGGTCGGGGCCGTCCCGGCCGAGGCCGCCGCCGAGGCACGCTCGCGCGCCGTCTCGCCCACGCCCGAGCGCGTGGCCGAGATCGAGGAGCGCACCCAGCACGACCTCGCCGCCTTCGTCGACGCGGTCGCGGAGGGGCTCGGCCCCGCGGGCCGCTGGCTCCACTACGGCTTGACGTCGTCGGACGTGCTCGACACGGCGACCGCGCTTCAGGTGCAGGAGGCGGGCGCCCTCGTCCTCGAGGGGGTCGACCGGGCGATCGAGGCGGTCGTCCACCGGGCGGTCGAGCATCGCGACACGGTCATGGCGGGCCGAACGCACGGCGTCCATGCGGAGCCGATCACCTTCGGCGCCAAGCTCGCCGGCTGGGCCTTCGAGCTCGAGCGCGACCGCGAGCGCCTCACGAGGGCCTTCGAGGGAATGCGGTACGGCAAGCTCGCGGGCGCGGTCGGGACCTACGGCGGCGGCGACCCGGAGGTCGAGCGTCTCACCTGCGAGCGGCTCGGGCTCGTGCCCGAGCCCGTCGCCACACAGGTCGTCCCCCGTGACCGGCATGCCGACCTGCTCTCGGCGCTCGCGCTCGGCGCGTCCTCGCTCGACCGCTTCGCCACCGAGATCCGGCATTTGGCACGTACCGAGCTGCGGGAGGTTCAGGAGCCCTTCGGGAGCGGCCAGAAGGGCTCGTCGGCGATGCCGCACAAGCGCAATCCGGTGGTCGCCGAGCGCATCTCGGGACTCGCGAGGGTCGTGCGCGCGGCAGCGGCGGTCGGGCTCGAGAACGTCGCCCTCTGGCACGAGCGCGACATCTCCCACTCGAGCGCCGAGCGCGTCGTGCTGCCCGACGCCTTCCTGGCGCTCGACTACATGCTCGACCGGTTCGCCTGGCTCGTCGAAGGCCTCGTCGTCGACCCGGAGCGGATGCGGCAGAACCTCGACGCCTCGCACGGTCTCGTCTTCAGCCAGCGGGTCCTGCTCGCCCTCGTCGCATCCGGCCTCTCCCGTGAGGGCGCATACCGGCTCGTCCAGGGCAACGCGCTGGCCGCCTGGGACGAGCAGCGAGACTTTCGCGAGCTCGTCGAGGCCGACGCGGAGATCGCCGCGCACCTGGATCCGGAGGCGCTCGCAGCAGCGTTCGATCTCGGGGACGCGCTCCGCCACCTGGACGTCCTGTTCGATCGTCTCGGCGCCCTGGCCGAGCGAGTCCGCGAGCGAAAGGGGGAAGCCGTCCATGCCTGAGGCCGTCCACGTGGGGAGCGGCAAGGTCCGCGAGATCTACGAGCTCGACGAGGATCGCCTGTTGCTCGTGACCAGCGACAGGATCTCGACGTTCGACGTCGTTCTCCCCACCGAGATCCCCGACAAGGGCCGCGTCCTGACCGGACTGTCCGCGTTCTGGTTTGCCCGCACCCGCGAGCTCGTGCCCAACCACCTCCTCGCCCTTCGCCCCGACGGCCGCTCGACCGAGGCCCGCCGGCTCGCGATGCTCCCCATCGAGTGCGTCGTGCGGGGCTACCTCGCCGGGTCAGGGTGGAAGGACTACCTCGACAGCGGAGAGGTGTGCGGCCATCGCCTGCCGTCCGGGCTGCGCGAGTCGGAGCGGCTGCCGGCTGCGATCTTCACGCCCGCGACAAAGGCGCACGAGGGCCACGACGAGAACATCAGCCGGGCCCGCGCCGCCGAGCTGGTCGGCGACGAGCTTCTCGCGACGGCCGAGCGGATCTCCCTGGCTCTCTACGAGCATGCCGCCGCCTTCGCTGCGGAGCGGGGCATCCTCATCGCCGACACCAAGTTCGAGCTCGGGCTCGACCCTGACGGCATCCTCACTCTCGGGGACGAGGCGCTGACGCCCGACTCCTCGCGCTTCTGGCCCGCCGGCGAGTACGAGCCAGGACGAGCCCAGCCCTCGTTCGACAAGCAGTACGTCCGCGACTACTGCGAGTCGCTCGGCTGGGACAAGACGCCGCCAGCGCCCGAGCTGCCCGACGCGGTGGTCGACGGGACGCGCGCGCGCTACATCGAGGCCTTCGAGCGCCTGACCGGGGTCGACTTCGCGAGCTATCTCGCCGACCCGGAGGTGGTGCTGCGGTGAAGGCAACCGTGCTCGTCCGGCCCAAGGGCGGCATCCTCGACCCACAAGGACAGGCCGTGGAACGCTCGCTCCGCCAGCTGGGATTCCCGGTGGGCGATGCCCGCGTCGGCAGGGTGATCGACCTCGAGGTGGAGGCCGCGACCGCCGAGGAGGCTCGCGCCCAGGTCGAGCGGATGTGCGAGCGCCTGCTTGCGAACCCCCTGATCGAGAGCTACGAGATCGACCTCGGAGCCGAACGCGGGTGAGCGAGCTCCGCCCCCGCATCGGCGTCCTCGTCTTTCCGGGATCGAACGACGACCACGACGCCGCCTGGGCGCTTTCCGCTCTCGGAGGGGATCCGCACCTCGTCTGGCACGCCGAGGCGGAACTGCCCCGCGTTGAGGCCATCGTCCTGCCCGGGGGCTTCTCCTACGGGGACTACCTCCGAGCGGGAGCGATCGCGCGCTTCGCGCCGGCGATGGACGCCGTGGCCGACTTCGCCCGTGAGGGAGGGCTCGTGCTCGGAATCTGCAACGGGTTCCAGATCCTCTGCGAAGCCGGGCTACTCCCGGGTGTCCTGCGTCCGAACGCGTCGCTCGCGTTCGTCTGCCGCGACGTCCCGCTGGTGGTCGAGCGAGCAGACCTCCCGTTCACGGCTCGCTGCACGCCCGGGGGGACGCTCGTGATCCCGGTCAAGCACGGCGACGGGTGCTACCACGCTCCCGCCGATCTGCCCGAGGAACAGATCGTCCTACGCTACACGCGCGGAGCGAACCCCAACGGGTCGGACGGTGACATCGCGGCCGTCGCCAACGCCGAGGGGAACGTCATGGGCCTGATGCCCCATCCCGAGCACGCGGTGGACACGCTGCTCGGCTCGGGAGACGGAGCGCTCATCCTGGCGTCCCTCGTGGACGCCGCCCGCGAGCGCTCCTACGCCCGCGCCTGACCGTCGCTCGGCAGAGCTTCTTCAGTTGTGCTGGGCGGCTACCGCGCGTCCAGGCCGAGGGCCTTCGCCAGTCGCGGGCGGGATCCGAGCTCCATGTGCAGGCGCTCGAGATCACGGCCGCGAAGCGTGACGGGTCCGCGGCGCACCGTGCCGCCGGTCGAGTACGTGAATCGAAGCAGCTCACCCCCCTTCGCGTCCTCAAGAAGCTGCACGATCGTCTCGAAGCGGCGCTCGCCGGCACGCTGAGGCACGCGGATCTCCTCGAGGACCGTCGCCCGGCCCCACGGAGTCGACACCGCAACCGGCTTCGACGACTTCGCTGTCTTCGCTGTCATGAGCGGACGGTAACCGGCAAAAACGCACAGCTCCGTGCCCGATCGTCACGACTTCGTGAAGATCCCCCGGACCGTCACCAGCCTTGACGCGGCGCCGCAACGTGTAAGGATTCCCCGCAGTCACCCCGTTCCGCCGCCGAACGTCTCTCCCCACGGGCATCTCTGATCGGACTGCGGAAAGGAGCTGAGGTGGCAGCCTAGTCCGGGGAGGGAGGGCGTCGCGCGGAAGGACGGGCCAACGGGAACGGAAGGGGGAAGGCAAGCATGATGCCGAAGCGCCTGCGCTCGAGGAAGACGCTCTTCCTCGGGCTTGCTCTGATCCTCGTCACCGGGGCGGTGACCGCGCCGCTCTACGGAAGCGGTGGTGGAACCTCCTCGTCGAGGAACCACGTCAAGGTTCAGCTCCACGACGCCACGGGGGCGAACGTCGGCTTCGTGAAGCTCACGAAGCAGGGCGGCAAGGTGATCGTCCGGGGCGAGGTCAGCGGTCTGACGCCCGGCTTCCACGGGTTCCACGTGCACGGGATCGGCCAGTGCGTGCCGCCGTTCACGTCGGCCGGCGGTCACTACAACCCCGGCGGCACCACCCACGGCTCGCACGCCGGTGACATGCCGCCCCTGCTCGTGATGGACGACGGCTCGGCAGAGGCGCAGTTCTCGACCGACCGCTTCGCCATCGACGAGCTGTTCGACGCCGACGGCTCGGCGATCATCGTCCACGCGGCCCCGGACAACCTCGCGAACATCCCCTCGCGCTACCAGTCGACGACCGAGGGCGTGTTCGGTCCCGACTCGGCGACGCTGGCGACCGGCGATGCCGGCGGACGCGTCGCGTGCGGCGTGGTGGACTAGGGAAAGCGTCCGTCGAAGCTCACGCGAGGGCGCCAACCGGCGCCCTCGCGCCCGTCTTGCCACCGTCCTGGCTGCCGACGCAGGCGCGGTCGGGCGGTCTGTTGCGCAAGGGCGGCGTCTCCCGGGAGGATCAGGAGCGCTCGATGAGCTCCACCCTGTAGCCGTCCGGATCGCGGACGAAGCACAGCAGCGGCCCGCCGTCGCGAACGGTGTACGGCGGCCGCTCGGGCTCGATCCCCTGGCCCGCGAGGCGCTCGAGGGTAGCGTTGATGTCGTCCACGGTCACCGCGATGTGCCCGTAGGCGGTTCCCAGCTCGTAGGAGTCGACGCCGAAGTTGTAGGTCAGCTCGAGCCGGTCGCCGTCCCCGGGGAGGCCCATGAAGATGTTCACCGCCTCGTCCCGGATGGGAAGGCGCCGCCGCTCCTCGAATCCGAGCGCCTCGTAGAACGCGACGGAGCGTTCGGGGTCGGTGATGCGATAGCAGGTGTGGATCAGCTCCATGACTGGCTCCTGTGAGTCGGGTGCGGTCGCGGGAGCGAACCGGAGCAGCTCGCGTCCGGCCGCGTCTGCGAGGACGAGCTCCCCGTCAAGCGCGGAGATCTGCGCGACGCTCCCGAGTGCGGCGAGGTAGTCGGCCTCGGCTCGCATGAGCTCGGGCTCGCAGGCCATCCGCGTGGTCGCGAGCGGCTCGAAGGTCAGACGGCTGCCCTCGAGGCAGTACCCGCCGGTGAACCGGTTGCAGCCGCCCGAGCCCGAGGCGCGGCCGGCGTCGAGCAGGAGCGTCTGCCTCTCGCTCCCGCGCAGCGTCCACTCGAGGCCTTCGGGCGAGCTCGGCACGGTGGTGAGCCTACCTGGCGACCGCACGCTTCTCCGGGGCTTGGCCGACGAGCGTGGCCAGCACGACGACGTTCTCTTCGTACTCTCCCCGCGCCGCGTCGAAATCCCCGCCGCACGTGACGAGCGTGAGATACGGCGGGCCCGACTCCGCGAAGACCACCTGCGCCGGCAGACGGCCCTTCGGGTAACTTCGCCGGGCCACGACGCGGAAGGAACGTGCGTCACCCCGGGCAAAGCCGACCGTCACGACTGCGCCCGGCTGGAGATCCCGCAGCCTGAAGAAGACGCCGCGACGTCCGTCCAGGTCGACGTGCCCGACGAGCACGGCCGATCCCGGCTCTCCCGGCGAGGCGCCGTGGCGATACCAGCCCACCAGGCCCGCGTCGCCGGGAACCTCCACGAGCCCGTCGACGACCCCGACCGGGCGCACCGGCGCGACGAGGCCGAGCGCCGCGATCCGGAGCGAGGTCGGTCGGCGCTTCGCGGCTCGCGGAAGGTCGACCAGACGGGCAGAGCGTGTCTTCACGGGCGGCGGCCCGCCCCTGACCGCCCGGGGAGCCAGCTCCCTGAGCTCATCGCCCTGGTTCACGCCTCCCGACCCGTCGGGGAGCGCGCCGATCGCGGCCGGCGAGCCGGCGGCTGCGTCGGAGCAGCCCGCCAGCCAAAGCGCGGGGACGCCGATCAGCGTGGCCAACGCAAGCGTGAAGACGGCGGCGGCGAGGATGGAGGCCGGCCGCGACCTCCATCCTCGGCCGCCGTCGGTCCGGTCAGCCGCGGGCGCGGGTCCGGACAAGCGCGACTCCCGATGCGACGAGCGCGGCCGCCGCCAACGCGAGGAGGCCGGCGGCCCACAGCGGGAACGCCTCCTCCGCCGCGAGCCCGCTGTTTCCGGCAGGGGCGCCGGCGGGCGCCGAGCCGATGCCGGTCACGGTCTGCACGAGCAGGTCGAGCGTGCCCTCCTCGGCCGAGCCGACGGCGTAGGCGAAGTAGGCCGTCCCGTCCTCGAGCGCGAGGTCGGTCGGGCCGAGGACAGCGTCGGTCGTCCCGGTCGGCGCGACCGCGACGGAGTACGAGTCCGCGGGCACCTCGGCCGTCGCCTCGTCAGGATTGGCCAGGTTCTCGACGAGCGCCGAGCCGCCGGCGAGGACGTCCACGGCCGGAGCCGCGGCGGTGTGGCGGACGGTCAGTCGCGACTGGCCCGCCGCGATCCGCGTGACGTCGTTGGCGAAGACGGAAAGCGTCGGTGTCCCGCTCTCGTCGAGGTGCGCGACGATCGTCGCGTTGGTCGAGTCCTCGACCGTCGCCGAGCCCGAGATGGCGGGATCGGAGTCCGGCGCGGCGCCGGCCTCCCGAATGGCGATCTCGTATTCACCCGCCGGCAACTCGAGCGGGTCGGTGACCGTGCCGGGCTCGAACCCCTCCAGCGTGACGTCTCCGTTGACGTAGACGTCGACGGTCAGCCCGGGCACGCCGTGGACGACGGTGACGCTGGCGGCGTTCGCCTGTGCCGGTGCGCCGAATGACGCCACGAGGGCGACGGCGGCCACGGCCATTGCAGTTACGAGCTTCATCGTTCCTCCTCGAACATCGCGAGGGCCCCTGCCGGGGTGATCCTCTGTGCAGACTCTGTAGATGTTCGGTGGAGAGGCGGGATCGGTTCGCCGAGACCACGCGGTGGCGGACACAAGACGCAAGAGCCTTCCCGGAACCGGCCTCGAAGCTTAACTCTCCAGGGGCACCCCGGCCCACCACCCGCTTTCGAGCGTACAGCCGAGATCCGCACCCGTGGCGCGCGGACCGTGCCGAAAGCCCGACGAAGGCGTGCCGAGAGCCCGCGGCCGGAGCCCCGGGCTAGCGGTCGTCCTCGAGCTCCTCGCGCACGAGCCCGAAGAGGATCCCGTCCGCCCACGCGCCGTGACGCCAGTACGCCTGCCGCCGGACGCCCTCGCGGACGAAGCCGGCGCGGTCGAAGTGCCGGAGCGCGCGGTCGTTGAACCCGTACACCTCGAGCTGCACTCGGTGGAAGTCGAGGTCGAACACGAGATGGCGAACGAGCAGGCGGGTCGCGGCGGTGGCCAGCCCGCGGCCTCGGTAATCGGGATGGAGCATGATCGCGTGCAGGTAGGCGATCCGGCTCCGGCGGTTCTCGACGTCGAAGGCCAGCGTGCCCGCCGGCACCCCGTCGACCTCGATCACGAAGCGGCCGCAGAGCCGGGGCTCGTCCTCGGACCGGCGCACCTCCTCGCCGAGCTCCTCGGGCGTACGCGGCGACACGGCCGCCATGAAGGGCTCGACCTCCTCGTGGGCGGCGAGGTCGGCCAGGAAGGCGACGTCCGCGGCAGTCGCCCGTCGCAGGCCGAAGCCCTCGCCCGCGAGGACGCCGCTCATGCGGGCGGAGTCGCCGGCTCGGGCTCCGGCTCCGGCTCGGGTCGCCGGTCGCGGCGCAGAAGGCGGGCGCCGGCGCCGGATCCGAGCGCGACGCCGGCGAGGATGAGCACGAGGCCGAGCGCGGCGTTGAGGGTCACCTGCTCGTCGAGGATGAGCACGCCGTAGACGAGCGCGACGGGCGGCAACAGGTAGGTCACGAGGGAAGCCCGGGCGGCGCCGTAGCGCTTCAGCAGCCGGTAGAAGAAGAGGAGCGCGACCGCCGTGCCGAAGATCCCGAGCGCGACGATCGAGGCGATCGCCTCGAAGCTCGGCACCGCGTCCGGCCACTGCGCGATCGCGAACGGGAGCAGGATGAGCGCCCCCGTGGCGCACGAGACCGTGGCGATGACGAGCGGCGCCGTGCGGCCGAAGTTGTGCTGGACGAAGTGGTTCGCGCCCGCGTACGAGAGCGAGGCGACGACGATGGCGAGCGTTCCGGCGACCGCCCACCAGCCACCCTCGGGATGGAGGCCGGCCAGGACGCCGACCCCGGCCAGCCCGACCAGGATGCCCCACAGGCGCAAGCCGCTCACGCGCTCGCTCGGGTTGAACCTGAGCGCGAGGAGCACGACGAAGATGGGCACGGTCGCGTTGGCGATCGCGGCCACGCCGGAGTCCACGTACTTCTCGCCCCAGGCGATCAGGACGAAGGGCAGCGCCGCGTTCAGGAAGCCGACGCCGAAGGCCTTCCACCCCGTGGAGCGCACCTCGGCCACGGCCTCCCGGGCGCCGACGCGCCAGACGAGCACGGGCACGAGCACGGCGCTCGCGAGGACGAGCCGGAAGAACATCATGGCCGTCGGCTCGACCTCGTCGACCGCGACCTTGATGAAGAGGTACGAGGCCCCCCAGATCGCGGCGATGATCGCGAGCAGCGGAACGTAGCCGCGGATCACGGCCAGAGGCTACCTGCGCCTCGTCGCGCTCCGGCGCGGGCGGTAGAGTGGAGGTCTCCCTTGAGCTCCGTGGCGGAACAGCCGCTCCACCGCGCGCTCGGCCTGACGGACGGGGAGCTCGACCGTATCCGGAGCCTGCTCGGGCGCGACCCGAACGACTTCGAGCTCGGCGTGTTCTCCCTCCTCTGGTCCGAGCATTGCGGCTACAAGCACTCGGCCCTGCTGCTGAGGCGCTTTCCCACGGAGGGGCCCGCCGTGCTGCAGGGCCCGGGCGAGAACGCCGGCGTCGTCGACCTGGGCGACGGGCTGGCCTGCGCCTTCAAGGTGGAGAGCCACAACCATCCGTCGGCAGTCGAGCCCTTCCAGGGCGCGGCCACCGGGGTCGGCGGCATCCTCCGGGACGTCATCGCCATGGGCGCTCGCCCGATAGCCCTCCTGGACGGGCTCCGCTTCGGCGCCGACGACTTCGCCTTCGACCGGGCGGTCGGCGGCATCGGGCACTACGGCAACTGCGTCGGCGTCCCGACGGTCGGCGGCGAGGCGGTGTTCGACCCGGCGTACCGCGCGAACCCGCTCGTGAACGCAATGTGCGTCGGCATCCTCGCCGCGGAACGGGTGACGCGCGCGAGCGCGAGCGGCCCCGGCAACCTCGTCGTCCTCTACGGCGCCACGACGGGCCGCGACGGCATCGGCGGCGCCAGCGTCCTCGCGAGCCAGGAGCTCTCGGACGAGGACGAGGACAAGCGCCCGACCGTCCAGATCGGCGACCCGTTCACCGGCAAGAAGCTGATCGAGGCGAGCCTCGAGCTCGTGGAGGGCGGCCTCGTCGAGTCGCTGCAGGACTGCGGCGCCGCGGGGCTGGCGTCGTCGCTCGCCGAGATGGCCGGCCGCGGCGGCGCCGGCATCGACGTCCACCTCGACCGGGTGCCGCTGCGGGAGCCCGACCTCGCACCCGTCGAGATCATCATCTCGGAGAGCCAGGAGCGCATGGTCGCCGTCGTCGCGCCCGAGCGGCTCGCCGCCGTCGAAGCGGTCTGCGCCAAGTGGGAGCTCCACTCCGCGGTGATCGGAGAGGTGACCGAGACCGGAGAGCTCCGCGCCTTCTTCGCGGGCGAGGAGATGGGCGCGATCCCGGTGGATCACCTGACCGAGGAGGCGCCGCGCTACCAGGTCGAGACGGCCGCACGGGCGCCGGGCCACCGGCTCCCCCACGAGCCCGAGCGGGTCGGCCGCGACGAGCTCCTGGCACTGCTCGCCTCGCCGAACGTCCGCAGCCGCCGGCACGTGTTCGAGCGCTACGACCAACTGGTCGGCTCGCGCACCGTACGCCGCCCCGGCCTCGACGCGGCCGTGCTCCGCCTGCGCCCCTCCCTGCGCGGCATCGCCGTGTCGCTGGACGGGCCGAGCCGGGCCGCGCAGCTGGATCCCAGAGCCGCGGGCGCGCGGGCGGTCTTCGAGGCGGCCCGTAACGTCGCGTGCGCGGGCGGCCGCCCGCTGGCCGTCACCGACTGCCTCAACTTCGGGAGCCCGGAGAAACCCGAGATCGCGTGGGAGCTCGCCGAGGCGATCGAGGGCATGGCGCGGGCGTGCGAGGTCCTGGGCATCCCGGTCGTCTCCGGCAACGTCTCGCTCTACAACGAGACCGACGGCCGCTCGATCCCGCCGACACCGGTCGTCGGCTGCGTCGGCTCGGTCGCCGACGTGCGCGCCGTGCCCGGCGCCTGGCGAGAGGGCGACGTCGTGCTCCTCGCCGGCGGCGAGGACCTCGCCCTCGACGGCTCCGCGTACCAGGCATTCTTCCGGGGAGGCCCCGCGGGCCGGCCGCCGGCGGTCGATTACGTCGACGAGGCGGCGCTCGTCCACTTCCTCTGGCGCTCGGCGGCCGTGCTGAGCGCGGCGCACGACGTCTCCGACGGCGGGCTCGCCGTCGCGCTCGCCGAGCTCGCCCTCCACGCGGGCATCGGCGCGGAGATCGAGCTCGAGGCGGACGAGCTCGCCTGGTTCGGCGAAGGATCGGGCCGGGCCGTGGTCGCGTGCTCCTCGGAGCGCGCGGAGGCCCTCGAGGGCGTGCCGCTCCGGCGGCTGGGCGTCGTCGGCGGCGGCAAGCTCCTGGGCGTCCCGCTGGCCGCCCTGCGCACGGCCCACGAGGGAGGCGCGGGCTAGATGTGCGGCATCGTCGGCATCCACGCTCCCGGCCGCGACGTCGCGCGGCTCTCGTACTTCGCGCTCTTCGCGCTGCAGCACCGGGGGCAGGAGTCGGCCGGGATCGCGGTCTCGGACGACGGCCGCCTGACCGTCCTCCGCGACATGGGCCTCGTGACGCAGGTCTTCTCGGAGGAGAAGCTGCGCGGTCTCGGCGGGGAGACGGCGATCGGCCACTGCCGCTACTCGACGACCGGCTCGACGCAGTGGACGAACGCCCAGCCGATCGTGCAACACGGGCCGGCCCGAACCGTCGCGCTCGCCCACAACGGGAACCTCACGAACACGGCGGAGCTCCGGGACGAGCTCCTGGCGCGCGGCGTCCGCCTCTCCTCCACGTCCGACACCGAGGTCATCGCGGCCCTGGTCGCGCACGACGAGCGGCCCCTGGAGGAGGCGGTGGCGGCGGCGATGACGCGCATCGAGGGCGCATTCGCGGCCGTGCTCCTCTCGGAGGGGAAGCTCGTCGGGTTCCGCGACCCCGACGGGATCCGGCCGCTCGTCCTCGGGCAGCTGGACGGCGACCACCTGCTCGCCTCGGAGGACTGCGCCTTCGACCTGCTCGGCGCCGAGCCGGTGCGCGAGCTCCAGCCCGGCGAGCTCGTCGTCGTGGACGCGGGCGGCGTGCGGACGAAGCAGGCCGTCGAGCCGCACGACGGCGGCGCGCTCTGCATCTTCGAGTTCATCTACTTCGCCCGGCCGGACTCGACCCTGCGCGGCGTCGAGCTGCACGGGGCACGCGTGCGCATGGGCGAGCGCCTGGCGGCCGAGGCGCCGGTCGGGGCCGACCTCGTCATGGCCATCCCGGACTCGGGGACGCCCGCCGCGATCGGCTTCGCACGCGCGAGCGGGATCCCGTTCCAGGAGGGGCTGATCAAGAACCGCTACGTCGGGCGCACGTTCATCCAGCCCGACCAGGTGCTCCGCGAACGCGGCATCCGCATGAAGTTCAACCCGCTCGCCGAGGTGCGCGGGAAGCGCGTCGTGGTCGTCGACGACTCGATCGTGCGCGGCTCGACGACCCGGCAGATCGTGGCGATGCTCTTCGAGTCGGGCGCGACCGAGGTCCACGTGCGGGTCTCCTCCCCGCCGATCGTCTCGCCGTGCTTCTACGGGATCGACATGGCCGGCCAGGACGAGCTGATCGCGGCCGGCCGCGAGGTCGAGGACGTGCGGGAGGAGATCGGCGCCACGAGCCTCGCCTACCTCTCCCTGGACGGCCTCCAGGAGGCGACCCGCCGCCCGGCGGACTCCTTCTGCCGCGCCTGCCTGACGAAGAGCTACCCGACGCGGATCCCCGAGAACCTCCGCCTGGCGAAGCTCCGCTTCGAGCGCGCCCCTGTCTGAACGAGACACGACCGGGGTCTGACCCCGGCCATGGCTCCCACGGCCCGTCCGCCGGCGCAGATCCTGTGGAAAGCCCGAACCGGCTCCGGACGCCCGCTTGCGGCCTCTGGACCGGTCCGCAGGGACCGGGGAACGTTGGCCGTTGGGGCCACGTCAGGGGTCAGACCCCGGACGTGGCCGCCGCGGACTAGTCGAGGCCGCCGACGTCGAGGACGGCGGTCTTCAGGTCGGTCATGTCCAGGAGCGTGTAGCGGCCGCCGATGCGGCCCCAGCCGGTGCGGGTGCCGGCGGCGCCGCCGAACGGCTCGTGGGCCTCCCAGTAGTCCGTCGAGTCGTTGACGACGACGTTCCCGACCCGCAGGTTGTCGAGGTAGCGGAACGCCCGCTTGAGGCTCCGCGTGTAGACGGCCGCCTGCAGCCCGAGGTGCGTGTCGTTGGCGACCGCGAGCGCCTCGTCGTCGTCAGCCACGGTGATGAGCGGGACGATCGGCCCGAACGTCTCGTCGCGGTTGATCAGCGTGTCGAGCCCGACGCCGTCCACGACCGTCGGCCGGTAGTAG
>DASPGT010000175.1:0-26571 GCA_035620475.1 Gaiellaceae bacterium | reverse complement strand
AAGCCCCGTAATCGGGGCTTTTCGATGCACTAGCGACGTGACGCACCTTATCCGGGCCTCGGAAACGCCACGCCCCACGACACGATCTCCTTGGAGCTGAGCTCCACTGGATTGAGCTTCGCGTCGAGAGAGGCGTCGGCTTTCCGGACGGACACGGTGGTCGTGATCGTCTTCATGAGAGTCACCTCTCGCGCCGGGAAGGCCCGCGAGCCGCGGGCCTTCCTTGCGTCGAGACAGGCCCTTACGCCTTGAACGCGCCGTTCATCTTGTGGACGAGGACCTCGCCGTCGGTGATCTTCGGCGAATTCGGAACCACGTTCTCGAGCTTCTCCTCGCGCAACCAGCTGGCGACGAAGCGAGTCGACTCGTCGGCCTGCGCCGAGGTGTCGAAGAAGCTGATGGAGCTCATGACGTCCTTGTCGGCGTCGATGAGGTAGTAGCCGTTGAAGCCCGGCATCTTGCTCAGGCGGGGCAGCAGGTTCTCGCTGACCTTCTTAGCGAGCTCGGACTTGCGGGTCTGGTCGATCCCTTCGTAGCGTCTCACGGTGGTATGCATGGTGCTCCTAACTCTTCGCTCAGGGTGGAGAACCCGGTTGGGTCCTCCTGATGCGCTCAGGCCCGGTGACAGGTCGAAGAGCGGGTTCGGAGCCTCGACGGCTTCCGTCTGGGATCTTCTGGCGCATCGCCAGTGTAGCAGACTTCTTGACAACGTAGTTCTATGTGGCTACGTTTTCTTACTCCACCAACGTAGGAGGCGGGATGTGCCCCTTCTCGGTGACCCTGCAGCACGTTCCGGATCGGGAGCTCGGCCCTCTCTTAATCCAGCTGGCGCAGGCGGGCTTCCACAACCCGATCATCACGCCTGTTGACGCTGGTGACGCGTCCGGCGAAGAGGGGGCTCCTGCGCGGGCGCCGATGACGGATCTTCCGGAGGACTGGCGGCTTCTGCGCGAGCGGGAGGGCGAGTCCTACCAGTGGCCGGAGGAGCGCGATCGCTACTCGCGCTACCGCGTGTTCCTGGGCACGACGCGGGCCGAGGGCGCGGTTCACATCGGGCTTGGCGAGACGGTGCGCAAGAACCGATGGGGACGCGACCGCAAGTACATCGTCGCCTTCCGGAGCAGTGGATCTCCGCAGCAACCGCTGGTCGAGTTCGTCGCGGCAGACGACTACGAGGAGACGCGCGAGCTCGTCGCAGTCATCCGCGGTAGCGACGGAGGGCGGCGCATGTACGGCGCCGGCGACTCGCTTCCCGCGATCTACCAGGAACGCTTCCGAACGCAGATGTACAGCGAGCGGGTCGTCTACCGGGGTGTCTGGAACAAGGTCGTCGTGGTCGCGGGCGAGGACGACGACGAGGCGATTCTCAACCACGCGCTGATCCAGGGCCGGCGACGCTTCCCGACGTAGCGCCGCCGGGGTGCACGAGCGGGGGGCGCCGGCGGCGTCTCCCGCATCCTTCCGTGAAGGCTCGAGGCCTGGGGAGGAGCGTTCCTACTCCGCCGAAGGGGGTGTGGTCGGCGGCAGCAGGAGCAGATGGCTCTCGACGACCGCGTCAGCGACGTCGACGAGCTTCCGGCCGTTGTGCTGGGAGTGGCCCCGGAGCATCTCGAACGCCTTGTCTGCATCGATCGCATGGCGGGCCATGAGGATCCCCTTCGCCTGCTCGATCGTCGCGCGGCGGCCGAAAGCCCCCTGCAGGGTCTGGTACTCGGCGAAGCGCTGGAGCGTGATCTCGATCGCGCTCTGCAGCTCCTGGGAGTCGCCGTCGACGATGTAGGCGAAGACGCCGCGTTTCGCCGCTTCGCGGACGTACTCGGGATCCCTGGCCGAGAGCAGCGCGATCACCGGGCAGGAGGCCTCGCGGACGATCTCTGTGATCAGGTCGAGCGAATGCTCCGAGTGCAGCCCGAGGCCGACGAGCGCGACGTCGGGGCGCTCTCTGAGGGTCACCGCGCCGACCTCCGCCACATGGATCTCGCGCGCAATCACCTCGTGACCGAGCCCGATCACCACCTGGGCGAGCAGCTCGAGCCGCTCGCGCTTCTCGTTGGCGATCAGGACTCGCAGGTGCTGGGTGTCGTTCTCGGTCATCGCTCCCGCGGCTCACGCCGGTCGGCAGGAGGACGCCGCCGCGCGTACACGGTCGAGGACCGCTCGAGTGTACCCGGAGCTCGATCGCGCCCTCGGCTTGGGCCCGAGACGGGTGGTAGACTGGCTGTGATCGTCGCCTCGATCGGGACGGTGACGAGTCTGCACCGGTGCCACAGCAATCGGCCCGGCGGCGGATCTTCCCTCAGCAAACGGGTTGGAGCGGCAGAAGGCCGGCCCCAATTGCCGTGGCCGGCGTGGCAGCGTCGACCCTGGAGCGTCTGATGGTGGAGGTTCCTGTCGTGCCGGATGCAGCGGGCGTCCTCGCCGGGGCCGGCTCCACTCGGGAGCACGCGGTAAAGGGTGCAATCGCGGCGTCCCGTTCGGCCGGGGTGGAGGCCTTCCATACTCTGTATCGCCGCGCGAGATTCGCGGGTGGCATCGCGTTCTGCTTGCTCTCGCTGGGCGCATGCCTCCTTGTCGCCCGGCGTCTGAGCGGCGCGAGCTGGCCCCTCGAGGGCGCGCACGTCCCCCTGGTCTTGCTCGCCGCGGGCGCCTATCTCGCCAGTTTCGGCTTCCGCGCGTTCGGATGGAACCGGCTTTTCCCCAGCCACGAGCGCCCCGACAACGCGCGGTGTCTCGCGGCTTGCGGGGCGGCTGCCGCCAGCGGAGTCATCCTGCCGTTCCGGCTCGACTACGTCGTCAAGATCTCCACCCTGCGCCGGCTCGGCGGAGTCACGGTCGGGCTCGAGTCGATCGCCATATCGATCATCGCCCTCGGCATGGTCGACGCAGTGGCGATGCTCCCGCTCGCCGTCTCCGCCCTCGCGACGTCGGGGCCGGTCCTTCGCGCGCCGCTGATCGTCGTCATCCTCTTCTGCATCGGGTGCCTGGCGATACTCACGCTTGGGCAGCGGGTGGAACGGCTTCCTCTAATCGGGCGCTCAGCTCGCCTGCACGCCGCGTACAGGCGGGCTGCAGCGACCACTCGCTTCACGCGGTCGACGTTCGTCGCCGGGCTCCTGCTCCTGGGCTGCTGGACGTCGCGCACCCTGGGAAGCACCCTCCTGCTGAGCGCGCTCGGCGTTGGGTTCTCGCCAACGCTCGCGCTGGTCGTCCTCTGCATGAGCGCCGCGACGGCGATTCTGCCCATCACGGCCGGTGGAGCCGTCGTCGGCATCGGGACGACGGCTGGGGTTCTGTTCGCGCTCGGGGTCACGAAGGGCGCGGCGGTCAATTTCGCGTTGGCATCCGGGCTCCTGCTGACCACCGCAGCGCTTGCTGCTGCGGCGCTCGGGCTCGGCGGGTCCCTCCTCCTCACGCTCCGGGCGCGGCGGCCGCTCGGCGACTGTGTCCCGGCCACAGCGGGCGCGCCTGGGCCGCACTTTGTCGCACGCTTCGACGATGGCCTCGAGCAGCTCTCTCAGTCGGTCCGGCGGGTTTGAAAGCTGCCCGGTTAGGTCCATCCACCGCCTTGGCGCCGTCGACGCCGGACCAAGGCCGCTGGGGCCGGAACGTTGAAATCCCTAGCCCCGCGAGCGCGCGGGCGAGTCCTCCGCCGAGGTCGAGCGCGTCCTGCATCTCGTACGATCCCGGATGAGGATGCCGCGTGGCGACGTCTGATCCGATCGCAGAGATCATCGGCGACTATCGAGCCTTCGCGGCGGTGCAGCGCGACCGTCTTTCTGATCGATGTCCTCGCCGGGACTCCGGTCTCGCGCATCGAGCTCATCCCGCCCGTTCACCAGCGCGTCTACCGGATGGGCCTCGAGCACCTCGGCGTCGTCGTCGGTGAGGAGTTCGACGACTTCTCGCGAGTGCATCGGGCCGCGCTGACCGGGCAGCAGTTCCAGAGTCCCGATGTCGAGCCGGTCTACGTGCTGTTCGAGGACTTCACCCACGTGAAGTTCTACCGGCGCTCCTTCTTCGACGTCGTCGAGGACGAGGAGGGGCGCTTTGAGGGGTTCACCCACGTTGACGACTGGGTGCCGCAGCGCTTCGTCACCGCCACCGGCCCGAACCCGCTGCCGCGGTGACCTAGGCCGCTGCCGGGCTGCGTCAACGCGCTCGCATCGCGTTGCAGCCGGCTTCCCTCAGAGCGATGACACCGGCTTGCGAGCAACGAGCTGATGCATGCGAGCGTGGGCGACCAAGGTCGACGGGTCGTCGTCGGCCATGCGCATGCCTTCGGAGAGCTCGTTAAACCTGGCCTCGGTCATCGCGCCCTCCGCAACGAGGTTGGCCCCGGCCTCGCGGAACGTCCAGCTCCAGAATCCCTTGTGCTCGCCTGTGAGGTAGTGCGGGTGATAGGCGTCAGCATGGAGCAGCTCGAACCCTGCCTCGAGCGCCCAACGGTGCAAGCGGCGTCCGCCGGTGTAGTCGACGCCGCGCTCGACGCCACTTGCGAGGGCGATGTCCAGGAACTCGGCGTAGCCCGACGGCGGCTCCGTGTAGATCGCGCTCAGGTCGGCCTCCTCGCAGACCATCACGCCGCCGGGCTTGAGCGCTGCGGAGATGCTGCGCATGGCGACGACCGGCTCGTTCAGGTGAATCAGCAGCCAGCGCGAGTATGCGATGTCGACGCTCTCTGGGGGCAGGTCGTGGTCGTACACGCTCGCGACACGAAACTCGGTCTTGCCGTCGGCGAGTTGCCGGGCCTCCTCGATTTGATCTGCGCTGAGGTCCAGGCCGAGCGCGTCGGCGCCTACGGAGGTCGCCCAGCGGGTGACGTAGCCGAGGCCGCAGCCGAACTCCACGAACCGATGGCCGGCCTCGAGTCCTGCTCCGAGGAGCAGCGCGCGTGTGTGCTCGTCGTGGATCTCGCTGATGACTCTGAGCCGCGCGTGGCCGGACTTGCCTGCGTCCAGGACGTACCTGTCGCCGTGGGCGGACATCGGGGCGGAAGGTTACAGGCCCTATTGGTTACAAGTAGGGCGCTTGCTAGGGCTCTACAGGCCTGCGGCACCGGCCGTTACGGCTCGGTCACCAGCGCCGGCGGCACCGAGCGCGTCAGTTTTTGGGCTGAACGGCCGAATCCATGCGCTTCATCGCCCAGTAGACGAGCCCTCCGGTCCAGGCGAACCCGATGACGCCTCCGAGGTACACGTTCATGGGGCCGTCCGGCGCGAGGAACCCGGACTCCCCGAAGACCGTGATGGTCTCGATGGCCTGCTCGAGGAAGAAGACGGCGCTCAACCACATCAGCCATCGTGGAATGAGCGGTGAGGCTCCGAGCCCGAGGGCGACCACCGCTGCTGCCATGGTCGTGGTCGATCCGTTGACCAACGGCCCCCAGTAGTTGGGGATGTCGAAGATCGTGCGAGCGGCCGTTGGATCGAGACCCTCCGGGTGAAGCGCCAGGCCCGCCCAGAACCATGCCTGGACTTGCGCCGTTATGGCGAAGCCGAGCACGCCGGCGAGGAAGATGTACCGGTGCGGCCTGGGGAACAGCGCGGAGACCTGTCCGCCGAAGATCCCGAGGCCGAGTGAGACGAACGCCGCCGTCCAGGCGTAGACGCGGGCTTTCGAGCCGTTGTCCGTGAACCACTCGACGATCTCTTCCCCGGTCGACTCGGCGGTCGGATACCCACTCCCCAGCGCCACGAACCCGGCGACATAGAACCCACCCGTTGCCAGGATCGTGATCAGCAGGATTCGCGACGATCTCACGTGCGCTCACCACTCCTCACGGCGCCCCCTCACAAGTCGGCGATCCTATCGCCCGCGCGCGCTATTCGGCGTCATCCGGGGGCAGGTCGGCCGTCCGGTGCCGCTCGAGCGCGCGCTCGACGTACTCCTCCCCGTCGAGGCCCTCGGTCAGCGAGACCCACCCCTTCCTCCCGTCGTGGTTCCACGAGAAGGACGCTCCGGGCGGGAGGACGTACCAGAGCTCGCGCAGGAGGATCCAGAGGTCGTCGAGGGCGACGTCGACCTGCGGGCCGTACGTCCGAGGGTCGGGCGCCGGCAGCGGCGGTCTCGGAACGTCGACGCCGAGCGCGGCCAGGCGCCCGAGAACCTCGTCGCGGCTCGTCCCCAGGCGCTCGAGCTCCCGCGCCGAGCTGTCCGGCTCCCAGAGGTACGCGAGCAGGACGTGCTCTGCCCGAACCTCGCCGTCGCCGAGCCCCGCCGCAAGGCCCTCGGCCATCTTCTCGAGGTTGAGCCCCGCGGGGCTGTACTGCGGCCCGTCCGGAACGTCCTCATCTCGCTGACCGCGCCCGGCCAGCTCCTCGACGGCCTCCCGCGTGACCCCGCACGCGCGAAGCGCCTGGGCCGCCCGCGACTCGACTGCCTGGGGGTGAAGCAGCGCGAGCAGGAAATCGTCCGGGCCGATCACCATCGAGCGAAGCCGTTTGGCTTCCATCCACGCAAGGTGGGCGAGCTGGTCGAGCTCCCGCAGGTGCGCCCGGTAGTCGCCCATCGCCTCGCGGAGCGCGCGGATCCGCTCGTCTTCGCTCACGTGACGCGCGATGCTACCGACCTCGAGACGGCGACTCCAGCTCACGAGGTGGGGTCGTCTTGTCTCCACTCATTCGCCGAGCGCGTCTCGAAGCCGCTCGGCGTCCTGGGGTGAGCAGCTCTCGTCCTCCAGCCGCGCCAGTGCCAGCTCGGCCTGCTCGCGGAGCGACGTCTCGGGATCGACGAGCTCCGCCTCGTCGCCGAGCGGCTCGTCGGGCTCGAGCAACTGCGGGCGGCGGAACGTCGCCTCGGGGTCGAGCTCCTCGGCGGCCTCGACGAGCGCGTCGACGTCGCGGTCGAGGGCCTCCTCGTCGATGGTCGTGAAGCCGCGCTCGACGGCCCGGCACTGAAAGACGATGTTCGAGGTGGCGGCGAGGATCGTGTCGACATCGTCCGCCCCGGGCTCGCTCTTCTCCCCGCCCCCGGTGCAGCCTGGAGCGGCGAGGAGGGTCGCGACGACCGCGGCTGCAAGAACCGTCCGCATCACACAATGCTTCCAGAACACCCCGGCATCGGCTGGTGGAGGCCGCCCCCGGGCTTCCCGGGGCGGCCTCCACCGTTCGAGACGTGAAGCGGGCTAGTTCTTTCCGCCCTTCTTCTTGGTGAACGTCGGCCCCTCGGCAAGATCGCCGAGGCAGCTCACGGGATCGTTGTCGCGCAGGAACTCGTACGCGATCTCACCCGGGTCCGGCGGACGGTCTGCCGGATCCATCTGCCAGGGGATGACCTGGCGGAACGCGTTCAGCGTGCACGTCGGCACGTCGCCGAACGTCCGCACCGGACTCTGGATCTGACGGACGTTCATCCAGTACGAGCCCGCGAGGAGCTCCTGGCTGGTCAGCCGGAGCGCCGTGTCGACGGTGACCCGTGCCTTGGCGATGCGATCGGCCGTCCAGGTCCTCTCCTCGTCGGGCCACTCCGGCCGGTAGTCGTGGTCGAGCGGCACCGGGACGATGAGCGCGTTGAGCTCGTCGAACAACCCCTGGAGCACCGCGACCCCGTCGTCGCGCGGTGCGGCCCGCGCGAGCTGCTCCGGGGTGAGCACGTCCTGCGGCTGGATCACCGAGAAGAACGGCTCGCTGATCCGGCGTGCGCGCAGGAAGACCTGGTGCGTGGCGCTGGCCAGGGCCAGCGTCAGGTGCTCGACGTCGTTGGCGAGCTCCGACTGGTGGTAGTTGGAGTTCGAGAGCGTGAACCCACCCTCGCTCCTCCACCCCTCGTACGGCGTGTTCGTCGGCGTCGGCTCGACGTAGTGGCGCAGGAGCCACGGCGTCTGCAGCTCGGGAGAGTCGTCCGGATGGACCCCCGGAGCGGTCGACGGGTTGTGGTCCGAGGTGTTCATCGCCGTGACCACCAGCTCCTCGAGCTGGTCCCACGCCTTCCAGGCGCTGCCTCCTCGCCACGGGTAGTTGCGGAAGCTGAGCGGATCCTGGAGCAGTCGCGGGATTCCCTGGAGCTGGCCGTTGACGATCTGGAACTCGAGGTCGAACAGGTAGCTGTCTTCCAGAACCGCGAGCAACCGCTCGGCCTGCCAGTTGGCGTACCGGTAGGGCCGCTCGATCCGCTGCGGGACCGCGCTCAGCGGCGTGACGCTCGAGTTCAGCCCGCTCATCGCGACCGAGAAGACGAGGTCGCGCCAGTCGAGCAGATGCTTCGCCTCGTGCACGAGGAGCGCGGCCTCGCCGGTCGTGTACGCGTTGGTGCTGTAGACGCCCCGGAAGAGGCCCAGGTCGTTCGCGGGGTCGTCGGGGTCGGTGCCGCCCGGCTCGATGCCCGCCTGAGCGAGGGCGTCCGCCGCGGACATGCGCTGACCCTTGTAGAAGACCTCGCCGTAGCCGAACATCACGGACTCGACGTTGCCCATCTGGCTGAGCATGCCCTCGCCGGCGAAGGTATCGAGGGTCTGCACCAGCGGTGTGATCCCGTTGTTGAGGAGGTCGGCGATCTTCTGCGCGGTTGCCGGACCGTTGGCGACGTACTTGATGTTGTTGGCCCGCACGGCCATCATCGCCCGGACGATCTCCTCGCTCTCCTGGTACGGGCGGTAGGGAACCCTGTCCGCACGCCAGCGTGCGTTGATGGCGGCGTTCAGCCGGCGAGCCTGCGCAGCCGGCAGGTTCGCCGCCGAGTACGGGTCGCCCTCGAACACCACGATCTCGCGGCTCGGCCCCGCCCCGCGGTTGAAGCGGTAGACCGGAACCCCTTGCCGCGCTGCCTCGATGATCAGGGCGTAGGCGCGGTTCATGTACTTCGAGTGGCTCTTGGCGATCTTCACCTTCGCCCCGTACCGGGCGATGTCGACGAGCTGCTGGATCGTCAGGTCCTCCCCGGTGAGCGTGATCGTCTTGTGCGCCTTCGTCGGGTTGATCGGTAAGAACCCCTCCTGCCCCTGCGCGCTCGCGGTGGCGGGAACCCCCACCGCCGTCAAGCCGACCAACAGCACGCAAAGACGTAGCCGTCCCCGCTGCAACAGGTCCATGCTCTCCCCCTCTCTGACTGACTGGCTGTCCCGCCAGGTCCTCGGGTGACTCGGCGCCGCATACCTAGCAACCGAGCGAGCCTGCGGGCGTGGTGGCGGGAATCTAGTCCATCGCGCCGATCGTCGCCAACGCACTGCACGGCTCCCGCGGCGTCAGTCTGCGGCAAATCACTGAGTGGCGACCCGTGCCGGCCCTGATGTGCGCGCGGTGGCTTTGCGGAAGAATGGCCTTTTGTAACATGCGCAACGAGTTGACGAGCGTGGTCGTGATGGCCCGGAACACTGGGACTCTGAAACGAGGTGAATAATGGCCACTGCACAGAGCCTCCCCCTTGCGGACTGGTGGGGCATGCACGGTGACGTCGGCACGGGCTGGATGGTCCTGATGATGGCTCTGATGGTCCTGTTCTGGGGCGCGATCGTCCTCGGTATCGCCTGGTTGATCAGGGGCCCCGCGCAGGGCAGGTCGGAGCCGCCGGAGAGCCCCGAGACCAGGGAGAGCCCGCTGGAGATCCTCGAGCGTCGCTTCGCCGAGGGTGCGATCTCTCCTGACGACTACCGGGCGCGCCGGCAAGTTCTTCGAGAGGGCGCCGCAGAGTCGAACCGAGCCTCTACCCATGCGCCGCTGACCGTGCGTTGAGCAGCAGGAGGGAGTTGGGAATGAAGAAGGCAATCGTCGGGATCGCGGCGGTCGGCGCCGTCGTCGGGTTGCTCTCGGGGCTGAGACGTAGGAGCGGGTCGCTGCGCGAGCAGTCGGGCCAGATGGCTGTGCACTGCAAGCAGATGGCGGCAGAGTGCAGGCGGATGGCTGCTGAGGTCGGAGGGAGTCGGCAGGCATGACCGCCTCGCCGCCCCCGCCGACGTTCGGCAAAGCGCCGGTCCGCAGCCGCGACGGCGAGGTGGCGGAGGTCCTGGCTTCCCGCCAGACGCCTTCTCGCGCTCGTCCTCCGGCCTGCGACAATCGAGAGGCTGGTCATGCAGGACCCCGGTGGTAGTAGGAGGTCGCCGGCTGTGGTGGTCGTCGGTGTCGTGGTCCTCGCCGTCGCTCTGGCCGTCGGTGCGGTCGGGTGCTCGCTCGGAGGGGACGGCGAGCCGGAGTCGGACGAGACGGTGACTGCGACGGCTCCGGGGGAGACGGAAACCGAGGTCTCCGAGGAGCCGCCGGCCGAGTCGATGGAGGCCCGCCAGGTCTACCTCGACGCCGGCTGTGCGACGTGCCACGGCACCGACGGCGAGGGCACCGGGGTCGGACCGGCGCTGGGCGGGCACACGGCCCAGCAGGTTCGGCAGCAGGTGCGGAGCCCGCTGGCGCAGATGCCCTCCTACTCGCGCGAGCAGCTCTCCGACGAGGAGCTGGCCGCGATCGTCGCGTACATCGCCGGTCTCGAGGCGGCCGAAGAGCATGTCGAGCCGCTCGCGATCTCCGATGTCGTCGCCGCCCATCATTGGATGGCGTTGAGTGCCCTTGCCGCCGGGGACGGCCAGGACGCTCTCCACCACATCGGTCACATCGTCGACGCAGTGGATGATCCGGAGCATCGCGATGCGCTGCTGCAGGCGCGGGAGCTCGTACGCGCGGGCGATCTCCACGAGGCGGAGCATCTGATCCAGGAGATGCTGGCCGGGAAGGCGCAGCCCGGACTCGGCATCGCCCGACTCCATCTGCGCCTCGCGCTCACCGCGGTCGACCAGCGTGACACCGGGGAGGCGATCCACCAGCTTCGCCACTTCCTCGAGGTCGCCGAAGCCGCCGAGCGGCGGCAGGGCCGGGCGGCCCTCGAGCAACTCCGCGGCGGCGAGCTCCACGAGGCGGAACACGCGATCGCGGACCTGCTCGGCGTCGAGCGCGAGTAACGCCGCGCCCGTCGCCCGCCGTCCTGAGCCGGTCGTCGACCACATCGAACAACGTCAGGCCGTCTGCCACCGGCCGGCGTGACGCCGGCCGGAGGGCCCCCGGTCGGAGGCCCTCCGCGGCGAGCGGTCAGAACTTGACGCGGTCGAGGTAGTCGAAGCCCTTCTCGGCTGCCTCGAACGGGTCGAACGTCGGGTCGCCGAAGCGCGGGTCGTGCTCGACGACGTAGGAGCGGATGTTGCTCGTCTTCTTGGCAGTCCTGAAGATCCTCGGGAAGTCGATGATCCCCTCGCCGACGATCTCGATCCGACCCGGGAAGGGGCCGTCGGCCATGTCCTTCACGTGGAAGAGGTGGATGCGCTTGCCGTAGCGCTTCAGCGTCTCCACCGGGTCGCCTCCGCCGTTCGTGATCCAGTACAGGTCGAGCTGGAACACGACCTTCCCGAAGTCGGTGTGCTCCATGAGGATGTCGAACGCCGTCCGGTCGCCGAACACCCGCTGGAACTCCCAGTTGTGGTTGTGGACCATCAGCTTCTGGCCCCACTTCCGGGCCATCGCGCCGAGCTCGTTCAGGTACTCGGCGTAGGCGATCCACTCGGCCTCGGTCGCGAAGTTCGGCGTGGCGCCGGAGCCGAAGTACCGGATCCCGAGCGTCCGGTTGTCCCTGAGGATCTGCTCGAAGTCCACCGGGCTCCCCGGGCTGCCGACGTTCACGTGCCGGGCCGAGGCCCGCAGCTTGTGCTTCTTGAGGAGGGCGCGGTACTCCTCGGCGCTGAGGCCGCTGAGCGTGAACGGCTCGACGTTCTTGTAGCCCATCTCGCGCAGGCTCTCGAACACCTCCTCGGTGCGCGCGATCGTCGCCTCGTCGGTACCAAAGCCGATGTACTCGGCGAAGGTCCAGAGCTGGATCGAGATCTTCTTGTCCGGGACGCCGCGCTTCCCGCGGTCGTGCCCTCCCGCGCTCGCCGGGCCGGCGGCGACGAGGGTGATGCACGCCGTCAGGACGGCGACGACGAGCGCGCGCATGAGCCGCACGCGACTTCTGGGTGTGTCCATGGTGCCCCCTTCGGTGTGGCTGAGATGAGCGCTGGGCAGCGCTCACGGTCCGGCTCTGCAGTACCCAGGGGCGGACGGACCTAACCGGGGTGCGTTGCCAAGTGGAGCGCGGTGCTCTAGGGTGCCGCCGTCGTGGTCCGTCTCCTCGTCCGCACCGCAGTGCTGCTCGCCGCGAACGCGATCGGGCTGATCGTCGCCGCGGCGGTGCTCGACGGGGTGGAGCTGAACGGGACGGGGTTCGTGATCGCGCTCGTGATCTTCACGGTGGCGGTGGCGCTCCTGCAGCCCTTCTTCGTCAGCACGATGCGCCGGCGGGGCTCGAGCGCCGCCGCGCTCGGCGGGGTCGCCCTGATCGCGACCTTCGTCGCGCTGCTCGTCACCGACCTCGTCTCGGACGGGCTCGAGATCGAGGGCGTCGGCACCTGGATCGCCGCCACCGTCATCGTCTGGGCGGCGGCGCTCCTGGCCGCGTTCATCCTGCCCTTCCTGGGCCTGAAGAAGTACCTCGAAGACCGCGACCGCTAGGCCGGCGCGGGCAGCCGCGGCGCGATGCTGAGGACGCGGAAGCAGCGCTCGAAGGCCTCGCGCCCGCCCTCGATCGACGCGAGGCCCTGGTCGAGCGCGTCGCCGGGGTCGAGGTCGCCCTCGGCCAGGCGGAAGAACGTCGGCATGTCCAGCTCGGCGTCGAGATCCGGCTCGTCGGCGGCGCCGACCGAGGTCTGCAGCCGGCCGTCCTCGAGGCGGACGGTGAACACGTCGCCGTCGATCCGCAGGACGTAGGTCTCGGTCAGCCCCCGCGCGGCCTCCGGCGAGAAGAGCGCCGGAAAGGCGTTCAGGCCCCACTCGGGGTAGAGCTCGTCGTCCGGCCCGGGCGGCCCGAGGGAGCGGGCGCCCCAGCGGGCCAGCGCGTAGAAGACCTCGTCCAGCTCGGCGCCGTACTCGGTCAGCTCGTAGACCGTCGCCGGGGCGGGGGGCGGGAGCCGGCGCTTGCGGACGATGCCCGCCGACTCGAGGTCGCGGAGCCGGGCCGCGAGGATGTTGGTGGCGATCCCCGGCAGACCTTCGGCCAGGTCCGTGTAGCGCCTGGGGCCGTGCAGGAGCTCGCGCACGACCAGGAACGACCAGCGCTCGCCGACGAGCCCGAGCGCGTGGGCGACGGGGCAGTACTGGTCGAAGCGCTTGGCCATCGCTTGCGATTGTAGCGTGACTGCTTGCCGATTCTCAGGAGGAACTTGCTAAAAACAAGCGGAGTCTGTACCTTTGCAGGCCTCGAACTCGCACCGACGCCGAAAGGACCGGAAGATGGCTGGCTCGCTCGACCGAAAGTGGCTCGCGCTCGCGCTGCTCTGCGTGACCCAGTTCGTGGTCGTGCTCGACATCGCGATCGTGAACGTGGCCCTCCCCTCGATTCAGGCCGACCTCGGCTTCTCGCAGGAGAACCTGCAGTGGGTGATCAGCGCCTACGCGCTCGTCTTCGGAGGGTTCCTCCTGCTCGGCGGGCGGCTCGCCGACATCCTCGGGCGCCGCGCCGTCTTCATGGCGGGCCTCGTCATCTTCTCGGTCGGGTCGCTCCTCTGCGGCCTTGCGTGGAGCGAGACGTCGCTCATCGGCGCGCGCGCGCTCCAGGGCCTCGGCGCGGCCACGATCACGCCGTCGGCCCTGTCGATCCTGACGACGACGTTCCGGGAGGGCCGCGAGCGCAACATCGCGCTCGGCGCCTGGGGCGCCGTCGGCGGCTTCGGCGCCGCCGCGGGCGTGCTCGCCGGCGGGATCCTCACCGACCTCCTCTCGTGGGAGTGGATCTTCTTCGTCAACGTCCCCGTCGGCATCGTCTCGCTCGTCCTCTCGCCGATCCTGCTCCGGGAGAGCCGGGACGCCCACGGCCAGAGCCACGACGTCCCGGGCGCGATCCTCGTCACGAGCGGCCTCGTCCTCCTCGTCCTCGGCATCACCCAGGGCTACGGCTGGGGCTGGGGCTCGGCCCGGACGATCGGCGCGTTCGCGGCCTCGGCGGTCCTGCTCGGCGCCTTCGCCCTCTGGGAGCAGCGGCAGCGCGACCCGCTCGTGCCCTTCTCGATCTTCCGGCTGCAGACGCTCACCGCCGCGAACATCGCCGGCTTCATCATGGGCACCGCCCTCTTCTCGATGTTCCTGATGCTCACCCTCTACATGCAGCAGGTGCTCGGCTTCTCGGCGATGAAGACCGGCATCGGCTACCTCGCGGTGGCCGGAACGGCGGTCATCTGGGCGAACGTCGCCGCCGCCGTGGTCAACCGCGTCGGGGTCAAGCCCGCGCTCGTCTTCGGCATGAGCATGCTGACGCTCGGCCTCCTCTACTTCACGCAGGTGTCGGTGAACGGGAGCTACTGGTCGGATCTCTTCCCCGGCTTCCTCGTGCTCGGGGTCGCCATCCCGTTCGCGTTCGTGCCCATCACGATCGCCGCGCTCGCGGGGACGAAGGCGCAGGAGGCCGGGCTCGCGTCCGGGCTGATCAACACGTCGCAGCAGATCGGCGGCGCGGTCGGGATCGCGCTCCTCTCGACCATCGCCGTCTCGACGACCGACAACGCCGTGTCGAGCGGGACGGCGGCGCCGGTCGCCCTTACCGACGGCTTCGTGAACGCGTTCTGGGCGGGCGCGGCGATCGCGTTCGCCGGCGTCCTCGTCTCGATCTTCCTCGTCCGCGGCCGGGACCTCCGGCCGCAGGAGACGCCCGTCCCAGAGCCGGCGCGGGCCTAGGAGGGTCTAGCCCTCCACGTCGACGCTCAGCACCCGGACGCCCGTGGCGTCCGGGTGCGTGGCGTCGTCGGAGACCTCGACCTCCACGTCGGCGCCCTCGGCCACCGTTCCCGCGGCAGCGCGCTCGAAGTGCTCGCGGAAGTGCTCGGGCGTGAAGTGCGAGAGCGCGCCGCACCACACGTGGACGGCCGTGATCCTCGCCGCGCCCTCCGCGGCGGCGACGGTCTCGAGCTGCCGCACGAGCGCCTCGATCAGGGACTGCTCGTGCACTCCGCCAGCACCTGCTCGACGACCTCGTCCACGCCCCTGGCCACCGGCGGCGTGAGCTCCTCGCCGGCGGCCAGGCTCTGCGCCTCGATCCCGTAGAGGACGACCCGTCGCGGCAGCCGTCCCAGCGCGCGGGCGAGCTCGATCGCCTCGCCCACCCCGAGCGTGTGCGTCGAAGCTGCCGAGAGCGTCGCCGGGACGGGCTCGCCGCTCGCGTCGATCCTGTGGACAGTCCCCGGCTCCGAGCCCGAGCGGACGGCGTCCACGACGAAGGCCTCCTCGGCCCCCGTGAGCGCGTCCACCAGGGAGACCGGCTCGCCCTCGAGCTCGAGCACGGTGACGCCCTCGGGCGCCCGCTCCCGCAGGAGGCGCGCGGCCGCGAGCCCCGCGGCGTCGTCGCCCTGCCAGGCGTTGCCGATCCCGATCACGACCGTCAGCGGCGATCGACCTCGAGCTGGAGGAAGTGCGTCGCGCAGGAGATGCAGGGATCGTGGTTTCTGATCGCCTGCTCGCAGCGCAGGCCGAGCTCGTCGTCGGGGAGGTCCGCGTACCGCTCCACGAACCAGCGCAGGTCGTGCTCGATCGCCCGCTGGTTCTGGGAGGTGGGCGGCACGATCCTCGCGTCGAGGATCGTGCCCTCGTCGTCCAGCTCGTACCGGTGCCAGAGCAGGCCCCGCGGGGCCTCGGTCGCGCCGAACCCGACGGAGGCCCGCGGCTCGACGTCGGCGTACGGCCGGTCGGGCGGCTCGTACCCGCCGATCAGCCGCAGCGCCTCGTCGCAGGCGTGGACGAGCTCGACGCTCCTGACGACGATGCTCTTGAACGGGTTCCGCGCCGGCGGCTCCAGCCCGGCCTCCACGGCGGCCTCGCGAGCGAGCGGGGTCAGCTCGTCGAAGCCGAGCGTGAAGCGCGCGAGCGGGCCGACGAGGTACGTCCCCCCGCCCACGAGCTGCGCGTGGAGCGCGTTCGAGCGCTCGACGTGCTCCTCGACGACGTGGTCGTCGAACTCCCGCGGCGTGAAGTCGCGGCCGCGCGAGGAGACGATGCGCCCGCGCTCGATCGCGTACTCGCCCTGCTGCCGCAGCGCCACCAGCTCGTGGTCGAGCTCCAGCTCGGGGCAGGGCAGCGCGGCCGCCACGCGGACGGTCTCGAGCGCGATCTCGCGCGCCCGCTCCAGCGGCTCGACGAGCGGCGCCAGCTCGCGGCGGGTGGGCGCCCGGTAGAAGCCGCCGACGCGGACGTTGACCGGGTGGATCTCCCGGCCGCCGATCACAGTCATCAGCTGGTTTCCGGCCTTCTTCAGCTCGAGCCCCTGCGCGACGAGCTCGGGATGGTCGCGCGCCATCGCCGGCGCGCTCTCGTAGCCGAGGAAGTCCGGCGCGTGCAGGAGGTAGACGTGGAGCGCGTGGCTCTCGATCCACTCGCCGCAGTAGAGGAGCCTCCTGAGCGCCCAGACGGGCTCGTCCACGACGACGCCCAGCGCGTCCTCCATCGCGTTGCACGCGCTCATCTGGTACGCGACCGGGCAGATCCCGCAGATGCGGGCGGTGATGTCCGGCGCCTCCAGGAACGAGCGGCCTCGCAGGAACGCCTCGAAGAAGCGCGGCGGCTCGTAGATCCGCAGCTCGACGTGCTCCACCGAGCCCTCCCGGATGACCACGCGCATCGCCCCCTCGCCCTCGACGCGGGCGAGGAAGTCCGTCTTGATCGTGCGGCGGCCGCCGTTCTCAGCCATGCGCCTCGCTCTCCTCGCGGAACGGCCCGGCGGCGGCGTTGTAGGTCCGGAACGAGCGCAGGAGGTCGCGGTCCGAGGCCCCCAGCTCCTGCAGCCAGCCGGCGAGCGAGCGCGTGTTCGGGCTCTCCATCGGGCCGAAGCAGCCGTAGCAGCCGCGGTCGTAGGCGGGGCAGATCGCCCCGCAGCCGGCGTGCGTGACCGGCCCCAGGCAGGGCGTCCCGCGGGCGACCATGACGCAGACGTTGCCGCGGCGCTTGCACTCGACGCAGACGCTGTAGGAAGGGATCTCCGGCCGGCGGTCGTTCAGGTAGGCGCTCAGCACCTCGAGCAGCTGGTGCTTGTTCACCGGGCAGCCGTGCAGCTCGTAGTCGACGGGGACGTGGGCGCTGATCGCGGTCGAGGTCGCCAGCGTGGACACGTACGCCGGCGTCGCGTAGACGACGGACATGAAGTCGCGCACGTCGGCGAAGTTGCGCAGGGCCTGGATCCCGCCGGCGGTCGCGCAGGCACCGATCGTGACCAGGCGCCGCGACGAGCGGCGCACCTCCTTGATCCGCTCGGCGTCCTCGGGCGTCGTGATCGAGCCCTCGACGAGCGAGAGGTCGTAGGGGCCGGCGACGACGCCGCTCGACGCCTCCAGGAAGTGGGCGATCTCGACCGCGTCGGCGAGCGCGAGCAGCTCGTCCTCGCAGTCGAGCAGGCTGAGCTGGCACCCGTCGCAGGACGCGAACTTCCAGACCGCGAGCGTCTTTCTGGCGGCCGCCGTCACAGCTCGGGCACCGCGAGGAGGGGCTCGATCTCGGAGTAGCGGAACACGGGCCCGTCGCCGCAGACGAAGACGGGGCCGAGCTGGCAGCGGCCGCACTGGCCGAGCGCGCACTTCATGTTCCGCTCCATGGACAGGAAGACCCGCTCGGCGCCGACGCCCGCGCGGACGAAGCCGGCCGCGGCGAACCGCATCATGACCTCGGGCCCGCACACGAGCGCCGTCGTGCGCTCCGGGTCGAACCCGGCCCGCTCGATCAGCGTGGTGACGACGCCGATCGGCCCGCGCCACTCCCGGCCCGCGCGGTCGACCGTGACGTGGACGTCGACCCCCGCGGCGCGCCAGCGCTCCAGCTCCGGCCCGTACAGGAGCTGGTCGGGCGAGCGGCCGCCGTAGAGGAGGACGACGCGCCCGAGCTCCTCGCGGCGCGCGAGCGCCGCGTAGAGCGCGGGTCGCAGCGGCGCGAGGCCGATGCCGCCGGCGGCGATCACGAGGTCGCCGCCCAGCGCGCGGTCGACCGGCCAGGCGGTCCCGTAGGGCCCGCGGATCCCGAGGACGCCGCCGCGGTCGAGCGTGCAGATCGCGCGCGTCGTCGCGCCCGCGATGCGGACGGTGTGGACGAGGCGCTCGGGGCGGGCCGGGTCGCCGCTGAGCGAGATCGGCACCTCGCCGGCGCCGAACGCGTAGACCATCGTGAACTGGCCGGGGGCGAAGGCGAGCGCGTCGCCGCCCGCCGCCGGCTCGAGGTCGAGCGTCCAGGTGTCGGCGGTCTCGCGGTGACGGCGGACGACCCGGTACGGCTCCGGGAGGAAGTGGGAGGCGGTGGCGGGCTCAGCCATCGTGCCGGTAGACGTCGAGGAGCTGGAGGCGCGTGGCCTGGAGGCGGCTGACGATCACCTCGGCGAAGCGGCGCATGAGCTCGTAGCCGAGGTCGTGGTCCTCCTCGGCCTTGCGCCGGAGGCAGACGCCGTCGAACGCGACCGCGGCGACGGGCTCGAGCGCCAGCGCGTCCAGGTGCCAGCGGAACGGCGGGAAGAGCCACGACCAGCCGAGCACGTCACCGTCGTGGAGCGTGACCAGCCGTGCCGGCCCGCGCCCCGGCATGTGGGTCTCCAGCGCGACCGTGCCGCTCCGGATGACGTAGAAGGTGTCCGCGGGCCCGCCCTCGCGGAAGACGTGCGCGCCCTCGTCGAACCGGGCGGTGACCGCGCAGCCGGCGATGGTCTCCAGGTGGTGCGGCGGCAGGTCGGCGAAGAGCCGGGTATCGCGCAGAAGGTCCTCGACGGAGCGGACGGTCATTCCGGCGCCTCCCGGAGCGCGGCGGCCTCCTCGGTGATGTCGATGCCGACCGGGCACCAGGCGATGCAGCGGCCGCAGCCGACGCAGCCCGAGGAGCCGAACTGGTCGTGCCAGGTGCCCAGCTTGTGCGTCAGCCAGTGCCGGTAGCGCCCGCGCGGCGAGGTGCGGACGCCGCCGCCGTGGAGGTACGTGAAGTCGAGCGTGAAGCAGGAGTCCCAGACCTGGCGCCGCTCCGCCTCGGTGCCCGCGAGGTCGGTGACGTCCTCGACGGTCGTGCAGAAGCAGGTGGGGCAGACCATCGTGCAGTTCCCGCAGGTGAGGCAGCGGTCGGCGACCTCGTCCCAGCGCGGGTGGTCGCGGCTGGCCGCGAGCAGCTCCGGCAGCCCCTCGGTGTCGAGCTCCCGTCCCATCGACGCCGCCGTCCGCTCGACGACCTGCTCGCCGGCCTCGACCTCGCCGGCGGTCGCCTCGCGCCCTGGCAGCTCGGCGAGGAGCTCCTCACCGCGCCCGGTTCCCGCCTCGGCGAGGTAGTGCCGGTCCCCGTCCTCCAGCAGCTCGGTCAGCGCGACATCGTATCCGGAGGTGGCGCGAGGGCCCGTCTCCATCGAGACGCAGAAGCACGTCGAGGCGGCGACGCCGCAGTTGACCGCGACGACGAAGACGCGGCCGCGCCGCGCCTCGTACGCGGCGTCGACGAAGCGGCCGCCGAGGAGAACGCGGTCGAGCCTGGCGATGGCGTGGAGGTCGCAGGAGCGGACGCCGATGAACGCCAGCGGCTCGGGCTCCTCCGCGCCGTCCACGAGCTCCATGCCGCCGTCGCCGTCGCGGCGAGCGCGGAACAGCGTGACGGACGGCGGATGCAGCACGCGCTTCCAGGACTGCGGCCCGACCGCGTACCCGAAGAGCGCGTCGTCGTCGCGGCGGCGGAGCCGGTAGGTCCCGGCCTCCTGCTCGTCGGTCCACCCCGCCGGCAGATCCGCGATGGAGCGGATCTCCTCGTAGACGATCGCCCCGTCGGCCACCGTGGGGCCGATCAGCCGGTAGCCGCGCTCGACCAGCGCCTCGAGCAGCGCCTCCAGCCCGCGTGGGTCGAGAACCTTCACGACACCGCCAGGCTATAGCGGCCTCGCGGCCGGGGCCATCCGGGAAAACCCCGCCGGGCGATCACGAGAAGTCACGGTTGCGCCGCCGGGCGCGGACCGTAACGCTGCCGCCATGTGCCTCGGCAGGATCGAGCGGCTGGCCGACGTCTGGGACGCCGGGTCCTCCCGGCAGGGCCGCGCCGAGTGCGGCGCCGTCCTCTCGCTTGCGTTCACGCCCGAAGCCCTGCCGGGCTCGTTCGTCCTCGCGCACGCGGGCGTGGCCGTCAAGGTGCTCGACCCCGCCGACGCCGAGGAGGCGCTCGCGCTCCGAGAGGCGGGCGGCGCATGAGCACGCGGGCGACCGGCATCGCGCTCGCGCTCGCCACCGCGGCGATCAGCGGCGTCGCGGTCTTCCTGAACGCCTACGCGGTGAAGCACGTCGGCGACGCGACCGCGTACACGACGGCGAAGAACGCGGTCGCCGCGCTGATCCTCTTCCTGCTCGCCCTGCCGACCCTTCGCGGGCCGCGCGAGCCGGGTCGCCCGGCTCCGAGGCCCCGCTCCCGCCGGGACTGGCTCGCGCTCAGCGCGGTCGGCGTCGTCGGCGGGAGCGTCCCGTTCGTCCTCTTCTTCGAGGGGCTCGCCCGCGCGTCGTCCACGGAGGCGGCGTTCATCCACAAGACGCTCGTCGTCTGGGTCGCCCTGCTCGCCGTGCCGCTGCTCGGCGAGCGGCTCTCCTGGCTCCAGGGCGCGGCGATCGCGCTCCTCGTCCTCGGCCAGGCGGTGCTCGTCGGCGGGACGGGCACGGTGACGGTCGGCCAGGGCGAGGTGATGATCCTCGCGGCCACCCTGCTCTGGGCCGGCGAGGTCGTCTTCGTCAAGTACCTGCTCCGCTCGCTGGCCGCACCGACGCTCGCGGCGGCGCGGCTCGGGATCGGCACCCTGCTCCTCGTCGGCTTCGTCCTTGCGTCCGGGCGGGGCGGCGAGATCGCTGCCTACGGAGCCTCCGAGTGGGGCTGGGCGCTTCTGACGGGCCTCGTGCTCGCCGGCTACGTTGCCACCTGGTACGCGGCCCTCGCCCGGGCTCAGGCGGTCGACGTCACCGCCGTGCTCGTGCTGGCCGCGATCGTGACGGCGCTCCTGAACGCCGGCTTCGAGGGTGCTCCCGTCGATGCCCTCGGCCTCGGCCTGATCGCGCTCGGCGGCGTTCTGATCGTCGCCAGGGCGCTCGGCCGCGCCTACCGCCCGGCGACCGCATGATCCCCGGGGCGCTGCTCTTCGCGCGCTACGCGTACCCGCCGAACGCGCTCGGCTACTGCGGCGCCGACGAGAATCGGACGCTGCTCGAGTACGGCGAGGCCGGTGCCGCCGACGGCGGGCTCGTCCAGCTCGCGCGCAGCTTCGAGGGCGCCTGGCCGTACCTGGAGCTGATCGCCGGGGCGAACGGCATCGAGGATCCACTCGACCCGCGGGTGGTCGAGGCGTACTGGGTCGGGAGCCCGCTGCTCGAGCGCGTCGACGCGAGGAGCCTCGGCGCGCACCTCGACGAGCGCTTCCGCCGGCGCGCCGGACGCGCGTGGGAGCTCCTGGCGGGGGCCGTTCCCGAGGGGGGCGTCCCGCACCACGACTTTCACGTCTTCGGCGTCTACCCCTGGGTCGGCCTCCTCCGCTCCGGCGACCCCACGGAGCCGCTCCGCGTCCTCGAGAGCTGCCGCATCACGCCGGGGCGCGTGCTGGAGGTCGACGGCGACACGGTGACGGTCGCGGCGCGGCCGCTCCTCTGGGACGGGCGCTCGCTCGAGCTCGGCCCGGTCCGCCCGCGCCGTGCGGCGTGGCGGCGGGACGGGCTCGGCTTCCTGGAGGAGCTCCGCCCCGGCGACCGCGTCTCGCTCCACTGGGACTGGGTCTGCGATCGGCTGACCGCGCGCCAGGCGGCGACCCTCGGCCGCTACACACGGCGCATGCTCGCGCTGGCGAACCGCGCGTCGGCGCCGGCCGTCCTCGCCTGAGTCGCGGCCTCAGACCGTGACGACGACCTTGCCGCGGGCGCGGCCCTCGCGGAGGTAGCGGATCGCGTCCGCGGCCTTGTCCAGCGGGAACGTGCGGTCCACGGCGGGCGTGACCTTGCCGGCCTCGATCAGCTCCCGCAGCGCCTGCAGGTCCTCCTGGTTCTCCTGGGAGACCCAGAACCGCAGGCTCTGGCTCACGAACGGCGAGAGGGTGGCCGCCCGCAGCTGGCGGTCGAAGCCGCCGAGCCACTTGCCCCCGCCCTCGCCGCCGACGATCACGAGCGTGCCCGCGGGCGCGAGCACGCGCCGAATGTCCGAGAGCGAGCGGTTCCCGCCCGTGTCGAGGACGACGTCGTAGCGTGCCGTTCCCGCGGTGAAGTCCTCCTGCGTGTAGTCGATGACGTGGTCGGCGCCGAGCGACAGCACGAGGTCCGTCTTCGCCGTGCTGCTGACGCCGGTCACCTCCGCGCCGAAGGCCTTCGCCACCTGCACGGCGAACGACCCCACGCCTCCGGCGGCGCCGACGACCAGGACGTGCTGGCCGGCCTCCACCTTGCCCTGGTCGCGCACGGCCTGGAGCGCGGTGTAGCCCGAGATGGGCACGGCCGCCGCCTGCTCGAAGGTCAGGTTGGCGGGCTTCGGGGCCAGCCGGTCCTGCGGGGCGGACGCAAGCTCGGCGAAGGAGCCCTGAGCGGTGCCGAACACCTCGTCGCCGGGCCGGAGGCCGGTCACGTTCCCGCCGGCGGCCTCGACCGTGCCCGCGAGATCCAGCCCGGGGATCCGGGTCTTCGGCGCGCGCAGGCCGTAGCCCATGACGCGCACGAGGTACGGCAGGCCGGCCAGCAGGTGCCAGACGCCCTGGTCGACACCGGCCGCGCGGACCTTGACGAGGACGTCGTCGTCCCCGATCGCGGGCCGGTCGACCTCGGCGAGCCTGAGGACGTCGGGCGGGCCGTACCGGTCCTGGACGATTGCCTTCATGCCCCCGCCCGGCTTGCCGCCGGCTCCGGCTCGGTTGCCCGCCTCCAGCCCGGCAGGTCGACGCCCTTGATGAGGAGCCACAGGATCATCGCCAGCTCCGCGATGACGGCGGGCGCGAGGACGACCGGGGAGACGGCGCCGTCGTAGTCGGGGACGAGGAAGAACATGAAGCTGTCCACGAGATATCCGATCGCCGCGAGCCCGAGCAGGACGCCGAGGAACCGGGGGAAGTAGGGCGCGCGGTAGACGAGGTAGCCCATGAGGGCCAGGCTGACCCCGAAGAAGGTGAGACCGATCAGGTAGCCGTAGCCGTGCGCATCCAGGTACGAGTACGCGAGCGCGTCCAGCTCGTTGCCCGGCAGGCCCGCGTAGGCGTCGTCCCGCAGGACCTGGAGCGCCATGTAGTGGTTGAGCAGGTTGAGCGCCAGGACGGCCGTCTGCACGAGCCTGAACGCGGCCGCGAGAAGGGCGAGGGTGCTGTTGACGGGCCGCAGGAGGACGTAGAAGAGGACGGCGAGCGCGGCGTCGGCGAGGACGACCACGATGTCGGCGGCGAAGCCGAGCCGGTAGAGCCATTCGTCGGCGAGGATGTTCCCGGCGGTCGCCGCGGCGTCACCCGACTCGATCAGGCGCGTGCGGACGACGAGCTCGGCGAACAGCCCGCAGACGAAGATGGCGAGGTAGAGGACGCCCGCGACGCGGGCGATCACGACGGGAGAGGTCTCGGAGAAGCGACCGGCGGCGACCGATCGCGCAGGCTGTGCGACTGTGCTCACCGGCCGAACGCTCTCAGGGGGCGGGCGCGGCGGCGGTCGGGCGGGCAGGCGTCTTGCCGGTGCGGTGCGCCGCACCTCGGACCAGCTCAGGCGAGCTCGCCCTCGAGCGGCAGCCCCGCAGCCTCCCAGTCGGCGATGCCGCCCGCGTAGCGGCGGACGTTCCGGTAGCCGCGGCTCTCCAAGAGCCGCTGGGCGTAGACGCTGGCCGCGCAGCTCTCGCCGGCGCAGTAGACGACGATCTCGTCCTCCGGCTCGAGCTCGGCGAGCGCCTCCTCGGGGGAGTCGAAGCCGAGGGAGCCCGGGATCCGCTTGGCCCGAAACCCGAAGCCGCCGAGCGCCATGACGAGCTTGAGGCGCTCGCCGGCGTCGAGCTTCCGCTTCAGCTCGGCGCGGTCGATCGTCCTCCGCCGGACACGGGGCTCCCGTCCGTCCACGGTCGTCCCACTCTCGCCGATCTCGCTGCTTCGAGCAGTGCGCCGCCCAGGTGTCCCGGCCGTACGGCGGGCACGACCGTGTTTCCGCCGGCCTCCTCCTGGAAATGGTTGGGGCATGGACTGGTACCTCGACGCCCGCGACGGCTCGGCGGTGGAGAGGCTGGGCCGGGAGCTCGGCGACTACCTCCGCCGGTACGGCGCCGGCGACTCGGACTACGCCGCCGCCGGGCTCGCATTCGACGAGCTCGTGGGCAACGTCGCGGCGCACGCCGGCGGGCGCGCGTGGGTGCGCCTCGACTGGAGCGGCGAGACGGCGCGACTCGAGGTCTGCGACGACGGGCCCGGATTCGCGCTGCCGGCCGCGCCGCGCCGCGGGAGCGGCCTGGCCGACATCACCCGGCTCGCCGGCCCGGTCGAGGTCTCGAGGGAGGAGGCCGGCGGCGCCCGGGTCACGCTCGAGCTGCCCGTGCGGCGGCGGAGCCGGCCCGGCCCCGGCCCGCAGCGCGCGAGGGCGGACGCTCTGCCGGCTCCGGAGGAGGCCGCGGGGAACGGCACGTTCGGGAAGGAGTCCTTCCTGCGGGCCCTCGTCGTCCAGCTCGCCCGCGAGGTGGAGCGGGAGCACGGCCCCGAGGCCGCCGAGGACGCGATCGCGCAGGTCGGGTCGGACGTCGGCGGCCGCATGGAGGACGAGTACCGCCGGGCCCGTGGCATTGTCGAGCGCCTTCGCCCGGAGGAGATCGGCGATCTCTACGTGCGGCTCAAGCACGCGATCGACGGCGAGTTCCGCGTGCTCGAGGCGACGGACGAGCGCATCGTCCTGGCAAACCGCCGCTGCCCGTTCGGCGACGTCGTCCGCCGAGCGCCCGGTCTTTGCCGCATGACGTCGAGCGTCTTCGGCGGCATCGCCGCGCGGAACGCCGGCGCCGCCACCGTCCAGCTCGAGCGGCGGATCGCCGTGGGCGACCCGGAGTGCAGGGTGACGGTGTGGCTGGGCGAGCAGGCGCGGGGCGACCGCTTCGGGCACCGGTACCGCAGCGCGGCGGAGGTGTCCGCTCCCGAGCCGCTGCGGGTCGTCCTGGCCGAGGACTACGCGTACCTCCGTGACCCCCTCATCGACGCGCTCGCCGACGCGAGCATCGAGGTGGTGAGCCACGCGAACACGCCTGCGACGCTGCTCCTCAAGGTCGAGAAGTACAGGCCGGACGTGGCAATCATCGACTTCCGGGAGGCCGATACCGACAAGGGCATCGCGGTCGCGGCCGAGATCCGCGAGCGCTTCCCGGGCGTCGCGGTGCTCGTGCTCGCCGAGCACGTCGAGGTCACGTCCGCGCGCGAGCTCCTGGGCCGGGACGCCCACGGGGTCGGCTACCTGCTCAAGGACGGGCTCGCCCGCGAGGAGTTCGTCGCGGCGGTCAGGCGGGTCGCCGCGGGCGCCGCCGCCCTCGACCCCGCGATCGTCCCGGAGCTCGTCGGCGGGGGCGACCCGCTCGACGACCTGAGCCCCCGCGAGCTGGAGGTGCTCGAGCTCCTCGCCGCGGGGCTCTCGAACCAGGCGATCGCCGACCGGCTCGTCATCACCAAGCGGGCCGTCGAGAAGCACGTGAAGGGGATCTTCCGCAAGCTCCAGCTGGGCGCGCCGAACGGCCACGACCGCCGCGTGCTGGCGGCGCTCGCATACCTGAAGTCGCGCTGAGGCGCGGGGCCGCTGGGATCCGCGGCGTCGTGCTCGGGAAGAACGGGTATAGCGTTGGCCTCGCCAAACGCTTCACCGAAGGGGGTCCCATGCGCGTCATGAAAGGTCTCCTCGCTCTCGCCCTCTGCACGTCGCTGGTCCTGCCTGCCTCGGCGGCAGGCGCCAGGGGCGATCGCGGGGGCGGCCAGAGCGGCGGCAAGAATGCCGTCACCTGCAACCTCCCGGAGTCGAACGCGGAGGGGCTCGAGATCCTCAGCAACTACTACCCCGGCTACTGGTGGGATCACACCGACCTCACCATCGCGGTGCAGGCGCACCCCAGCGCGACGGCCGTGCAGCGGGCGGCGATCGCCGGTGCGATCGCGACCTGGTCGGAGACGCTGGAGGAGTGCTTCGACGGGCTGATCACGCTGACGGACGTGACCGGAAGCAAGCGGAAGGCGGCCGACATCGTCGTGCACTACGTGCCGACGGCCGGCGGCGTGGTGTTCGGCGGCTACGCGATCTGCGGGGATCACAAGTGCCCGAACATCCTCGTGCGCTCGGATCTTCCGCCGAGCCTGGGCGTCGACCCGTACGACCCCGAGTATCTCGGGTGGGTGACCGAGCACGAGATCGGCCACGCGCTCGGTCTCGGCCACGCGACGAACCTGCTGGAGAGCACCGACCTGATGGGCTACGGCTGGCCGGATCTCGGCGACCCGGTGCTGTCCGACTGCGACGTCGATGCGCTCGCGTTCGTGTTCGCCTGGGCGCTGGCGGGAACGGGCCCGGTGCCTCCGGGTGCCGGTCCGTACGACTGCTCGCTCGACTGACGGCTCACGGCAGTGACGCGGACGCCCCGTCCTCGCGGCGGG
>DASPGT010000174.1:0-15828 GCA_035620475.1 Gaiellaceae bacterium | reverse complement strand
GACCCGGCCGATCGCCGCGATGCCGTGCTCCACCGCCTCGCGGGTGTTCAGGCCGTGGACGTGCTCCTCCCGGATGCGGCTCATCAGGAAGACCATGTAGTCCATCGAGAGCCCGAACAGGATCGCGAAGGCGATCGGCGGGACGAACGTCTCGATCGGCCCCGTCCGGTCGAGGCCGGTGAGCCCGAGCAGGTACCCCTCCTGCACGACCAGCGTGAGGACGCCGAACCCGATGAAGGCCGACAGGAGCGTGGTGATCGCCGCCGTCAGCGAGATGACGATCGAGCGGAACGCCATGGCGAGCACCAGGAAGGTGACGCCGATGATGTAGAGCAGGAAGAGCGGCAGCCGCTCGAGGATCCGGTCGGCGATGTCGGCGAAGGCCGCCGTCAGGCCGGCAACGTAGGCCACCGAGTCGCCGCCCTCCGTTGCCGCCGGCACGACGTCGTCGCGCAGGGTATGGACGAGATCCGACGTCTCCTCGTCCTGCGGCGCCGAGTCCGGCGTCACGAAGACGATCGCGACCGTCTCCTCGTCGTTGAACTGGGGCTCGCCGACGGACGCGACGCCGGCGAGGCCCTGGACGCCTTCGTAGATCCGTTGCGGCGCCTCGGGGTCGTCGTTGACGTCGACCACGATCGGGATCGGGCCGTTGAAGCCGGCGCCGAAGCCCTCGGCGAGGAGGTCGTAGGCGCGGCGGGCGGTCTGCTCGTCGGGCTGCGTGCCCTGGTCGGAGGCGCCGAGCCGGACGAGGAGAGAGGTCGACGCCAGGCCGAAGCCCGCGACGATCAGGACGATGAAGATCACCTTCGCGTTGGCGGTCACGAACCGTCCCCAGCGGGCAATCACCGTCTTCTCGCGGGCGGCGTCGGAGTCGTCGATCGGGCGCAGGAGCGGAACCTTCAGCCGGTCGACCTTGTGCCCGAGCAGCCGCAGCACGGAGATGAGCAGCGAGTTCGCAATGAGCACGGTCGTGAGCACGCCCAGGGCGGAGCCGATCCCGAGCTTCGTGATGAAGTCGAGGCCGAAGAAGGCGAGCCCGGTCACGGAGATCGCGACCGTCGCGCCGGCGAACAGGACGGCCCGGCCGGCCGAGGCGCCGGCCTCGGCGGCGGCGTCGGCGGGCGAAAGTCCTTCGTGGAGGAGCTGTCTGAAGCGCGTGACGATGAAGAGCGAGTAGTCGATGCCGACGCCGAGGCCGATCATCGACACGAGCAGCGGCGTGATCGTGTTGATGTCGGTGAGGCCGGCGAGGATGAAGAGCAGGAGGAACGCGGTCATGAGCGCGACGAGGGCGAGGCCGATCGGGATCGCCGTGGCCACGAACGTGCGGAACACGATGAGCAGCACGATCAGCGCCGCGAAGAGGCCGAGCAGCTCCTGCGTCCCCTGCTCGATGGGCGGGAACTCGGCGTCGCCGTTGAACTCGACGGTGATTCCGGCGGGCTCGACCGTGTCGCGGACGGCCTTCTGCACGGCGAGGACCGCCTCACGGTCGGTGTCGTAGATGACGCGGTCGAACTGCGCCTCCGTGTAGCCGATGCGGCCGTCGTCGGAGATCGTGTCGTCGGCGAAGGGATCGCCCACGCTCGTGATCCCGGCCGTGTCCTCCGTGGGTGCGAACTCATCGGTCTGAAGCTGCGCGATGGCGTCCTCGATCGCCGCCTGGCGCTCGGGCGTGTCGAGGGTCTCGCCCTCGGGGGCGGCGAAGACGAGGTTCAAGACGCCGCCCTGCTCGGCCGCGAACTCGGACTCGATCAGGTCGGTCGCCTTCTGCGTGTCGGAGCCCGGGATCTCGAACTCGTCCTTCAGGCTGCCGCCGACGGTCATGACGAGGACGACCAGCGCGGCGATGATCGCGACCCAGGCGCCGACGACCCGCCAGGGATGAGTCGCGCAGGCCCGCGTCCAGCGGGCGAGGCTGCCGGTCGAGAGGCGTTCATGGGCTGCGCGCCGCTCGGGCGGCGCGATCGGGCGGTGGCCGTCGGTGGGCTCGTTGTTCTCGGTCATCGTGCTTCGCTCCCCTTGTCGCTTCGTCGTTCCTCTACAGACCGGCTGCGGCGGCGGAACTCATCGCCGTTGTGTGCGTGTCGGCGGCCACGCTACCGGGCCGGGCCCCCGGCGTGCTTCTTCGGACCTGCTCGATCCCGGCTCAGGCCCGCGCGTAGGCCCCCGTCGCCCGCGCGTACGGGAGCAGCTCCGGGTCGTAGTAGACGAGCTCCAGGCGCTCGAGCGCGTCCCGCGTGAGCCTCGCCTTCCCGCGCGGGCCGGAGCGGAAGTCCGCGGCCGCCAGCTCCCCGAAGCGGACCTCCCAGACGGTGACCGTGTCGCCGCGCGAGTCCTTCCCCCGGCGGAAGGCTCCGTCCCGGTCGGTCAGCACGTAGCGGAAGATGAGGTAGGCGCCGGCCCCGCGCGACCCCTGCGGGGGAAGGGTCGTCTCGAGCGCGGCCTTCAGCTCGACCTCGGGCAGGCCCTGATGGAGCGGCAGCAGGTCGGGGGCGTGATCGCGCCCGTTTTGCACGTAGCGGCCGTTCGAGGCCCGCGCGATTCCGGCGCTGAGCAGGTCGGCGAGCGTGGTCGTGAGGTCGACGGAGTCGACGAGCTTCCCGATCGGCCGCGAGCCGGCGCCCCGCATCTGCTCGTCGATCAGGTCGAGCCGGCGGTAGGCGAAGTCGATGGCCGTCGCAACGGTCTCCGTGGTGAGCTCGGTCGCGGCGGCGAGGCGAAACCCCGGGCCGAAGCGGTCGCGGGCGACCTGCCGTGAGCGCGGGACGGGCACGAGCTCGATGCCGGACGCGCTGCCGCCGTTCCCCGCCTCCTGCTCGGCGGCGGCGAGGAGGGAGGAGAGGTTGAGGCCGAGAGCCTCCGCCAGGCTGGCGGCGGCGGCGAGCGTGGGCTCGCGCGAGCGCCGCTCGAGCAGGCCGACGTACACCGGATGGAGGCCGGCGAGGTGAGCGAGCTCGTCGGTCGAGAGCCCCTCCTCGCGTCGCGCGTCGGTGACGAGCCGCGCGACGATCTCACTGACGGCAATCCCGCGCTCGGACATGGGCGGCCCGTCCAGGGTAGCCCAGTCCGGCCGGAACCGGAAGGGTTGCGGGGCCGAGCTCGTCCTAGTAGTTGCGGGCGGGGGCGGGGCGCGGCGGCGTGCGGTACGGGCTTCGCCAGCCCTGGCCGGGGTCGAAGCCCCAGACGCGGACGAGATCGCGCGCGCTCGCGCGGGACTGCGCGTGGCTGTACGTCCAGACCGTCTCCCGGCCGGAGCCCGTTACGCGGACGATCTCGAGGGCGCTCACGATCCCCTCGCGACCCGGGTCGCGGCGCTCGAGGTAGGCGAAGGCGAAGTCGACGGCGGCGCCGAAGTCAGCCGCCTCGAAGCGGAGGCCGAGATCGAGGGCCGGCTCGCCCCCGAGGACCTCGTGTACCTCGTACCGTTCCTGCTCTGCCGCATGGCTTGCGGTCGTGGCCATGCTGCGACTCCTTTCCGGTTCGCACGGTAGGAGGCGCGCCGCATCCGTACAATCCCTCGAACGGGGAACGGGGCGCCCGCCCTGTCTTCGCCTCATCGGGTGGGTCGCTCGTACCCCGTATGCGGGTTGAGACCCTTCCCCTGTCCGCCGATGAGACAGACGATGAGAGGGCTCTACGACGCGTGCCGGTCCCCGCGAGGGAGACTGCTCCTGAACGTCGGCGTCGGGGTCTTCGCCATCGCGGTCTCGGTGCTCGCCGCCCGCCACTTCGCCGGGATGGGCTGGCCCTTCGACGGCGCCAACGTGGGCCTCGTCGTCGCCGCGGGCCTCCTCTTCCTCCTCGCGTACGCGTTCAAGGCCTACGGCTGGCACCGGCTCTTCGCGCCCCACGAGCGGCCGAGGCCGTTGACCCTCGGCGCCGCGTGCGGCGCCGCGAGCGTCACGGGCGCGGCGCTCCCCGGCCGTTTCGACGACGTCGTCCGCGTCGCCATCGTCCGCCGGGCGACGAACGGGCGCGCGGGCGTCGGCCCCGTCTGCCTTTCCCTCTTCATGCTCGGCCTGGTCGACACGGCGGCGCTCATGCCGCTGGCGAGCACGGCCGCCGCCACCTCCGACGCGTCCGGCGCGGTGCGGGTCGCCATGGGGGTCGTCGCCGTCGCCGGCGTCGGCGCCGCGGTCGTCATCGCCCTGCTGCCCCGGCTGACGGCGAGCGGGCGGCTGATCCGCTTCCGCCTCGCCCGCTGGCTGGGCGAGCGCGTGATCCCGCCGCGGGACGCCTGGCAGGCCTGGGTGCTCGTCCTCGCCTCCTGGCTGACCCGGGCGTTCGGGCTCTTCCTCCTGCTGCACGCGCTCGGCTTCGCGCTCTCGCTGCCACTGGCGATCGCGTTCCTCTGCGCCGCGGCCGCCTCGGGGGCCCTTCCGATCGCACCGGCCGGCGCCGCCACGCAGGCGGGCGCGGGCGCCGCCATCCTCATGGCCAGCGGGGTCGGTACGGCGAACGCGGTCTCCTTCGCCGTCGGCGCCCAGGCGCTCCTCATCCTCGCCGGCGCCGCCGTCCTCGTCTTCGCCGGCCTCTGGCACGGCGGCCGGCGGCTGGCGCTCGCCGTTCTCTAGGACTCGGGCAGCGCCGCCAGAACGCGGTCGGCGTGGTCGTCGGGCTTGACGCCCCGCATCGCCTTGGCCACGTTACCGTCGGCGTCGATCACGAACGTCGAGCGGTTGATGCCCATCGACGTCTTGCCGTACGAGGTCTTCTCGACCCACACGCCGTAGAGCTCCGAGACCGCGTGGTCGGGGTCGGTGAGGAGGGTGAACGGCAGCCCGTACTTCTCCCTGAACTTCGCGTGGGAGGCCTCCGAATCGCGGCTGACGCCGAGCACGGTCGCGCCGCGCGCCTCGATCTCGCCGTAGACGTCCCGGAGCCCGCTGGCCTGCTTCGTGCATCCGGGCGTGTCGTCCTTGGGATAGAAGTAGAGGACGACCGTGCGCCCGCGCAGGTCGGACAGGGTGACGTCCTCGCCCGCGTCGGAGCGCAGCGTGAAGTCGGGTGCGGGCTTGCCTTCCTCGACCACGCCGCAAGCGTACCGATACGCCGCCGGCACGTTGCGGGAAACCCGTAGCCGAGACCGGGATGTCACCGAAGCCGGGGCCGGCCGGCGCGACGACCATGAGCCGCGATGTTCCAGGTGCGCTTCCACGGCAGAGGAGGTCAGGGCGTCGTCACGGCGGCGGAGCTGCTCTCGATCGCGGCGTTCCGCGAGGGCAAGCACGCCCAGGCGTTCCCGACCTTCGGCTCGGAGCGCACCGGCGCCCCGGTCGTCGCGTTCTGCCGCATCGACGACGGGGAGATCCGGGTTCGCGAGCCGATCGCCGAGCCCGACGCCCTGATCGTCCAGGATCCGACGCTGCTGCACCAGGTCGACCTCTTCGCCGGCCTCAGGCCGGACGGCTACCTCGTCATCAACTCCGTGCACGGGTTCGCCGAGCTCGGGCTCGATGAGTTCGTTCGCCATTTCCGGCGCGAGCGGCTGCTCACCGTGCCCGCCACCGATATCGCCCGCGAGCACCTCGGCCGCCCGCTGCCCAACGCCGCCCTGCTCGGGGCCTTCGCCGCCGTCAGCGGCGTCGTCTCGCTCGAGTCGGTGGCCGCGGCGATCCGCGAGAAGTTCGCCGGCAGCGTCGGCGAGGCCAACGTTGCCGCCGCCGAGGCCGCGTCCGCCCACGTGGAGGACGCGCTCAGAGAGTCCGCGCATGCGTAGGCAGATCGAAGGCTCCCAGGCCGTCGCGGCCGCCGTGGCGCTCTGCCGGCCCGAGGTGATCGCCGCCTACCCGATCTCGCCGCAGACGCACATCGTCGAGGGGCTCTCCGACCTGGTCAGGACGGGCGAGCTCGCGCCGTGCGAGTACCTCATGGTCGAGTCGGAGTTCGCGGCGCTGTCGGCCGCGATCGGCGCGTCCGCGGCCGGCGCGCGCGCCTACACCGCCACCGCCAGCCAGGGGCTCCTCTACATGGTGGAGGCCCTCTACAACGCCTCGGGGCTCGGCCTGCCGATCGTGATGACGGTCGCCAACCGCGCGATCGGCGCTCCGATCAACATCTGGAACGACCACAGCGACTCGATGTCCCAGCGCGACTCCGGCTGGCTCCAGCTCTACGCCGAGACCAACCAGGAGGCCGTCGACATGCACGTCCAGGCGTTCAAGCTCGCCGAGGAGGTCTCCCTGCCCGTCATGGTCTGCATGGACGGCTTCATCCTCACGCACGCCTACGAGAGCGTCGACATCCCGACGCAGGAGCAGGTGGACGCGTTCCTGCCGCCGTTCGAGCCCCGGCAGGTGCTCGACCCGGCCGACCCGGTGACCATCGGGGCGATGGTCGGGCCGGAGGCCTTCACGGAGGTCAAGTACCTCATGCACGCGGCGCAGATGCGGGCCCTCGACGTGATCCCGGAGATCGCCGCGGAGTTCGCGCAGGCCTTCGGGCGCACCTCCGGTGGGCTGATCCGGTCGTACCGGAGCGCCGACGCGGAGACGATCGTCGTCGCCCTCGGATCCGTGCTCGGGACGATCGAGGACGTCGTCGACGAGCTGCGCGAGGCGGGGGTCAAGATCGGGGCGGTCGGGATCAAGACGTTCCGCCCGTACCCGCTCGAGGAGGTTCGGGAGGCGCTCGGCCACGCCCGGCGGATCGTCGTGCTCGAGAAGGCGTTCGCCGTCGGGCTCGGCGGCATCGTCGGGCAGAACGTGCGGCTCGCGCTCGCGGGCCTGCCGCCGCCCGTCTACGACGTCGTCGCCGGGCTGGGCGGCCGCCCGATCACGAAGAAGTCGCTGCACGCGCTCCTGGCCGACGTCCTCGAGGACCGGCTCGAGCCCGGCCGGCTCACGTTCCTCGACATCGACTGGGGCCTCGTCGAGCGGGAGCTGCAGCGGACGGAGGAGAAGCGCCGCTCGGGGCCGCACGCGGAGAACATCCTGCGCGACATCGGCGTCGTGGCGGCCGGGCCGACCTAGGAGAGACGGTGCCGCACCAGCAGATCAAGTTCTACCAAGTGGGCAGCTTCGTCGCCGGCAACCGGCTGCTCCGCCCCGACGAGCGCTCGGTGCAGGCGCGGATGGAGCGCTCCAACACGCTCACCTCGGGGCACCGGGCGTGTCAGGGCTGCGGCGAGGCACTGGGGGCGCGCTACGCGCTGGACGCCGCGATGCGCGCGACGGGCGGGCAGCTCGTCGCGGCGAACGCGACCGGCTGCCTCGAGGTCTTCTCGACGCCGTACCCGGAGTCGTCGTGGCAGCTTCCTTGGCTCCACTCGCTCTTCGGGAACGCGCCCGCGGTCGCGTCCGGGATCGCCGCGGCGCTGAAGGCGAAGGGCCGCAGCGACGTCAGGGTCATCGGCCAGGGCGGCGACGGCGGCACGCTCGACATCGGCTTCGCCTGCCTCTCGGGGATGTTCGAGCGAAACGACGACGTGCTCTTCATCTGCTACGACAACGAGGCCTACATGAACACGGGCGTGCAGCGCTCGAGCGCCACGCCGCCCGCGGCGCGGACGGCGAACACGAAGCCGGTCGGCCCGGAGCCGGGCAACGTCTTCGGCCAGGGCAAGAACGCGCCCCTGATCGCAATGGCCCACGAGATCCCCTACGTGGCCACGGCGACGGTCGCCGAGCTGCGCGACCTCGAGGCGAAGATCGAGCGGGCGATGGAGTTCCGCGGCGCCCGCTATGTCCACGTCTTCGTGCCCTGCCCGCTCGGCTGGGGCTCGGCCGCGAAGGACACGATCAGGATCGCGCGCCTCGCGAAGGAGACGGGCCTCTTCCCGGTCTTCGAGGCGGAGCACGGGGAGGTCGTGAGCGTGTCGAAGATCCGGCGGCGCGTCCCGGTCGAGGAGTACCTGCGGCCCCAGAAGCGCTTCGCCCACCTCTTTGCCGACCCGCCGCAGACCGAGGTGGTCGCGCGGATCCAGGCGGGCGCCGACCGCAACATCCGGCGCTTCGGCCTCCTTCCGGACGGGGAGGAGACATGAGCCGCAAGCCCTTCGCGATCACGCTCGACGTCGGCTCCAGCCTGGCGAACAAGACCGGCAGCTGGCGCACCGAGCGGGCCGTCTACGTCGACCGCCTGCCGCCCTGCAACAACGCCTGCCCCGCCGGCGAGAACATCCAGCAATGGCTGTACGAGGCCGAGGAGGGCGGGGAGGGCTACGAGCGCGCGTGGCGCGGGATCATGGAGGACAACCCGTTCCCGGCCGTCATGGGCCGCGTCTGCTACCACCCGTGCGAGACGGCCTGCAACCGCGCCCAGCTCGACGAGGCCGTCGGCATCAACTCGGTCGAGCGCTTCCTCGGCGACGAGGCGATCGCGTGCGGCTGGCAGGTGGACGTGCTCCGCGAGCCGACGGGGAAGCGCGTGCTCGTGGTCGGCGCCGGGCCCTCCGGGCTCTCGGCCGCCTACCACCTCGCCCGCTTCGGGCACGAGGTCTCGGTCCACGACGCCGCCCCGAAGGCCGGCGGCATGATGCGCTTCGGCATCCCCACGTACCGCCTCCCGCGCGACGTCCTCGACGCGGAGATCCAGCGGATCCTCGACCTCGGCGTCCGCCTCGAGCTGAACCGGAAGGTCACGAGCATCCAGGAGACGATGGAGGAGGGCGGCTTCGACGCGGCGTTCCTCGCGGTCGGCGCGCACCTCGGCAAGCGGGCGTACCTCCCCGCCGGGTCCGCCGCCCACGTCCTCGACGCCGTCTCGCTCCTCCGCAGCATGGAGGGGGAGGAGACGCCGCTGCTCGGCCGCCGGGTGGTCGTCTACGGCGGCGGGAACACCGCGATCGACGCGGCGCGGACGGCCAAGCGCCTCGGCGCCGAGGAGGCGGTCATCGTCTACCGGCGCACGCGCGAGCACATGCCCGCCCACGACTCCGAGGTGGAGGAGGCGGAGGCCGAGGGCATCCTCCTGAAGTGGCTCTCCACGATCAAGCGTGCGGACGAGGGCAAGCTCATGGTCGAGCGGATGGAGCTGGACGAGACCGGCTTCCCGCAGCCCACCGGCGAGCTGGAGGAGCTCGAGGCCGACTCGCTCGTCCTCGCTCTCGGCCAGGAGACCGACCTGTCCCTGCTGGAAGGCGTCCCCGGGCTGGAGGTCGAGGACGGGGTCGTCAGGGTCGGCCCCGACATGATGACCGGCTGCCCCGGCATCTTCGCCGGCGGCGACATGGTGCCGGCCGAGCGCACGGTCACGGTCGCAGCGGGTCACGGCAAGAAGGCGGCCCGGCACATCGACGCCTGGCTTCGAGGGGGCGCGTACGCCCCGCCGCCCAAGCACGAGCTCGCGTCCTTCGACCTGCTCAACACCTGGTACTACTCGGACGCGCCGCGCACCGTGCAGCCGGAGCTCGAGCTGGTGCGCAGGCAGTCGACCTTCGAGGAGGTCGTCGGCGGGCTCGACGAGTCCACCGCGCTCTTCGAGGCGCGGCGCTGCCTCTCCTGCGGGAACTGCTTCTCCTGCGACAACTGTTACGGCGTGTGCCCCGACAACGCGGTGATCAAGCTCGGCGAGCCGGGGGAGCGCTACGCCATCGACTACGACTTCTGCAAGGGCTGCGGTCTCTGCGTCGCGGAGTGCCCGTCGGGCGCCATCGAGATGGTCCCGGAGACGATCTAGGAAGGAGGTGCGGCAATGGTCGAGGAGACACGGACTCCGGTCTCGATCGAGGTGACGATGGAGTCGGCCACCGAGGAGCAGCTCGCCCGGCATCTGCAGGAGCTGGGCGCTCGGCGCGACGCCGTGCGCGAGGAGCTCGGGCGGCTCGAGCGGTCGATCGAGGAGCTCGAGGTCGAGCTCGCGAGAAGAGGCGCAGGCGGCTGAGCCGCGTCGAGTTTGTAGGCTGGGAGCGGTGCGGGAGCTGCATGCCTTCAACGCCGTCCTCCTCATCGCCGCGAACGGGCTCGCGGCCGGCTGGGGCCTGGCGTACGTCTGGCGAAAGCGGCCGCCCGGGCGGATCTACGCACACCTGCTCGCCCTCGCGCAGGCGCTTCTGATCGCGCAGGTCGCCGTCGGGCTGCTCCTGCTCTCGGACGGGAGCCAGTCGCCCGACCGGCTCCACGCCGTCTACGGCGGGCTGGCGCTCCTGGCCGCGCTCTCGCCGTGGGTCTACGCGCCGCCCGTGCCGGCGCGGCGGCTCCTCTGGTTCTCGGGCGCCGCCCTCGTCGCCACGGCGCTCTCGGTTCGCGCCTACACGACCGGAATCTGACCGGATGAACGTGAACCCGACTCTGCGCGCGTTCGGGATCCTCGTCCTCATCGCGGCCGTGATCACGGCCCTCCAGCTCGGCTTCGGGCTGGTCGTGATCCTGACGTTCCTCCAGATCCTCTTCCTGGTGGCGATCGCCTACGTGCTCATCGTCCTCTGGCGCCGGAACCGGGAGGACATCGCCATGTGGTCCGGGCGCTCGCGGGTCGTCTTCTACGGCGGCGCAGCGCTCGCGATCGCCGCCGTCGGGCTGGCGCTCACGCCCTGGTTCCCGACGAGCGGCCTCGACACGGTCGCCTGCATCGCCGCCGTGGCCGCGGGCATCTTCGGCATGTGGCGCGCCTGGCGCGACGAGCACTCCTACGGCTACTGACCGGCGTCCGCCGTACCCGCGGCCGGCCGGCCGGTAAGACCGCGCCCGCCGTCGACACCAACGAAGCATGCGGGTCGTTCTCGAACCGAGCCGGGCGGAGCGCGCCGCCGTTGCGGCCTGGCGGCGCCGCCAGCTCGCGGAGGCCGGCTTCCCTCCGAGCCTGGCCGCCGCGCTCGCCGCCGAGGGCGCCGACGTCCATGCGCTCATCGAGCTCGTCGAGCGCGGCTGCCGGCCCCGGCTCGCTGCCCGCATCCTCGCGCCGGTCGACCGGGGGCCTCCGTGAGCACGGGGCCCGCTGTTAGCGTCGGCCGCGTGAGCACGGCCCCCGGTCGCGGCGCGGAGAACCAGCGGTGGCTCGACGCGCTCAACGGGAGCGGCCCGCAGCGCGACGCGGCCGTCGCGGAGCTCCACGGCCTGCTGCTGCGGGCGGCTCGGTTCGAGGTCGCACGGCGGCGGCCCGCGCTCGGTCACCTCCGCGGCGAGGAGCCGGGCGACATCGCGCTGCAGGCCGCCGACGACGCGCTCGTCTCGGTGCTGGCCCGGCTCGCCGACTTCCGCGGCGAGAGCCGGTTCACGACCTGGGCCTACAAGTTCGCGCTCCTCGAGGCGGCCGTGGCGTTGCGGCGGCGGGCCTGGCAGGGGCGGGAGATCCCGCTCGAGCCCGAGCGCTGGCCGCTCTTCGCCGGCGGCGAGCTGGCCGCCGGGGCGGGCCCGGAGCAGCGGGAGCTCCTGCGCGCCGTCGTCGCCGCCGTCGACCGCGCGCTCACGCCGCACCAGCGCCGGGTGCTGCTGGCCGTGGTCCTCGACGACGTGCCGATCGACGTGCTCGCCGAGCGCCTCGGCACGACCCGCGGCGCGCTCTACAAGACGATCCACGACGCACGCGTCCGCCTCCGCGCGACGCTGGCGGAGGGAGGCTTCGATGTCTGACGCGCTCGTCGCCCGCCTGCTGGGCCCGGTCGGGCCGGAGATCGGGTGCGAGGAGTGCTTCGCCGAGCTCGACCGCTACGTGGAGCTCGAGCTGGCCGACGGCGACGCCGAGGCGGCAGTCCCCGGCATGCGCGCGCACCTGCACGGCTGCCCCGCGTGCGCCGAGGAGCACGCGAGCCTCCGCGACCTCGCCGCGTCTCCGCCCGCCTAGTCCAAAGCGGCCACGCCCCGGGGTCTGACCCCGGGGCATGTCCGCCGGGGACGGGATGTATGTCACGAAAGTGTGACAACCTCGGCCCGTTCGGCCACGCCTCGGGCCGGTTGAGCCATGGCCCGGGTCTGACCCCGGGGCATGGCCGCAGGAGACGCGTCCGCCGGCGGCCGGAGCTAGGTCGCCGAGACCCGCGCGGACGCGCCGTCGAGCGAGTCCAGAAGCGGGCGGATCTCCTGCGCGGACCCGACGAAGATCGGCGTGTCGCGCTCGGTGTAGCGGCTCGCCTCGGTCTCGCGCAGCGTCTTCATCAGCTGGAGGAAGTCCGAGGGCTCCTCGCACTCGAAGGCCGTCATGAACTCCTGGTCGTCGATCCCGAACGAGTAGGTCGTGTGATTCGTGATCGTGACGAAGCGGCTCCCGACCGCCGCGTGCTCCTGCATCGCGCGGCGCCGGTCGTCCATCGGCAGCGAGTACCACTCGCGCTTCTTCACGAACGGGTAGACGACGAGGTAGGGCGCCCCGCGCGGGATGACGCGGCGGGGGCGCTTGCTCTTCTGCTCGAAGTACTGCGACGGCTCGCTGGCGGCCAGGTAGGAGTACGGCGTCGTCAGCCAGCCGGCGAGCGGCGTTCCGTTCAGGGCTGTGCCCAGCTCGCGGAGGTCGTCGTAGCGCTCCGTCAGCTTCCAGAGCATGAAGTCGGCCTCCGGGCGGACGCCGACGAGGCTGTACGAGCGAAGCTCCAGGCGCTCGGCCCAGTCCTCGACCACCTCGGCGAAGGCGTCCTTGGCGGCCGCGCGCTCCTCGACCGGGAGCCGCAGCCAGGCCGGGTCGGCCTTGTAGAGCGTGTACGCGACGTATTGGGTCGAAGTCTCGGCGGACACGGCGCAATCGTACCCACTCGCGTGACGGCTTCTCTCCTAGCCTCGGAGTGGGCGCGGCGCGTCCGCCGGCGGGCAGGCGGGCGCGCCCGCGACCGCTAGAGATCGACGACGAGCGTCGCCCAGCCGAACCGCTCGGCGCCGACCGGCCTGCCGTCGAGCGGGTCGTAGAACTCGTTGAGCCCGCCGCGCTCGACGGCCTCGCGCGAGCGCTCCGCGATCCGCTGCGCGACGTCCTCATAGCCGTGGCCGCGCAGGCCGTGGACGAGGAACCAGTTCGTGTTCAGCGAGACGGGCCCGCGCCAGATGAAGCGGAACCCGCGCAGCCGGTGGTCGCGGACGAAGGTCGGTTCGTCGAGCGCGACCGACGGCACCGGGTAGGGCGCGTCGAACGTGAGCGGGTCGCACAGGTGTCGCACGAGCCGGTCGGCCACGTCGCCCGGAAGATCCGGCAGGACGAGCGGCATGAGCCCGTGGATGGTCTTGACCCGGGAGCGCCGCTCCTCGGGCCCCGCGAGGTTGACGAACAGCCCGAGCCGCTCGTCCCAGCAGCGCTCCAGGAGGGCTTCGGTGACCCGGTCGGCCGCCCGGGAGGCCCAGCGAGCGGTCGCCTCGCGCCCGCCGCGCCGCGCCAGCCGCGCGAGCGCGCGCAGGCCCTGGCCGTAGACGGCGTTCACGAGCACGTCCTCCAGGTGGTGCCCGTGACGCCGGAAGATCGTCTCCAGGTCGTAGTTCGCCAGCTTGTTCCTGACCTGGGGGAGCCGGGTGCGGGCGAAGAGCGCCGCCGGCGTCACGCGCCGCACCCCGATCGCCTCGTCGTAGACCGGGCTGAAGTCGAGCCCGCTCTCGAACTGCGAGAGGATCGAGACGAGCCCGTCGCCGTCCGGGTCGCGTAGCGCGGCGAGGTACCGGTAGTAGCGCTCGAGGTGCGGCAGCGCCTCCGCGAGGAACCCGTCCGCGCCCGCATCGACGACCCGCTCGACCGCCTGGGCGAGCACCGGCGGCTGGATCTGGGCCGTCGTGTACGGCGTCCGGTGGAACGGCACGCGTCCGTGCGTGCGGCTCTCGAGGTGGTGCCACTGGAGCCGCGAGACGAGGTCGCCCTTCCAGAAGACGACGTGCGGGACGAGCCCGTCCGGCTCCTGGACGGCCAGGAGGCCGCGCAGCTCGTCCGCCGCGCGCTCGGCGTCGAAGCGCGACCACACGATCGCGTGGAAGCACGAGTCCCAGAACCACTGGAACGGGTAGTCGCGCACGCTCGGGACCGTGAAGCGATAGAGCCGGCCGCCGAGCTCGCCGGTCTGGGTGTTCGCCGCGAGCAGGTCGCGGGCGCGCTCGTCGAGCGTCGTCTCGGTGCGGGTCGCCGCTATCCCCTCACCGTAGGCGAGGGCCGGCCGGGCATCTACCCCTCGGCCGCGACCGCGAGGGTGACGCCGGCCTCCGGCATCTGCCGCACCTCGGCGCGGCGCGTGAAGAGGCTTTCGCGCGACATGAGGAAGAGCTCGGGGATGATCTCCGCGCGCACCTCGCCGCGCGAGAAGACGCGCACGACGGAGCTCTGCGAGACGACGACGGCGATGGCGCCGGTCGTCCGTGAGATCGAGGCGGCGGCCGCGTGGCGCGTGCCCAGGCCGGGGAGGAAGTTCTCCGGTGCCGTCACGTCCACGTCGATGAAGCGCCCGGCGGAGACGAAGGTGCCATCGTCCCCGAGCAGGAATGCACCGTCGAGTTGCGCCAGCTCCTTCACGGTCTCGCGGAACTCGGGCCGCTCGACGCGCAGCAGCTCGTCCTCGTGCCCGTAGAGCGGGTCGAGGATCAGCGGCCGCGACTGCTCGGTGACGACGCCGACGTCGCCGATGACGAAGAGCGTCCCGATCTTCCGCCCCTCGCGCCCCTCGCGGGCGAGCTCGACGGCGAGGTTGACGACCTCCTCGAGCGTGCGCCGGCGCTCCTCGGAGCAGCCGGTCGTCTCGCAGACCGCGCCGAAGGTGGCGTCCAGCATCTTCTGACGGCCGTTCAGGTCCATCCTAAGAGTGAGAACGACCTGGCGGCGAGGCTTGTTCCCTCGAGCCGCGGGGAAGTGCGGGCGGGAGGTACGCGTCTTCGCGGATGTGAGGAGCGAGCCGTGGTGAGAGCGTTGAGCCGAAAGGAGGTGTTCGACGATGACGACAACGCCCGTGCTCGATGCGCCCGCGCGCTCGCTGACCAAGTTCGAGTACCTCGTCGTCCCCCTCAAGGAGGCGAAGAGCCTCAAGAAGGACGACCAGGCCTGGATTCCGGAGCGCCTGAACGAGCTGGGCGCCGAGGGCTGGGAGGCGGTCGGCCTCTCGCTCAAGTACGGCGACCTGATGGCCTGGCCGGTCGTGCTGCTCAAGCGCCCGATTACGTAGGCCGTCCGCGGAAGGCTCCCCGACCGTCCGCACGCAACAATCCAGGCGGGTGCCCGGCCATGACGATCGCAGAATCGATCATCCGAGAGCTGGCAGGGCTGGTGCGCGACAACCAGCCGTGCGTCGTCCTCACCGGCGCCGGCGTCTCCACCGAGAGCGAAGGACTGGTGTTCTCGTCGGGCTCGGCCCGATCTCCCTACGGCTCCTTGCACCATCCCGGGGAGGTAAGACAGTCGGCATTGGCGGGGTGTTCCTCAACTCCGCCGGATCCCGCGTAGACGCAGGTGTAGCCAGGCGGCCAGAAGCTCCACGTGGTCGTGATGGAGAGGTCTTCGCCGAGCCTCTTCGGGAAACCGGGTGGCGTCGCAGTGCAGCGATCCATCGCCTCACGCGCCGAAAGACCTCCGCCAAGCTGGTTGACGACGATCAGCGCCCCAATGAAGGCGACGAATAGGCCGCCGACTGCACTGAAGGCGATTGCGAGAATGCGTCCGGATTGCCGAACGATCCGCTCCTGCTCGTCGAAAGAATCGACACCCACCCTCTCACCCTAGTCCGGTGCCGACTGCCTGCAAGCACCGGAGGAGGAAGCAACAGCGTGGCGGGAGGCACTGAGCGCCGATCGTGACGACAAGGGACCCGAACATCGAGAGGCTCGCCGAGCTCATCCGAGACAACCAGCCCTGCGTCGTCCTGACCGGCGCGGGTTGCAGCCAAGAAAGCGGCATCCCGACCTTCCGCGGCCCGGATCCAGAACCAGGCAACCGGGTCTTTGAGGATGTCTCCACCGAGAGCGGCGTCCCGGACTTCCGCTCTCCCGAAGGGATTTG
>DASPGT010000173.1:0-33297 GCA_035620475.1 Gaiellaceae bacterium | reverse complement strand
CTCTCGCAGGTGCTGTTCGTGACCACCGCGAACCAGCTCGAGACGATCCCGTCACCGTTGCTCGACCGGATGGAGGTCATCCGCATCCCGGGCTACACGGAGGACGAGAAGGTCGGGATCGCCCGGCGCTACCTCGTCCCGAAGCAGCTCGAGGCGCACGGGCTCGAGGGAAAGCGCGTCTCCGTCACCGAGAAGGCGCTGCGGCTCCTCGTCCGCGAGTACACGCGGGAGGCCGGCGTGCGCAACCTCGACCGGGAGATCGCCTCGCTCTGCCGCAAGGCGGCCCGCGAGATCGGCGAGGGGAAGCGCAAGGGCGCCCGCATCGACGAGGCGCGGGTGCGCGCCTGGCTCGGCAAGCGGCGCTTCTCGGCGGAGGCGCGCAAGCGGACCTCCGATCCGGGCGTGGCGACCGGCCTGGCCGTGACGCCGGTCGGCGGCGACGTGCTCTTCGTCGAGGCGACCGCAATGCCGGGGAGCGGCAAGCTCACCGTCACCGGCCAGATCGGCGACGTCATGCGGGAGTCGGCCCAGGCGGCGCTCTCCTGGGTGCGCGGGCACGCGGACGCGCTCGGGCTCGAGTCCGACTGGTTCGCCGACCGCGACGTGCACATCCACGTGCCCGCCGGCGCCGTGCCGAAGGACGGACCGTCTGCAGGGACGGCGATGGCGACCGCGCTCGCCTCGCTGGCGACCGCTGTGCCGGTGTCCGAGGACGTGGCCATGACCGGCGAGATCACGCTCACCGGCCAGGTCCTTCCGATCGGCGGCGTGAAGGAGAAGACGCTGGCGGCCCAGCGGGCGGGGATCGGTACCGTGATCCTCCCGAAGGAGAACGAGGCCGACCTCGACGACCTCCCCGAGGACGTGCGCGAGTCGATGCGCTTCGTCCTCGCGGACACGATCGGCGACGTGCTGGACGCTGCCTTTCCCGCGGCGGCGGTCAAGGAGTTTCCCCGAGCGGCCGGCGGGTAGATAATCCCGGCGACGACGACGACGAAAGGACGACCATGAAGGACAAGGTCTACGGCGCAGTGGACGTGGCAAGGCCCTATGTCGACCGCATCGCGCGGGACGACGAGCTCCACGAGCACGTGAAGAACGCCTACGCCTCGGCGCGGAGCATCTACGACGAGCTGCTCGGCTCCCGGGGCGCGCAGGCGCTCGCGACGCGAGTCGCGCAGGACAAGGACATGCAGACCGAGCTCAAGCGGGCCGTCGAGGAGCTGCGGAAGGCCGGCGAGCGGGTGCAGGGCAAGGAGTCCCACACCGGGCGCAACCTCCTCATCCTCCTCACGGGCATCACGCTGGGCGTCCTCTTCAACCCGGCCACGGGCCCGGAGACGCGCAAGTGGCTGAAGGAGAAGGTGCTCGGCCCCGAGCAGCCCTTCGAGTACGGCCCGAACGAGAACTAGTCGCCGGGCAGCGCCGCCGGCCCCCGCCATCGCGGTCTCGTACCGCGCGCACTGCCTCCCGCAGACAGGCCCCGGGGTCAGACCCCGGGCCATGGCCGTTGCGGGCCGGACCCCGGCCGCCGCGGACGGCGCCCGTCACACTTCTGTGACACACATCTCGTCCCCGGCGGACGTGTCCTGGGGTCAGACCCCGGGGCGTGGCCGCCGGGGACAGGCGTCCCTTCCGAGCCAGGCCGGCGCTGCTAGGCGCCGAAGCCGGGCTCGGCGTTGACGATGACCGGGCCGGGCCCGGCTTCGCCGAAGAGCGTCGGGACGATCAGGAACGACGAGAGCGCGCCGTCGCCGAGGCCGGAGAGCGACGAGATGTCGTCGGCCTGCAGGAGCACCGCTCCGACCTTGGGGGCCGGGCCGGGGCCCGGGTCCCAGTCGCCGAACGCGAGATCGTCGAGGCGCAGCCAGGCCGCCAGGTACGGATAGGGGTCGATGGCACCGTCGTAGCCCATCCAGAGGAGCTCGCGAGGATGGATCTCGAAGTGGAGGTGAGGCGGCGTGCCGGCGGCGTCGCCGGACGTCCCGACGAAGCCGATGACGTCGCCCGCCTTCACCTGCGCGCCCTCCTGGGCGAGCGGCGAGAAGGCGGAGAGATGGGCGTAGTAGAACTCGTTGCCGGCGCCGTCGCGAAGCCAGAGGCGGTTCCCGCCGACGTCGTTCCAGCCGACGCGGAAGAGCGTCCCGTCCGCGACCGCGAGGAGCGGGGCGCCGAGGGGCGCGAAGATGTCGACTCCGTGGTGCCAGGTGGTCGTCCGCGGAGCGCCGAAGCTGTCCGAGGTCGAGGCGGGGCCGTACACCGGGAACACGTAGCCGGCGGCCGTGAGCTTCGGCTTCACGTCGGGGGGAGGCGGCTTCACGCTCGGGGGCACCTGCGGCGTGGAGGGCGGGACGGGCTCGTTCGACGGCGGAGACGGCGTCGAGGGCGGAGGCGGAGGCGGCGCGGGCCTCGGACGGGGCGCGGACGCGGCCGCCTCGGCGTAGCCGACCATGATCTCCGTCCCCGCGGGCAGGCCGCCGTGGTCGGCGGTGAGGACGACGTGCAGGCCCGTGACGAACCCGCGGTAGCCGCGCAGCGAGCCCTGCTTGCGGACGACCGCCTTCTCGAGCGTGACGGCGTAGCCCCAGTCCCCGAGCGTGACGCGTCCGTTCTGGGCCGCGCGCACCGGCTCGCCGAGGACGACCAGGTTGGAGAGCGACGAGGCGGAGAGATCGCCGGCCGCTTCGGTCCCGGAGGCCCGGGCGCTGGCCCGCATGAACACGCCGTCCACGGTGATCTCGCCGCCGAAAAGCGAGACGGAGCGGACAGACGAGCTCCCGTTCGCGTTCGAGCGCTCGGCGCCGGCGCCTGCGCGGGCGGCCGTGGACGTCCAGCCCGACACCACCGCCCCCTCGCCGTAGCTCCAGGCCTCGACGGTGGCCGACTTCCGCGGCGGAGCCAAGACGGGCGCGGAGGCCGCGACGGTCCCGTCCGGGAGCAGCACGCGGATGCCGAAGGCGCGGGCCGACGAGCTCGGCGCGCTCTGGGCCGCCGCCGAGGCGCCGAGCGCGAGCACGGCCAGGACGACCAGCGCCGCTTGGACGAGGCGGGAGCTCACCACCAGGACATTATCGGCAGGAAACGCCGGCCGGGCATAGGGTCAGCCGCCGCGCGTCGACCAGAGGAGCTGCGCGGCCACGAAGAGCAGGAAGCCCGCGAACAGCTTCCGGAGCAGGTCGTCGTCCAGGGACGTCGCCAGCACCGCCCCGCCGAGGACGCCGGCGATGGAGGCCAGGCCCACCGCGATTCCCGCCTTCCAGCGAACGTTTCCGGCCCGGTGCTGCTGCCAGGCGCCGAACACGACGACAGGGATCATCGCGGCGAGCGAGGTCGCCTGCGCGTCGATCTGGGCGAGCCCGACGACGAGCGCGAGCGTCGGCACGAAGAGGATCCCTCCGCCGACGCCGAAGAGCCCGGAGAGCGCGCCGGCGCCGAAGCCGAGGACGAGCGCGAGGACGATCGTGGTCGTGCTCATTCGAAGAAGAGAAGGACGGAGACACCGACGACGAAGAGGGCGAAGAGGCGCGTCAGCATGCGCGAGGAAACCAGCCTCTGGACGCGCACGCCCACGAGCGAGCCGGCGAGCGCCGGGAGACCGACCAGTGCGGCCGAGTCCCAGTGGACGTGGTCGAAGAGCGTGAAGGAGAACGTCCCCGCGACGGCGGTGATCCCGATCGCCGCGAGCGACGTCGCGGTCGCGGACTTCGAGTCGAAGTGGAGCAGGAGCACGAGCGCGGGAACGACGATCACGCCTCCGCCCACGCCGAACAGCGCGCTGAGGAAGCCCGACGCGACGCCGACGCCCGCGAGGAGGAGACCCGTGCGTTTCGCCGGCACGGCCGTATCCTAGGCGGGCCGATGGAGGCCTCCGAGCTGCTCGCCCCGCTGGCCCGCGCGCCCGGCCGGAGCGCCCTCGTCCTCGACGTGGACGGGACGCTCGCCCCGATCGTGGCCCGGCCGGAGCTCGCCGTGGTTCCCGCCGAGACCCGCGCCGAGCTGGCGCGGCTTGCGGAGCGCTACCGGCTCGTCGCCTGCGTCAGCGGCCGCGCCGGGGACGATGCCCGCCGGCTCGTCGGGGTCGAAGGGATCGAGCTCGTGGGAAATCACGGGCTCGAGCTCGACCCGCGCGCACACGAGCTCGCGGATGCGATCGCGGCCTTCCGACGGGAGGTCGGGCTGCCGGTCGAGGACAAGACGCTCTCCCTCACCTACCACTACCGCGAGGCCGAGGACGAGGCCGCCGCCCGCGCCGAGCTGGAGGAGGTGGCCCGCCGCGCGCGGGAGGCGGGCTTCGACGCCCGCTGGGGCCGGAAAGTGCTGGAGATCCGCCCCGCCGTCGAGGCGCACAAGGGCACGGCGGTGCGGGCGCTCGTCGAGCGCTCGGGCGCGCGGCTCGGCCTCTACGCGGGCGACGACACGACTGACCTGGACGCCTTCGCCGGCCTCCGCTCGCTCGGCCTCGAGCACGCCGTGTGCGTCGCGGTCGCCTCGGACGAGGGCCCGGCCGCGCTGCGGGAGGCCGCGGACGTCGTCGTCGCCGGCCCCGGGGAGCTGGCCCGGCTCCTACGCGTGCTGTAGGAGAAGCTCCCAGGCGCGGCGCACGTCGGCCTCCGTGGTCCGGTGGTTGCCGATCGCCAGGCGGAGGACGTAGCGCCCGGCGAGGACCGTGTGCGAGAGGTACGCCTCGCCCGTCGCGTTCACGCGCTCGAGCAGCTCGGCGTTCGCCTGGTCGGGCCCCTCCTGCCGGAAGCAGACCACCGAGAAGGGCACCGGCGCCACGACCTCCCAGCCCGGATCGTCCTCCACCCAAGAGGCGAAGAGCCGCGCGAGGCGGATGTGCTCCCGGATGAGAGCCTGGAGGCCCTCGCGGCCGTGGCAGCGGAGAACGGCCCAGAGCTTCAGCGAGCGGAAGCGCCGCCCGAGGGCGGGGCCGTAGTCCATCAGGTTCGTCACGTCCTCCTCGCTCGTGCGCAGGTACTCCGGGAGGATGCTGAACGCGTCGCGCAGCACGCCCGGACGGCGCGTGTAGAGAACGGAGCAGTCGATCGGCGTGAAGAGCCACTTGTGCGGGTTGACCACCAGCGAGTCGGCGTGCTCGACGCCGGCGAAGGCCCAGCGGTTCTCCTCGCAGACCATGGCGGGCCCCGCGTAGGCGGCGTCGACGTGCAGCCACGCGCCGGCCTCCGCGGCGAGCGGGACGATCTCGGCCACGGGATCGACGGAGGTGCTCGACGTCGTCCCGACCGTCGCCACGACCGCGGCCGCCTCGTGCGTGCGCAGCGCCCCGGCGAGCGAGTCCGGCCGCAGGCGGAACTCGCCGTCGGCGGGGATCTTCACGAGCTGGAGCTCGAGGAGCCGCGCCGCCTTGTCCACGGAGGAGTGCGCGTGCTCCGAGCAGAGGACGGCGCCGCCCGGACGCAGGTGTCGCGCCGCCGCGAGCGCGGCGAAGGTCGAGGTCGAGGCCGTGTCCTCGATGTGGCCGTGGAGGCCCTCCGGCAGGCCGAGCAGCTGCCGGAGCCAGTCGAGCGCCACCTCCTCGAGCTCGGTCGCCGCCGGCGACGTGCGCCAGAGCATCGCGTTGACGTTCAGCGCCGCGGTGAGGAACTCGGCGAGGATCCCGGGCTCGCTTCCGGAGATGGCGAAGTAGGCGAAGAAGCGCGGGTGGTTCCAGTGCGTGATCCCGGGGAGCAGGACCTCGTCGACGTCGCGGAGCACGTCGGCGAACGGCTCGGCCCGTTCCGGCGGCACGGCCGGGAGGGCCGCGCGGATCGCGCCCGGCTCGACCTGCGCGAGGACGGGCAGCTCGCGGACGCGCTCCAGGTAGCGGGCGACCCAGTCCGCGGTCGCCGCGGCGTCGTCCCGGAACCCGCTCATCGCTTCAGCATCCGCTTGAGCTCGCCCCACGGCCGCGTGTTCACGACCTGCTCCGGCGAGACCCAGCCGCGGCGGGCCTGGGCGACGCCCAGCTCGAGGTTCGCGAGCTCGTGGATCCGGTGCGCGTCGGTCGAGATCACGAGCCGCACGCCCGCCTCGACGGCCGCGCGGGCGAGCGTGTCCGGGAGGTCGAGGCGGTCGGGCTGCGCGTTGATCTCGAGGAAGGTGCCGGTCTCGGCGGCGGTCTCGCAGACGCGCTCGAAGTCCAGCTCGTAGGGAGGGCGGCGGTTGATCTTCCGCCCGGTCGGATGGCCGATGCAGTCGACGTGCGGGTTCCGCATCGCCGCGAGCAGGCGCTCGGTGAGCTTCTCCCGCGGGCCGTCGAACCCGGAGTGGATGGACGCCATCACCCAGTCGCGCGCCGCGAGCGACTCGTCGTCCAGGTCGAGGCTCCCGTCGGCGCGGATGTCCACCTCGATCCCGCTCAGCACCGTGATCCCGGGAACGCCGAGGGCGGCGATCGCCTCGGCCTGTGCTTCCAGCCGCCCGTCGCGCAGGCGCCGCGCGTGGTCGCAGATCGCGATGTAGCGGTGCCCGCGCTCCTTCGCGGCGAGCACCATCTCCTCGAGGGTCGCCCGGCCGTCCGACCAGTCCGTGTGCATGTGCAGGTCGCCCTTGAGGTCGGCGGGCTCGACGAGCCGTGGGAGCTCGCCGGCTCGCGCCGCCTCCAGCTCGCCGCGGTTCTCGCGCAGCTCGGGCGGGATCCAGGCGTAGCCGAGCCGCGCGTAGACCTGCTCCTCGTCCTCGGCCGTGAACACCTCGCCGGACTCGACCTCGGCGATGCCGTACTCGCTCACGGACAGGCCCTGGCGGACGGCGTCCTCCCGCAGGGCGACGTTGTGGTCCTTCGAGCCGGTGAAGTGCTGCAGCAGGTTGCCGTAGCTCTCCGGCGGGACGACACGCAGGTCGAAGCGGAAGCCCTCGTGCGAGAGGACGGTCGCCTTCGTCCCGCCGAGCGCGACGACCTCGGCCACCCATTCCCGCTCGGCGAAGAAGGCTGTGAGCGCGGCCGGGTCGGCGGCCGTGGCGATCAGGTCCAGATCCTTCGTCGTCTCGGCCCGCCGGCGCACGCTGCCGGCCTCGCTCACGCGGTCGGCCAGGCCGCTCGCCTCGATCTCGGCGACGGCGCGGCGGACGGCGGGGAGCGCCTTGCCCAGGAGCGTCCGCCCGGTCGCGGCGGCCGCCTTCGGCGGCGCGGCCAGCGACTTCAGCACCTTCTCCTCGGTCTTGGCGCCGAGGCCGGGGAGGTCGCGAAGCTTCTGCTGCTCGGCCGCGGCCCGCAGATCGTCGAGGTCCTCGACGCCGAGCTCGGCCCAGAGCTTCCGCGCCGTCTTCGGGCCGAGGCCGGGGACGTGCATGACGTCCACGAGACCGGGCGGTACCTTCGCCCGCAGCTTGGCGAGCGCGTTCATGTCCCCGGTCTCGACGACCTCGACGATCTTGCCCTCGATGGTGGCGCCGATCCCGGAGAGCCGCGTCGCCTTCCCGTCGACGGCGAGCTGCGCGACGGGCACCGCCGACTCCCGGATGCGCGAGGCGGCACGGCGGTAGGCGGCCAGCCGGAACGCGTCGGCGCCGTCGAGCTCGAGCATGTCGGCGAGAAGCTCGAACCGGTCGGCCAGCTCGGTGTTCGTCGGCAGCTTGGCGCTCACCGCGGCGATGATACGCGCGTGAGCCTGGTCGTTTGCCTCCCCACGTACGACGAGCGCGAGAACCTCGAGCCGATGGTTCGCGCGCTCGGCTCCGTCCTCGCCGAGCACGGCCTCGACGGACGCGTCCTCGTGATCGACGATGCCTCCCCGGACGGGACCGGCGAGCTGGCGGACGAGCTGGCGCGCGGGCTCGGCTTCGTGGACGTTCTCCACCGCGAGCGGAAGGAGGGCCTCGGCCCTGCCTACATCGCGGGGTTCGAGCGGGCTCTCGGCTCGGGAGCGGAGCTCGTGGCGACCATCGACTGCGACTTCTCCCACGACCCGGCCGACCTGCCGCGCCTCGTCGAGGCGACCGCGCGCGCCGGCATCGCGCTCGGCTCGCGGTACGTCAGGGGCGGCGGCACGGAGAACTGGGGGGCGCTCCGGCGCCTGGTCAGCCGCGGCGGCTCCGTCTACGCCCGGGCCGTCCTCGGCATCCCGGTGCACGACACGACCTCGGGGTTCAAAGTCTACCGCCGCGAGGTGCTCGAGGCGATCCGGCCGGCCCGAATCCGGTCGCGCGGCTACGCGTTCCAGATCGAGACCGTCTATCGCGCGCTCCGGGCCGGCTTCACCGTCGAGGAGGTGCCGATCCGGTTCACCGACCGCACCGAGGGCGGCTCGAAGATGGGCCCGGGGATCGTGCTGGAGGCGATGGCGAGGGTTCCGGCGCTCCGCCTCGCGGCCGCGCGCGGAAAGCTCTGAGCCGGCCAGGAGCCTGGCTATAGTTCGCGCGTGGCCGAGCTCGGGGCAGTCGGGGACGCCGATTTCGAGACCGCGGTCCTCCAGGCGGAGGGCCCCGTCGTCGTCGACTTCTGGGCGCCCTGGTGCGGGCCGTGCCGTGTCGTCGGGCCGATCCTCGCCGACATGGCCGACGAGCACCAGCGCGTGACCTTCCTGAAGCTGAACGTCGACGAGAACCCCGAGACACAGGCCCGTTACAGCGTCCTCTCGATCCCGACCGTGATCCTGTTCGAGGGCGGCGAGGCCCGGGAGATCGTCGTCGGCGCCCGCTCACGGAGCCACTACGAGTCCGCCTGGGACCGCTGGCTCACCGCGGCCTGAGCGCGTCCCACCCAGCCAGTCCTTCCGGCTCGACGCCGGCTCCCTCCTCGCAGCGGCCGACGACCGGGTAGCCCAGGGCCTCGGCGTCGCCCGGGGTGACCGCGGCCAGGAGCTCGTAGTCCTCGCCCAGCGTCCAGAAGGGCAGGTCGGCCACCTCCTCGATCCGCGGCGCCCGCGGGACGCCCTCCGGGTCGAGCACGATGCGGCAGCCCGAGCGCTCCGCGATCCTGGCGGCGTCGCCGGCGAGGCCGTCGGAGAGGTCGACGACCGCGTGAGCAACCCGGCCGAGCCTCCTCCCCTCCTCGAGGCGTAGGGGCGGACGGCGATGGCGCTCCACCAGCTCGTCGAAGCCCTCGAGCCCCTCGCGGAGGACGTGGAGCCCGGCGGCGGCGGCGCCGAGCGGCCCCGTGACGACGAGAACGTCGCCCGGACGCGCCCCCGCCCGGCCCGGGACGCGGTCGCTTCGCCCCACGGCGGTCACCGTGAGCACGAGCTCGCCGGCGCGCGTCGTGTCGCCGCCGGCGATCGCCACCCCCGGCTCGCGCAGGCCCTCGTAGAGCTCCTCGATCGCCTCGAGGTCGAGGCCGGCGGGTAGCCCAAGGGCAACCAGCAGCGCCTCCGGCTCGGCGCCGAGCGCCGCGAGGTCGCTGAGGTTGACGGCGGCGGCCTTGTAGCCGAGGTCGCGCCAGGACGTCCACTCACGGCGGAAGTGCACGCCCTCGACGAGCGTGTCCTGCGTGACGACGACACCGCCCGCGAGCACGGCTCCCTCCGCGTCCTGGCCGCCGGCCAGGCCGCGCCGCTCGAGCTCAGCGAGGAGCCCGAACTCCCCGAGCTCCTCGAGCCTCAAGGTGGAAGACGTCGACGGGGCCCGAGCCGGCTCCGAGGCCGGCGAGCCCGTGGAGGACGGCGTCGGACGCGATCGCCGCGGCGCCGCGGGCGGCCTCCTCGAGGGGCTCGCCGCGGGCGAGCAGGGCCGCGAGGCTCGCCGAATGGGTGCAGCCCGCGCCGTGGGTGGCCTCGGCGTCATGCCGCTCGACCGGGATGGCGACGTGGCGCCGGCCGTCGAAGAGCCAGTCCACCGGCTCCGCGCCGTGCCCGCCGGTGACGATCACGGCCGGGGCGCCGAGCTCGTGGAGCGCCTCGGCGAGCGACCGCCGGTCGGCCTCCTCGGAGTACGGAAGCCGCAGGAGCGCGCACGCCTCGTGCAGGTTCGGCGTCACCACGGTGGCGAGCGGGAAGAGCTCGTCGACGAGCACGGCGACGGCGTCGTCCTGCAGGAGCTTCGCGCCCGACGCGGCGACCAGCACGGGGTCGACCACGAGCGGGAGCTCGTGCAGGCGGAGGAAGTCCGCGACGGCCTCGATGATGCGGGCGCTGAAGAGCATCCCGGTCTTGGCCGCGTCCACGCCGATGTCGTCGAAGACGGCATCGAGCTGCGCCCGCGCGAACGCCGGCGGCGCCTCGTGCACCGCGGTCACCGCCGTCGTGTTCTGCGCGGTGAGCGCGACGATCGCGCTCATGCCGTGGCAGCCGAGCGCCGCGAACGCCTTCAGGTCCGCCTGGATCCCCGCGCCCCCGCCGGAGTCCGAGGTCGCGATGGTGAGGCACCGGGGCACCACGGGTGACGAAAGCTAGCATCGCCTCATGGCCGTCGTGACCTGGGAGGGGCTGCTCGAGGGCGAGGAGCTCGCCCACCTCACCGAGATCCCGGGCCGAAGCGCGCGGACGGTCCCGCTCCCGGAGCTCCACCCGAAGCTCGCGGCCGCGCTCGGCGCCCGCGGGGTCGAGACCCTGTTCGCCCACCAGGCCGAGTCGCTCGCGGCCGCCCGCCGCGGAGAGCACGTCGTCGTCGCCACCGGCACCGCGAGCGGGAAGACCCTGGCGTTCAACCTGCCCGTCCTCGACGCCCTCGCGGCCGAGCCGAAGCTGCGGGCGCTCTACCTCTACCCGACGAAGGCCCTCGCACAGGATCAGGCCAGGTCGCTCGCCGAGCTCGCCGTGCCGCGCGTGAAGCCGGCGATCTACGACGGCGACACTGAGCACGAGCGCCGCTGGCAGATCCGCAAGTGGGCGAACGCGATCCTGACCAACCCGGACATGCTCCACGTCGGCGTTCTCCCGCACCACGACCGCTGGGCGGACGTGCTGGCGAACCTCCGCTACGTCGTCGTCGACGAGGCGCACGTCTACCGCGGCGTCTTCGGCTCGCACGTCGGCAACGTGCTTCGGCGGCTGCGGCGCGCGGCGCGGATCTACGGCGCCGACCCGCAGTTCCTGCTCGCCTCGGCGACGATCGCCAACCCCGGCGAGCTCGCGCGGTCGCTTCTCGGCGTCGACGTGACCGTCGTGGACGAGGACGGCGCGCCCCGCGCGGCCCGGACGGTCGCCTTCTGGAACCCGCCGGTGCTGGACGAGGCGCTGCAGCTCCGCGCCAGCGCGCTCGGGGAAGGCGCGCGGCTCCTCGCCGAGCTCGTCTCCCGCGGCATGCGGACGATCTGCTTCGCCAAGAGCCGCAAGGCGGTCGAGCTGATCCATCGCTTCGCCTCCGAGCGGCTCGACGCCGAGACGGCCGCGCGCCTGTCGCCGTACCGCGCCGGCTACACGCCCGCGCAGCGGCGGGAGGTCGAGCGGCGGCTGGTCGAGGGCGAGCTGCTGGGGGTGACGGCGACCGACGCGCTCGAGCTCGGCATCGACATCGGCCTCCTCGACTGCGCGATCTCGGTCGGGTTCCCCGGCACCGTCGCGAGCCTGCGCCAGCAGTGGGGACGCGCCGGGCGGCGAAGCCACGGGCTCGCCGTGCTCGTGGCGAGCGAGGACGCGCTCGACCAGTTCTTCATGCGGGAGCCCGAGGCGCTCCTGAGACGGCGCGTCGAGGCGGCCATCCTCGACCACGCGAACCCGCGCATCCTCGACGGGCACGTCCTCTCGGCGGCGTTCGAGGCGCCGCTCGACGACGCGGACCGTGACACCCTCGGCGACGCCGCCCTGGAGCGGGCCGGGGCCCTCGTCGAGGGCGGAGAGCTGCGCCGGACGCCTGCCGGGATCGTTTGGGCCGGCCGTGACTACCCGGCGGGTCGCGTGGCGCTTCGCTCGGCCAGCCCGGAGTCGATCGCCGTGATCGACGCAGCCACCGGCTCGGTGCTCGGCCTCGTCGAGCGGGAGCGCGCCTTCTCGACGGTGCACGAGGGCGCGGTCTACCTGCACCTCGGCGAGTCCTACCGCGTGCTCGAGCTCGACCTCGCGGCGCGCGCGGCGCTCGTCGAGGCGTTCGCGGCGGACTACTACACCCAGGCGAAGAAGGAGACGACGACGGCGATCGAGGAGGCCGAGCTCGCCGGGCGGCGGCTCGGCATGGAGGCCTTCTTCGGCCGTGTCTCCGTCACGGAGCAGGTGATCGCCTACCAGCGGAAGTCGATCCGCGACCAGGCGACCCTCGAGCTGGTCACGCTCGACCTGCCGCCGACGACGTTCGAGACGGAGGCGATCTGGTACCTCCCCTCCGACGCCCAGCTCGACCGCCTCGAGCCGCTCCCCAAGCTGCTCGGCTCGCTGCACGCGGCCGAGCACGCGATGATCGCGATCTTGCCGCTCTGGGCCATGTGCGACCGCTGGGACATCGGCGGGCTCTCGACGAACCTCCACTTCCAGACCGGCCGCCCCACCGTCTTCGTCTACGACGGCCACCCGGGCGGGGTCGGCATCGCCCGCCGCGGCTACGACGAGCTCGAGGGCTGGGTGGCGGACACCGAGCGCCTCCTGGCGGGCTGCCGCTGTGCCGACGGCTGCCCGTCGTGCGTCCAGTCCCCGAAGTGCGGGAACCTCAACGAGTTCCTGGACAAGGCCGGCGCGCTCGCGCTCCTCCGCCGCATGCTGGCGCATACGTGACCCCAAAGGCCACGTCCGGGGTCAGACCCCGGCCGTGTCCGAAGGGGACTAGGCCCGGCGGCGGGGGCGGGGGACGAGCTCGCCGCTGCAGTTGGGGCAGACGCCGGCCATCGCCTCGGAGCACGCCCTGCAGAACGTGCACTCGTAGCTGCAGATCCGCGCCTCGCCGTCGGCGGCAAGGGCGGCGCCGCAGCGCTCGCACTCCGTCCGCATCTCGAGGGCCACGGCTAGCGCGCCCCCACGAGCCCGAGTGCCAGCTCGACGGCCTCGGCCGGGGTCTCCGCGTGCGCGATCCCGTCGCCCTCGACCCCGGGGCCAGTCCCGAGGACGACGACGGGGCGGTCGAGGAGCCGCGCGTAGGCGATCTCCGCCGCCGTGCCCCAGCTGCCGCCGACGGCGATCGCCGCCTCGCACGAGGCGACGACGGCGAGGTTTCGCGCGTGGCCCGTGCCCGTGGCGACGGCGTAGTCGACCCACGGGCTCGCGTCGCTCGCCGAGGTGCCCGGCAGGATCCCGACCGTCGTCCCGCCCACGCCCTTGGCCCCGCGGGCGGCGGCCGCCATCACCTCGTCGAGGCCCCCGCAGACAACGACGCATCCCCGTTCGGCGAGCAGCCGCCCGACCTCCTCCGCCTGCTCGATCCAGTCGGCGCCGCTCCCGATCACCGCGATCTGCACGGCCTGATGATAGGACTGCCGGGATGGAGAGTCGCGCTGCCCGGGGAGGAACGCTCGTGCTCGGCGGCGGGTTCGCCGGCAGCTACGTCGCCCGGCTGCTCGGCTCCGCGGGTGCGACGATCGTCAGCCCGGAGAACTTCATGCTCTACACGCCGCTTCTTCCGGAGGCCGCGTCGGGAACGCTCGAGCCGCGCCACGTGGTCGTGCCGCTCCGCGTCATGTGCCCGAAGGCCGACCTGATCCTCGGCCGGGCGACCGCCCTCGACGAGGAGGCGCGCCTCGTGCACGTCGTCACCGAGGATGCAGAGCTGGACGTGGCCTACGAGCGGCTGGTCGTCGCGCTCGGATCCGTCCCTCGCGCCCTCCCGATCCCCGGTCTGGCCGAGCACGCGCTCGGATTCCGGCATCTCGCCGACGCCATCCACCTGCGCAACCACGTCCTGCGCGAGCTCGAGGCGGCCGCGGCCCACCCCGAGCAGGCGGAGCGTCACCTCACCTTCGTGTTCATCGGCGCGGGCTACGCAGGGGTGGAGGCGCTCGCCGAGCTCTCCGACCTCGTCCGCGACGCGCTGCGGTACTACCCGAGCCTGCGCGCACGACCCCGGCGATGGGTCCTGGTCGACGCCGCCCCGAAGATTCTCCCGGAGATCCCGCGGCAGCTCGGCGAGTACGCCGCGCGCAAGCTGGCCGGCCGCGGCGTCGACATCCGCGTCTCGACGACGCTCGACTCGGTCGACGCCGACGGCTGCAACCTCTCGGACGGCACCCGGCTCGAGAGCCACACCGTGGTCTGGACGGCCGGCGTGAAGGCCTCGCCGCAGCTCGAACTGCTCGGCCTCCCCCTCGACGACCGCGGGCGCGTGATCGTCGGGCCGACGCTGCTGGTCGAGGGGCGCGAGAACGTCTGGTCGCTCGGCGACAACGCGCGCGTCCCCAACGAGGCGACCCCGGGCGAGTTCGACCCGCCCACGTGCCAGCACGCGCTCCGCCAGGCCCGGCGCCTGGCGAAGAACCTGAAGGGCGACGTCAAGCCGTACCGCTACCGCATGCTCGGCCAGGTGGCGACGCTCGGGCGCTACAAGGGGATCGCCGACGTCCTCGGCCTCCACCTGAGCGGCTTCCCGGGCTGGTTCGTCACGCGCACCTACCACCTCTTCCAGCTGCCGCTCGTCTCGCGCAAGCTCCGCGTCGTCGCCGACTGGACGGTCGGGCTCTTCTTCCGCCGCGACATCGCCGAGCTCTCCATGCTCGGCAAGCCGGCGCGCCTGGAATGAAGCGGGGAGCGCCCGTTGCCGGGCGCTCCCCTGGTCTCCTCTACGTGAAGCTGAAGAAGGCGCGGTGCTGCTTGCCGTCGTCGCGCGTGACCACGACCTCACGGCACGTGCCTGCCCACTCCTCGAGCGTCTGCCAGTTGTAGTGGAAGACGCCCTGCGGATTCACCTTCAGCGTGGTGTTCCCGGGCATCTGCGTCGCGATGGGCAGCTCCCGCGGCGTCACGAAGGCCGGATCCTGGCTGGGAACCCGCAGCGTCTCGCAGTCCACCTTGCGCGAGAACGGCGAGTTGGTGGCCAGGACGTCCAGGCCCGTGTACCCGTCGGCAGTGAACCTGAGGGGCACCGTCTCGCCGGCGTCCCATTGGTTCAGGCCGCCATACGGCTGGTTCACCGGCGGGAGGAACCCGCGCAGGCACTCCGGAGCCGTGTCGTAGGCCTCGTCGTTGTCGTTGCGGTTGGTCGTGCCCTGGACGGCGCTGTAGCCGAGGCCGCGGCGGGCAAACGACGCCCACACCGTGCACGTGTCCTCGCCGTCCGAGAGCTCGTCGGCGGCGGCGACGATGGCCGCCCGCGAGACGACGAGCCCCGGCCCGCAGCCCTGGAGCTTGAGCCCGTCCATGACGTACTGGATGGCACGGTTGTTGCCGCCCGTGTCCCAGGCCTCGTAGACGTTCGGGTTGAACCCGTGCTTGTCGACCAGGTCCCACGTCACGTCCCACAGGATCGCCGCCCAGCCGTGGCCGAGGCCGTGCGGCAGGGCGAGCGACGTCCCGTTCAGCCAGCCGTTCGACTTGATGCTGTCGTAGGTGAACGGCTGGATGGACATGTCGCGTGAGTACGGCCGCGGCCGGAGCCCGTTGCCGGCGCGGCTCTCCTGGAAGAGCACGTACGGAACGAGACCGCGCGTGCCCTGCGGGTCGTCGAGCTCAGGGTTGAGGAGCAGTCCGATGGCGAGGAAGTCGCTCCAGCCCTCGCCGGCCTGCTCGTTCCCCGAGAGGCAGTTGACGGCCGGCCCGCCGGTCAGGCGGTTCGAGACCCCGTGCCCGTACTCGTGGAAGATGATCCCGGTGTCGAAGTCGCCGTCGCGGATCCCCGGGTGGTCCGGGTGCTTGCGGACGTTTCCGGTCGTGGGCCCGGCGGCGATGGCGGCCTTGATCGCCTCGCCGTCGTCCTCGCCGACGGCAACCGAGGGGATGCCGGGGGAGGCCGCGACGAACGAGCCGCCCATGATCGGCGGGTTGTCGTCCGTGTCCACGACGACGAGCGCGTCCGCGCCCGCCGCCTCGGCGGCATGCGCCCGCTGCAGGTACGGGCACTGCAAGGCGCCCGTGCCGCCGTCCGCAACCGCCACCCAGCTCGCGGGGGCGGGGCTCGGGTAGTCGGCGGCCACGCAGCCGAGCCCGGCGTAGACGAGCGTCCTCCCGGACAATCCCGCCGGCGTGGCGGGAGGCCCGAACCGCGCCCAGGTGGCGCCGAACTCGCCCAGCCCGTCCACGACGACCTGGTTCTGGCGCCCGAACTGGTTGCCCGGCCAGAGGTACATCTGCATCCGCGGCGTCCCGACCCCGCCGGAGGAGGTCGGCTCCGACGGCGTCGAGAAGTTGGCGTTGTTCGTGCCGCTCCCGTCCGCGGCCTCGCAGCGGACGTAGTCGCCCTCCTGGCCGCCGCGCCCGTAGTTGTTGGCCTGGAAGTTGCCCGACGCCTCGTCGAAGCCGTACCGGTAGAGGACGTCGTGGATCGTGTTGCAGCCGTAGAACAGGTTCGTGGTCACCGCTTCGCGGTAGGCCTGGGAGTGCTGCGAGAAGTCGACCGGGAAGTCGAAGTCGAGGGCGGGGCCGCCCTCGGGGCTGCCGTCGAAGTCGGCCGCCTCGTTGTCGTCCTGGTCGAGGTAGGCGTGGTTGTTGTTCCCGCGCGTGATCGTGAACTCGGCACCGGGCAGGCCGTCGGTGTCGTGCCAGCCGAACGGCGAGGCGAGCCCGTCTGCGGGGTTCTCGACGAGCATGCGCGGGGCATCGTTCGGGCTCTCGTCCGGGAGCCGGAAGACGCGGTAGCTCGACCCGTCGAGCACCGGGCTCGGCGAGACGGGGTAGACCGTCGACTCCTGCGCCGTCAGGTTCGTCCGTCCGAGCGTGGTCGCGAGGTCGCCGAGGTCGTCGTGGTCGGTCCAGTCGTCGCTGGCGAGCAGCTCGCCCGTCTCGGCGTCCACCGTCGCGTTCCACAGGCTGTCGCCCGAGGAGTCGTCGATCGTGAGCTGCCATGCCAGCCGAAGGCCGGCCTTCGTAGGTTGCCAGCCCAGGCGAGCCGGGATCGGCGCGGAGGAGATGCCGCCGCCCGTGACGACGGTCTCCTGCGCGGCCCCGCCCTCGCTCTCGAGGACGCGGAGCCCTTCCGGCTCGTCCAGGTCGAGGGCGCCGGCCGCCGCCTCCACGGCCCCGGTCGCGCCGAGGGCCGGCTCGAGCGACGCGTCCGCGGCGAGGCCGCCGACCAAGCTCCCGCCCACGAAGACGACGCGCCCGCCGGAGGCCACGTTGACGGTGGCATGGGCGCCGAACACCTCGAGGCTGCGGTGGCGCTGGTTGAGATTGACGTGGGTGATGCCGCTCGCCGCGCTGCGGTAGCTGCTGGTGACGACGAGATCGGCGACGTCGGCGCTCGAGACGCCGAGCTCCGCCGCGTTCTCCCTCACGTGGCTGAAGGCGACGGCCTGCGCGTCGCCTGCGGTCGCGGCCGGCTCGCTTCCCCCGTCCGACGCAGACATGGAGCCCGGCACGAGCACGAGCGCCGTGAATGCGGCGGCCAGGGCTACGAGCAGCCCTGATGGCCTGCGAGACATAGCTCTTTTCCCCCCTTTGGCCCGGCGCGCCGAGCGCACAGGGCCCTCGGAACTGACAAGGCGGCGTGAGTCTTTCAGGCAACCCGCTACCTGTCAAAGCGAGCGGGGAGCGCCCGTTGCCGGACGCTCCCCTGCTCTCGTCCTAGGTGAAGCTGAAGAAGGCGCGGTGCTGGACACCGTCCGCACGCGTGAGCACGAACTCACGGCACGTGCCGACCCAGTCGGCCTCCGTCTGCCAGCGGTAGCGGAACTGCCCGCCCTTGAGGAGAGCCAGCTTCGTCTGGCCCTGCGCCTCGGTGGCGATCGGGAGCTCGCGCGGCGTGATGCGCTCACCCGAGCTCGGGACCTGGAGGGTCGTGCAGTCGACCTTCCGCGAGAAGATCCCGCCGCTCGGCTTCAGGACCTCCTCGACGCTGTCGAAGTCGTCGGCCCTGAACTTCAAGGCGACGGCGGTGCCCGCTCCCACGGAGTTGAGCGAGCCGTACGGCTCGTCCGCCGATGCCGTGAAGTCCTCGCGGCACAGCGGATGCGTGTCGAACGCCTCGGTGCCGTCGTTGCGGCTCGTCGTGCCGCCGTCGTCGGCGCTGTAGCCGAGACCGCGGCGCGAGAACGACGCCCAGAGCATGCAAGAGTCGCCCTCGACGTCGCCGGCGCCGCCGCCCGCGAGGGTGTTCGAGGCCGCGATGATCGCCGCGCGACCGGTGACGAACGTCGGGCCGCACCCCTGGAGCTTGAGCCCGTCGACCATGTACTGCATGGCGCGGTTGTTCCCGCCCGCATCCCACGGGAGGTAGATGTTGCCGCTGAAGCCATGCTTGTCGATCAGGTCCCAGGTCATGTCCCAGAGCATGGCTGCCCACGCATGGCCGATGCCGTGCGGCTGGGCGAGCGAGCCGCTCAACCACGCATCGGTCTTGATGCTGTCGTAGGTGGCCGGCTGGATGGTCATGTCGCGCGAGTAGGGTCGCGGACGGATGCCGTTGCCCTGCCGATTCGCCTGGAACAGCGCATACGGACCCATGCCCCTCGGCCCTTCCGGATCGTCGAGGTCCGGGTCGATCATCGCCACGTTGGCGACGTAGTCGCTCCAGCCTTCGCCCATCTGCTCCTGACCGCTCAGGCAGTTGATGCCGGGGCCGCCCGTGAGGCGGTTGGAGAGGCCGTGGCCGTACTCGTGCCAGATGATCCCGTTCTCCAAGTCTCCGTCGCGAATCCCCGGATGGTTCGGGTTCTTGCGCACGGTGCCCGTCGCCGGGAGCGCGGCCCGGATGGCATCGCCGTTGGCCGTGGAGACGCTGACCGTCGGGATCGCGGGCGACGCCGTCAGCATCCCGCCCGAGTTGGAGGAGATGATTGCCGTGTCCGAGGTGCCCGAGGACTGGATGATCGCGCTGGCCCCGGCAGCTGCTGCTGCGCGGGCCTTCTCGATGTTCTGGCAGCCCGTGTTGCCTCCGACGACGATCGCGATCGCGCCGGCCGGGATGCCGGTGTAGTCCGCGGCGACGCAACCGTTGCCGGCGTCGAAGATCTGACCGCTGGTGCCGCCGGTCATCGCCGGCGGGCCGAAGCGCGCCCACCCGGCGCCGAAGCTGCCGACGCCGTCGACGACGACCTCGTTCTGGCTGCCGAACTGGTTCCCGGGCCAGAGGTACATCCGCATCCGCGGCGCGCCGCCCTGGGACGGCGTGGAGAAGTTGGCGTTGTTCGTGCCTGCTCCGGACGCTGCGTGGCAGCGGACGTAGTCGCCGTTCGACCACGGCCCGCCGTTGTAGTCCATGCCCTGGAAGTTGTCGGCGTCCTCGTCGAAGCCGTACAGGTAGAGCACGTCATGGAAGCTGTTGCACCCGAAGAACAGGTTCGTGACCACGGCATCGCGGTAGGCCTGCGAGTGCTGGGTCAGGTCGGCCGGGAAGTCGAAGTCCAGCCCCGGCCCCCCGTCCGTGTCGCCGAAGTCGGGCTGCTGGTCGTTGTCCTGCTCGAGGAACGTGTGGGTGTTGTTCCCGCGCGTGACCGTGTACTCGGCTCCGGCGACGCCGTTGGTGTCGTGCCAGCCGAACGGCGAGGCGGTGGCGTCGGCCGGGTTCTGCACGAGCCGGCGATCGCCGTCGTTCGGGCTCTCGAGCGCCAGGTCGTAGACGCGGTAGCTAGAGCCGTCGACCACCTGGTTGAGCGAGAACCCGCGGGCGTCCGGGGTCACCAGGGGCGGAGTCGGGAGGCTTCCGCCGGTCACGGTGGCCGCCAGGTCCTCGTGCTCGTCCTGGATCGTCCAGTCGACGGTCTTGAGCAGCTCGCCGGTCTGGGCGTCGACCGCCGTGTTCCACAGGCTGACGTCCGAGGAGTCGTCGATGGTGACCTGCCATGCGAGCCGGAGGCCGTCCTTGGTCGGCTGCCAGCCCAGCTTGGCCGGGATCGGCGCGTTGGAGATGCCGCCGCGGGAGACGACAGCCTCCGCGGAGGCGCCGCCGCCGCTGACGATCTGCAGCCCGGACGGCTCGGCGAGACCGAGCCCGTCGGCTGCGGCCTCGACCGCGTCGATCGCGTTGAGGTCGGCCGTCGCGGCCGCGCCGCCGAGGCTCACGAGGCTGCCCCCGGCGAACACGAGGCCGCCACGGGCGTCGACGCTGACGGTGGCGTGCCCGCCGAAGACCTCGAGCCCGCGGAAGCGCTGGTTGAAGTTGAAGTGCGTGACGCCGTTGTGCTTGCTCGTGTACCGGCTCATGACGAACGCGTCGGCGACGTCGGCGCTCGTGGCGCCGAGGTCGGCCGCGCTGTCGTCGAGATAGCCGAGGGCGGTCGCCAGCTGCGCAGCTCCCGTGTCGGAAGCCGACGTTGCGACCGGAACGATCGCAAGCGCTGCTGCGGCGACCAGCGCGCAGAGCGCCCAGAAGGATTTCACGGACATGCTCCCCCTCCTGCCCGATGTGGGCATCGTTCGTTGACTGCCTGCCAGACAACGGTCGAGCCGTTCAGATCCGGTCCCCCTTTCCCGTCGTGCGACACGGGCGCCCGGCTGCCCGGGCTCCCGGCCTGCGCTGTCCCTGAAGGCGGCGTCAGCCGGTGTGCGTGGACCCGCGGTTCACGGTGACCACGACACCCACCCGGCCGGCGGGCCTCCTGACGGCATTTGGTCCCCCCTCCTGCCCTGGGGCTCTCTCGTGCGAACAGGGCGATCCTCTCATCGAGTCAAGCGGCCTGTCAAACGAACAAGTGACTTTCTGTCAAGGAAGAAATCGGGCATCAACCGGAAGCTCGTTCCAGCCGATAAGGCGTCCATGCGCTCCCTGCTCGGGCTTCGCGCCGTCCCCGCCCTCGTGATCGCGACGGTGGCCGTCGCCCTCCCCTTCGTCGTCGTCTCGACCCACGGCCACCACAAGGTGATGCTGTCCGGCACAGTCCACTTCTGGGCGATCTGGCCGGCGGCGGCGATCGCGACGGCAGCCGCGATCGTCCTCACGATCGCGGGCGCGCGCAGGAAGGACTCGCGCACCGTCATCATGGGCACGGCCTTCGCGGCCATGGCCTTGCTGCTCTCCCTCCACGGCATCGCGAGCCCGGGCGTCCTCGTCGAGATGAACGGACTGGTCGCCTTCACGGGCGGCGCGACGCTTCCGCTCGGCGCGGCGATCCTGGCCCTCACCGCCCTCCCGTCCCTGCAGGGCCCGCAGAACGTGAGGCGTCTCCTGCTTCTCCAGGCCGCGCTCCTGGCGGCGATCGCCCTCCTCGGCATCGCCGGGATGATCTCGCCCGACCTCGTCCCGTCGGTCCCCGAGCCCGCGAGCCCGACCGCGATCGCCATCCTCGCCGCCGGCCTGGCGCTCTACGCCTTCCTGGCATACCGCGCCGTCAGCACGGTCCTCCTCACACGGCGCGGCGCCGACCTGATGGTCGTCCTGGGGCTCTTCCTGCTGGCCGTCGCGCTCACAGCCTCCCTCCTCCTCGACTACTGGGACCTCGGCTGGTGGCTGGGCCACGGGCTCGAGCTCGCCGGCATCCTCCTCGTCGGCATCCCGGTTGCCGTCGACCTGCACCGCGCGACCCAGTCACGGCCGCTCACGGGCGGCCCGCGGGCCGGCGAGCTGATCCGCGCGGAGCAGGCGTTCCTCGGCGCCCGCGTCCGGGCCCTGACCATGCGTCTGGCCGAGAAGGACGAGTACACGGAGGGCCACACCCGCCGCGTCGCCCTCCGCGCCGTGCTCGTCGGTGAGGAGCTCGGCCTGGCGCCGAGCCGGCTCCGCAACCTCGCCACCGGCGGCCTGCTGCACGACATCGGCAAGCTCTCGGTGCCGGACGAGATCCTGAAGAAGCCCGGCTCCCTGGACGACGCGGAGTTTGCGGTGATCAAGCGGCATCCCGAGTGGGGCCACAAGCTCCTCGGTGAGCTCGGCGGGTTCTCGGACGCCGTCCGCCGGCTCGTGCTCGACCACCACGAGCGGCTCGACGGCAACGGCTACCCCAACGGCCGTTCGGCAGCGGATCTCGACATCGCGACTCGCATCCTCACCGTGTGCGACGTCTACGACGCACTCCTCTCGGTGCGCGTCTACCGCGACGCCTGGACGCACGCGAAGGCGATGGAGCTCCTGCACGAGCAGACCGGCTGCGCGTTCGACGCAGCCTGCGTGAAGGCTCTCGAGCGCGTCCTCGCCCGGGATGCCTCGCTCTCGCTCGGCGTCGCCGTCTAACCTCTCCTCGTGCCAACGGAGCTCGAACGGGCACTCGCCTTCGAGCAGGGGCTGCGTGCCCGCTGCGCCGAGCGGATCGTTCCGTTCCGCTTCGGCCGCGCGTACTTCAACGACACCTTCGCGCGCGTCTGGGATCTGAACCTGCTCGTCGTGGACGGGCCGAGGGAGGTCGATCCCGGCGAGCTCGCCGCCGAGGCGGAGCTCCTCCACACCGACGCCGGCCACATGCACCGGCGGGCCGTGGTCACGGACGACCGGGTCGGGAGCGAGCTGGAGCGGTTCTTCCGCCGGCTCGGCTGGCGGATCGACCGGGAGCTGGTGATGGCCTACCGGGGAAAGGGCGAGCGGACGGCGGACCACGGCGGCGTCGCCGAGGTCGCCCGCGACGACCTGCTCCCCCTCCGGACGGAGACGGCCCGCACCGAGGCGTGGGCCACCGACGACGAGGTCGTCAGGGAGGTCGTGGAGGCCGGAGCGCTCTGGGAGGCCGCCGGCAACGCCCGCTACTTCGCCGCGCAGCTCGACGGCGCACCGGTCAGCGGGGCGGAGCTCTACTCCGACGGCCGCACCGCCCAGGTCGAGGACGTCGTGACGCTCCCGGCGCACCGCGGGAAGGGCTACGCGAGCGCGGTCGTCGCCCGGGCCGTCGAGGAGGCGGTGGCCACCGGGCACACGCTCGTCTTCCTCACGGCCGACGACGCCGACTGGCCGAAGGAGCTCTACGGCCGGCTGGGCTTCGAGCCCATCGGCCGGACCTGGAGCTTCCTGCGCACGCCGGTGCTCGTGGCCCCGGACTGACTAGCGCAGCTCGCGGAGCGCCGCGCCGAGCGACTGACGGGTCGTGAGCACACCCGCGAACAGGTCGCCGTGGCGGCGGACGCGGGCGAGGACGGCCTCCATCGTGAAGGCGGCCGGATCGAGGTCCTCGGTGACCTCCTCCCAGCGCAACGGCGTCGAGACGGGCGCGCCGGCCCGCGGCCGTACCGAGTAGACGCTGGCGATCGTCTTGCCTTCCCCGTTCTGGTTCGCGTCGATGAGGACGCCGCGGCGCTTCGCCTTCGACCATTCCGTCGTGACGAGCCCGGGGTGGAGGCGCGCGAGCGTCCCCGCGACGATCTCCGAAAGCTCCCGCGTGCGCGCGTACGTCTGCCGCCGCTCGACCGGCACGAGCACGTGGAAGCCGTCGGCGCCGCTCGTCTTGGGGAAGCCGGCGAGGCCGAGGGCGTCGAGAACGTCCTTGATGAGAAGCGCGACGCGGATCACCTCGGGGAAGCCGACGTCGTCCGAGGGATCGAGGTCGAAGAGCACCCAGTCGGGCCGGTCGGGCTTGTCGACCCGCGAGTACCAGGTGTTCATGTCGATGCAGCCCATGTTCGCCATCCAGACGAGCGCTAGGTCGTCGTTCACGAGCGGGTAGCGCAGCGTGCGCTTCTCCCGGGTGGCGCGCGAGGTCGAGCGGTACTCGAAGGTCGGGATCCAGTCGGGCATGTGCGAAGGGGCGTCCTTCTGGAAGAAGTGCTTGCCCTGCCAGCCGTCCGGGTAGCGCTTCATCGTGAACGGCCGGTTGCGAAGGTGGGGGACGAGCACCGGGGCGACGTCGCGGTAGTAGGCGATCAGGTCGCCCTTCGTGATCCCCTCCTCCGGCCAGAACGGCTTGTCGAGGTTGGAGAGCTTCAGGGCCCGCTTACCGCGGCGGATCTCGGTGGGGAGCGGCTCTTCTCGGCGCACGTCTTCTGGGTCCTTGTCCTCGCGCAGCCCTTTGTACACCGGCGCGCGCAGGTGGCCGTCGTGCGTCCACTCGGCGAACTCCACCTCGGCGACGAGCTCGGGCGTCGCCCAGACGACGTCGTCGCGCCGCACCTTCGGCAGCTTCGGGACCTCGCGGAAAGGCGACTCCCGGCGCTCCAGCGGGCGGAGCAGGCCGAGCAGGCGCTCGATCTCGTCCTCGGTGAACCCGGTGCCGACGTTGCCGACGTAGCGCAGCTCGCCGCCCTCGAGGACGGCGAGGACCAGGGAGCCGAGCGTGGCCGCGCGCCGGCCCTTCCCCCGCGTGTAGCCGGCGACGACGAACTCCTGCTCCTGGTGCGTCTTCACCTTGAGCCACTCCCGCGTGCGCCGGCCGGGCTGGTAGCGGGAGCCGCGCTTCTTGGCGACGAGGCCCTCGAGCCCCTGCTCCCGCGCGGCCGCGTAGAGCGCCTTGCCGTCGTCGAAGGGCTCGGAGAGGCGGACGACCCCGCCGCGGAGGTCGAGGAGCCTGGCGAGGAGCTCCCGCCGCTCCTCGAGCGGGCGCTCGACCACGGGCTCGCCGTCCGCCTCCAGGACGTCGAACGCGTAGTAGACGAGCGGCCCCGAGCCCTGCTGCATGACGGAGAAGCTCGAGCGGCCCCGCTCGTCGAGCGCGCAGACCTCGCCGTCGAGGACGCAGTCGGGCGTCCGCACGGCGCGCGCGAGGGCGCGGGCGACCTCGGCGAAGCGCCCGGTGAGGTCGTTGCCGCGGCGGCTCCGCAGGACGACCTCGCCGCCGGTCACGTACGCGAGCGCCCGGTAGCCGTCCCACTTCACCTCGTAGAGCCAGTCGCCGGCCGCGGGCACCGCGTCCGCGAGCGTGGCCAGCATCGGCTGGTACTCGCGCCGGGGGACGGCGGCGGGCGCGGCTCCTTCCTGCTTGCGGACGAGGAGCCAGTTCTTCTCGTTGCCGTCGAGGTTCGCCGGCACGAGCGTCCACAGGCCCTGCAGCCGCTCCCCGGCGAGCCTGACGGTGAGGCCGCCGTCCGGCTTCTCCTCGACGAGCTCGTACGTCCCCCGGTCCCAGATCTCGACCGTCCCGGCGCCGTACTGGCCGGCGGGGATCTCGCCCTCGAAGGCCGCGTAGTCGAGCGGATGGTCCTCCACGTGCACTGCAAGGTGACGCTGGCCCGGCTCGAGCGGGATCCCCTTCGGCACCGCCCAGCTGGCGAGGGCGCCCCCGCGCTCGAGCCGGAGGTCGTAGTGCAGCCGGCGGGCGTCGTGACGCTGCACGACGAAGATCGGCGCGCCCGCTCCGGCGCGCCCGCCGAAAGGCTCGGGCGTCGCGCCCTGCCGCCGCTTGCGCTCGTACTCCCGCAACCGTGCCACGCCGAAAGCATGCCCGCGATCGCTTCGAGGCACGCCGGATCTGCCTGCAGACAGCGTCCGGAGCGCCGGGGGATAACCCTGTGGACGCTGTGGATTGCCCGGCTCTCGACCTCTACTCGAGGTAGATGCCGAGGGAGCGGAACCGGCCCCGGCGCAGGCGTTTCCGCTCGCCGGGATCGAGCCCGTCCACCTCGGCCAGCGCCGCCTTCAGAGAGTCCGCGAGGAGCACGGCCGCCTCGTCGTGGCTCGTATGCGCCCCACCGGGCGGCTCCGGGACGATCCCGTCGACCACGCCCAGCTCGAGGCAGTGGCGCGCGTCCGGCTTGAACGCGGCGGCCGCCTTCTTCGCCTCGCCGGCGTCGCGCCAGAGGATCGCCGCGCAGCCCTCCGGCGAGATGACCGAGTAGACCGCGTTCTCCTGCATGAGCACGCGGTCGGCGACGGCGATGGCGACGGCGCCGCCCGAGCCGCCCTCGCCGATGACGCACGTGACCGTGGGAACGCCCAGCCGCACCATGGCGAGCTGGCAGCGCGCGATCCACCCTCCCTGCCCGTGCTGCTCGGCCGTGACCCCTGGGTAGGCGCCCGGGGTGTCCACGAGGGTCACGAGCGGGAAGCGGTGCCGGTCGGCCAGCTCCATGGCGCGCATCGCCTTCCGGTAGCCCTCCGGGAAGGTCATCCCGAAGTTCCGGTGCGTCCGCTCGCGTATGTCCCTCCCCTTCTGGTGCCCGACGAGGACGACGGTACGGTCGGCGAACCGGGCGAGCCCGGCGACGATCGCCGGGTCGTCGGAGAGCGAGCGGTCGCCGTGCAGCTCGACGAAGTCGTCGCAGATCCGCTCGACGTAGTCCAGCGTGTACGGCCGGTCCTGGTGACGGGCCAGCTCGACGGCGTGCCAGACCTCGTCCTCGCTCGGCTCGGAGGCGAGCCGGTCGAGCTGCCGCTTCAGGCGCGACATCTCGCCGGACACGCCGACGCCGCGAAGGAGCGGGAGGTCGCGCAGCTTGGCCAGCCGCTCCTTCAGTCTCAGCTGCTCGACCTGGCTCGACGGCGTCTCGGTCACGGTCTCACTGCGCCTGCACGAACATGGCCAGGAGCCGGCCGACGAACGGGCGCAGCTCGGCCCGCGGGACGATCGCGTCCACGTGACCGAAGCGCGCGTTCGACTCGGCGAGCCCGAAGTCGTCGGGCAGCTTCTCGCGCGTGGTCTGCTGGACGACGCGCGGGCCCGTGAACGCGAGCAGCGCCCCCGGCTCGGAGACGATCACGTCGCCGAGGCTGGCGAAGCTGGCCAACACGCCCGCGGTCGTCGGGTGGGTCATGACCGAGATGAACGCACAGCGGGCGTCGTGAAGCTCGTCCACCGCGCAGACCGTCTTGGGCAGCTGCATCAGCGAGAGGATCCCCTCCTGCATCCGCGCCCCGCCCGAGGCGGTCACGCAGACGAGCGGCGCCTGCCGGGCGGCGGCCCGCTCGCAGGCGCGGGCGAACTTCTCCCCGACGGTGCTGCCCATCGAGCCGCCCATGAAGGCGAAGTCCATGACCGCGAGCTCGCAGGGACGCCGCTCGATCGCGGCAGCGCCGGCGATGATCGCGTCGCCGAGCCCGGTGGCCACCTCGGCCTCGGCCAAGCGGTCGGTGTAGGCGCGCAGGTCGAAGAACCCCAGCGGATCGGCCGAGCGGAGTCCCGCGTCCTCCTCGACGAACGTCCCCCGGTCGGCGAGCTGCGCGATCCGCTCGCGCGCCCGCACCGGGAAGTGGTGGCCGCACTGGGAGCAGACCCGCAGCGTCAGCTCGAGCTCGTCGTCGCGGTAGTGCGAATGGCAGCGGGGACAGGTGTTGGGGTGGCGCTTCCCGTCGTCCGTCCGGGCAGCCTCGCGGTTCTCGACGGTCACGTCGACGCGGCTGTCCATGCGCGCCATCTTACGGGCTTCGCCGTTCTCGTCCGCTCGAGGCTCGATGTGGAATTCGCGCGCCGTGGCTGCGCCCCATTTCGCAGCAAGCCTCAGGGCTCAGAACCCGGCGGCGGCCGCGAGCCGCGCCAAGGGCACGACGTTCACGGGCTCCGGCCCGAGACCGGTGAGGCCGACTCCGGCCACCGGCCGGTCGCCGGCGATCTCCCGCAGCAGCGCGATCGCCTCGAGCACCGTGAGACCGCCCGGCTCGGGCATGAAGCAGACGACGTCGTCGTCCGGGTCGAGCACGTCCGCGTCGAAGGCGACGTAGACGGCGTCCGCACCCTCCAGGGCCCCGCCCAGCTCGTCGATCCCGGTGCGCAGGCCGCTCGCCGCGATGAACTCGACCTCGGGCGGGTCGAGGTTCCGGGCGCCGACGAGCACGGCGTCCGCCGGGTGCACCGTTCCCGAGTCGAGCAGCGTCCGGAAGGGCATCCCCCAGGCGTTGCCGCTCGGCGAGCTCTCGGGCGTGTTCAGGTCGCCGTGGGCGTCGAACCAGGCGACCGCGAGCCGTTCGTGGCGCGTGGCCAGGCCCTCGACCGCCCCGACGTGCGTGCAGCAGCAGCCCCCGAGCACGACCGGGCGGTCGGGCAGCGCGGCCGCGAGCGCCAAGCTCTGCTCGGTGAGCGTGTCCTCGGCGACCACCGCCGTCTCCGGGTAGGGAAGCTCCAGAAAGGCGGCCTCGGCCATCGCCTCGCCGCCCGCTCCCCACGCGCGCGGGACGCGGACGAGCCCGGCGGAGAACGTCCGCCCGCACGAGTGGCACTCGTACTGCCCCTCCTCGACCGCGACCGCGGTCAGCGTCCTGCAGTCGGGGCACTTGGCGCGGAGGCGCGACATCGGCTCCAGGCTACCGGGGAAGGATCCGGTCGAGCGTGTCGGGGAGGTCCGAGAGATCCGTCAGCTCGGCCGCGCGCGGCAGGTCGCTCGTCTCGCCCAGGCGGTTGATCCAGACGGCCGGGAGGCCGAGCTCCTGCGCCGGCGCGATGTCGTGGAAGAGGCTCGCCGCCACGTGGACCTGGCGTCCGGGCTCGGGACGAAAGCGCTCGGCGAACGCCTTCCAGTGACCGTGGGCGGGCTTGTAGGAGCCGATCTCGCCCGCCACGATCGAGCCGTCGAAGGGCACGCCGATCGCAGCCAGCGAGGCGGCGAGGAAGTCGGCGTCGGTGTTCGAGAGCGGCACGAGCCGCCAGCCGCGGGCGCCCAGCTCGGCGAGCGCGGGCGGCACCTCGGGGAAGACCGGCCAGGTCGGGAGCGACTCTGCAAGCGCGTAACGCTCGGCCTCCGGAAGCACCAGGCCCTCATGCTCCGCCAGGAGCACGAGAGTCTCCTGCAGCACTTCCCGGTAGGAAAGCGCTGAGTCGAGCTCGACCCTGGGCTCGATCTCGTGGTAGCGGTGGAGCAGCTCCTCGACGTCGGCGTCGGGCCAGAGCCGGGCGAGCTCGCGGCCGATCCCGCCGTTCCAGTCGACGAGGGTGCCGTAGCAGTCGAACGTCGCCCAGCGGGCCGCGGGAGAAGCGCTAATCGCTGAACTTCCTGATGACGAGGCAGGCGTTGTGGCCGCCGAAGCCGAAGTTGTTGGAGAGCGCCACGTCCGTCTTCCACTCGCGCGCCTCGTTGGGGATGTAGTCGAGGTCGCACTCGGGATCGGGGTCCTCGTAGTTGATCGTGGGCGGCACGACGTCGCGCTGGACGGCGAGCGTGGAGGCGATCGCCTCGATCGCCCCGGACGCGCCCAGACAGTGGCCGGTGGCCCCCTTCGTCGAGGAGACGGGCGTCCTGCGCGCCTTCTCCTCCCCGAGCGCCAGCTTGATCACGCGCGTCTCGCTCGCGTCGCCGATCGGCGTCGACGTGCCGTGCGCGTTGATGTAGTCGATCTCCTCCGGGCCGATGCCGGCGTCGTCCATCGCCATCTTCATCGCACGCGCCGGGTGGCGGCCGGTCGGGTCGGGCTCGGTGATGTGCTGGGCGTCCGACGAGAGCCCGTAGCCGATCAGCTCGGCGTAGATCTTGGCGCCGCGCGCCTTCGCGTGCTCGAGCTCCTCGAGGACGACGATCCCACCGGCCTCGCCCATGACGAACCCGTCGCGCCCGGCGTCGAACGGGCGGCTCGCCCGCTCCGGGCTGTCGTTGCGCCGGGAGAGCGCCCGCATCGCGGAGAACCCGCCGATCCCGACCTCCGTGATCCCGGCCTCGGTGCCCCCGGCGAACATGACGTCCGCGCGCTCGAGGCGGATGGCGTCCATCGCCTCGCCGATGGCCATGTTCGACGCGGCGCAGGCGGTGCATTCCGAGGTCAGCGGCCCGCGCGTCCCCAGCTCCATCGACACCCAGGCCGCCCCCATGTTCGGGATGATCGCGGTGATGGAGAGCGGGTTGACGCGGTCGGGCCCCCGGTCGAGCAGCTGGTCGTAGCAGTCCTGGAAGCTCTGGAGCCCGCCGATCCCGGTCGCCACGGAGACCCCCGTGCGCTCGGTCTCGGGCTCGATGACGAACCCGGAGTCCTCCTCCGCCATGCGCGCGGCGGCGAGGATCATCTGCGTGAAGCGATCCATGCGCCGCGCCTTGCGGTGCTCGATCCACTTCGTCGGCTCGAAGTCCTTGAGCTCGCACGCGAAGTGGACCGCGAACCTCTCCGGGTCGAAGGCGGTGATCGGGCCCGCGCCGCTCTTGCCGGCGGTCAGGTTCGACCAGAAGGTCTCGGCGTCGTTCCCGAGCGGCGTCACCGCGCCCATCCCCGTGATGACGACTCGCCTGCGTCCGTTCTCAGAAGGCATTCAGATCCCCAATCCGCCGTCCACCAGGAGGACGTCGCCCGTGATGAACGCCGCCTCATCGGAGCAGAGGAAGCGTACCGCTGTGGCCACGTCCTCCGGCGACCCCAGCCGGCCGAGCGGCGTCGAGCCGAGGATGAGGCCGGTCTGCTCCTCGGTGAGCACATCGGTGAGCTCGGTCGTGATGTAGCCGGGCGCGATTGCGTTCACGCGGACGCCCCGGGCGCCGAGCTCGCGCGCCAGCGCCTTCGTCAGGCCGATGATGCCGGCCTTGGAGGCGGCGTAGTTCGCCTGGCCGGGATTGCCGTGCACGCCGACGACGCTCGAGAGGTTCACGATCGCTCCCGCGCGACGGCGAAGCATCTTGCGCGAGACCGCCCGGCAGGTGTTGAAGGTGCCGCGGAGGTTCGTCTCGATGACCTCCTGCCAGTCCTCGTCGCTCATCCGCGCGATCAGCGTGTCGCGCGTGACGCCGGCGTTGTTGACGAGGACGTCGAGGTCGCCGAGCTCCTCCTCGACGCGCTCGATCAGCGCCTGCGCCTCCCCCGGGTCGCCGACGTTCGCGCTCACGGCGATGCCGCCGATCTCCGCCGCGATTGCCTCCGCCGCCTCGTTGCCGGAGCGGTAGTTCACGGCCACGCGGGCGCCGCCGCGCGCGAGCTCGCGCGAGATGGCCGCCCCGATGCCTCTCGACCCGCCGGTGACGAGGGCAACCTTGCCGTCGAGTGAGGCGAAGCCGGGCATCTACGTGGCGGAGATCTGCTCCTGGAGCTTGCGAAGCGACTCGGGGTCGTTCACGGAGATCGTCCGCAGCGACCGGTCGCAGCGGCGGAGCAGACCGCTGAGGACCTGGCCGGGACCGATCTCGACGAACATGCCGACGCCGTCCTTCACCAGGCCGCGCACCGCCTGGGTGAAGCGCACCGGCGCGGTCAGCTGCTCCACGAGGAGCGCTCCCATCCGCTGGGCGTCCTCGAGCTTCGCCGTCACGGTGGACATGAAGGGCGGTGTCGGGTTCTGCCAGCTCGCCCTGGCGAGCGCCGGCCTGAGCCGTTCGGCGGCGTGGGCGACGAGCGGGCTGTGGAAGGCTCCGCTGACGCGGAGCTTCACCGTCTTGCGCGCGCCGCTGGCCGCCGCCTCCTCCAGCAGCCGGTCGACCGCCGAGTTCTCGCCGGAGACGACGATCTGGCCCGGGCAGTTGTAGTTCGCCGGCCAGACGCCCTCGATCGCCAGGCAGAGCTCCTCGACGATCGCGTCGTCGAGCCCGAGCACGGCCGCCATTGCCCCCGGCGTCTCGCGAGCGGCCTCGGCCATCGCCTCGCCGCGCACGCGGACGAGAGCAACCGTGTCGCCCGTTCCGATCGCGTCCGCCGCGGCCAGCGCCGAGTACTCGCCGACGGAATGGCCGATGACGTAGTCCGGCTCGATTCCCACCGTGCGAACGGCGCGGAGGCAGGCGATCGAGGTCGCCACGAGCGCCGGCTGCTGGAGCTCGGTGCGCGTCAGGTCCTCGAGCGAGCTCTCGAAGCAGAGCTTCGCCACGTCGAAGCCGACCGCCTCGGAGGCCTCGTCATAGGCCGCCCGAGCGGACGGAAACTCCTCCGCCATTGCCCGGCCCATGCCCACGGCCTGCGATCCCTGGCCCGGGAAGCAGAATGCGATCTTCATTGGCTCTTCTCCTACTCTCCTGTCTTCGTCCAGGTCAGGTAGACCGAGCCCCAGGTGAGGCCCGCGCCGACCGCGCTCATGAGCACACGCGTCCCCTCCTCCAGCCGCCCGGCGGCCTGGGCCTCCGCCAGGCAGATGGGGATGGAAGCCGACGAGGTGTTCCCGTAGCGGTCGATGTTCATGAGCACCTTGTCCGGGTCGAGGCCGAGATTCTTCACCGCGTGGTCGATGATGCGCTTGTTCGCCTGGTGCGGGACATACAGGTCGACGTCGGCGATCGTGGCTCCGCAGGCCGCGAGCAGCTCCTCGGCCGAGGTCACCATCACCCGCGTGGCGAAGCGGAAGACCTCCGCGCCGTTCATCCTGATGAACTGCGCCTCCTCCTCGATTGCCTCGGTCGACATCGGCTGACGCGACCCGCCAGCGGGGACGCAGAGGTCGGGCCCGCCCGATCCGTCCGCGCCCAGCTCGAAGCCGGCGATCCCACCCCCGGCGACCGGCTGCACGACGGCGGCGCCGGCGCCGTCGCCGAAGAGGCTGCACGTGGAGCGGTCGTGCCAGTTCGTGATCTTCGAGAGCACCTCGGCACCGACGACGAGCGCCCGCTTCGACAGCCCGGTTGCCACCTGGCCGTAGGCCTGGGAGAGCGCGTAGACGAAGCCGGTGCAGCCCGCGAGCAGGTCGTAGGCCGCCGCCTTCCGCGCCCCGAGCTCGTCCGCGAGGATCGCCGCCGTGGCCGGGAAGAGCATGTCGGGCGTGGCGGTGGCGACGATGACCAGGTCGAGCTCCTCCGGGTCGACGCCGGCCTGCGCGATCGCCTGCCGCGCCGCCGGCAGCGCGAGGTCGCTGGCGGCCTGCTCGGGCGCCGCGAGATGACGCTCCCGGATCCCGGTCCGCGTCATGATCCACTCGTCGGAGGTGTCCACCATCGACTCGAGGTCGGCGTTCGTGAGGACGCGCTCGGGCGCGTAGGCCCCGACGCCCGAGATCCCGACGGCAACGCCGTTGCCGGAGACGTCGGCGATCACGCCTCGTCCTCGGTGACGGCGAACATCAGTGTCCCGCGCACGGCCAGCTTGCCGCCGACCGTGGCGGTCGCCTTCCCGCGCCCCACGGGGCCGCGGACGCGCTCCAGCTCGCAGGTGACCTCGAGCTCGTCGCCCGGTACCACGATCCGCTTGAAGCGGACGTCGTCGATGCCCGCGAAGAGGGCGAGCTTGCCGCGGTTCTCCTCGGCCGAGAGGGCCGCGACCGCACCGGCCTGCGCCATCGCCTCGACCATGAGCACGCCCGGCATGATCGGCCGCCCCGGGAAGTGCCCGGCCAGGTACCACTCGTCCTCGCGCACGAGCTTGCGCGCGACGACGCGGGCGCCCGGCTCCAGCTCGATCACTTCGTCGAGGAGCAGGAAGGGGTCCCGGTGCGGGAGGATCTGCTCGATCTCCCGCCGGCCAAAGGGCGGAGCAGGAACCCGCGTCAAGACGAAGCCCTGTGCCGCCGGGCCGCGCCGGCCGGCACGATGCGGCGTCCTCGGTTGCGCCCGAAGCCTCCGGCTACGAGCGCGCCGCTCGTCCTTGCCTCGCACTCGCCCAGCACACCCCGGCGACGAGGCGTCGTCTCAACGCGGGTTCTGAAGCTCACTCTGCCCGGTTCACCCGCCCGCCGCTTCTTCCAGCCGCACGCGCAGGCGGGCGCGGGCCCGGTGCACGTAGCACTTCGCCGTTCCGACGGGCATGCTCGCG
>DASPGT010000172.1:0-8315 GCA_035620475.1 Gaiellaceae bacterium | reverse complement strand
TGGAGGTAGTACTCCTCGTCCAGCGCCGCGATGAAGCGATCCGCCTCGTCGCGGTAGGCGTCGAGGCTGCTCGCGGGGGCCGTCGCCATGGGTCGCGTAGGATACCCGCCCGTGCAGGAGATCCAGGTCACGACGGAGCGCAAGACTCAGCTCGTCGACATCACCGCGGACGTGCGCGGGGCGGTCGGCGCGGACGCGGGCGGCAGCGCCGTCCTCGTCTACGTCCCGCACACGACGGCGGGCATCACCATCAACGAGAAGATCGACCCGGACCTCCTCGACGACTTCGAGATGGCGCTGACCGCGATCGCCGACGACAGCTGGTCGTGGAAGCACGTCGACGCCGATGGGCCCAACGCGCCCTCGCACATGCGCGCGTCCCTGCTCGGCCCCCAGGTGCTTGTCCCGCTGCGGGAAGGGGAGCTCGCGCTGGGGACGTACCAGGGCATCTTCTTCTGCGAGTTCGACGGCCCGCGGACGCGCAAGGTCTACGTCTCCACCCTGATCTGATGCCCGAGCGGCTGAGCGCGGAGGAGCTCGCCGCGCGGGCCGGGCAGCCCCTCCCGTTCGTCGAGCGGCTGGTCGTGCTGGGGGTCATGGCGCCCGGCGCCGACGGCCTCTTCGCGGGCGGCGAGGTCATGCTCGTCCACACGATGGCCGCGTTCGAGGAGAGCGGCATCGCGCTCGAGGACGTCGCGGCCGGCGTGGCGTCGGGCGAGCTCGACTACGGCCCGGTCGAGACCTACTTCCCCGAGCCGCCGCGCTCGGCGGGCACGGTGGCCGAGCTGGCGGCGAGCCTCGGCCGGACGCCCGAGTCCGTCGCGCGGCTGCTGGAGGCCTTCGGGCTGCCACGGCCCGCTCCGGGCGACCGCGTGCGCGAGGACGACGCCGCCACGCTCGCCGCCTTCCTCCATGCGTGGGAGCTCCTCGACGAGGAGGAGCTCATCAGGCTGGCGCGGTTTCAGGGCGACGCGCTGCGCCGCGTGGCGACGACGAACGTCCGCTTCTTCGACGAGCTGGTTCGCATGCGGGTGGAGCGGATGGACGTGTCGGAGGGCGACGGCGGCCGGATCGTGGCGGAGATGGCGCGCCGGGCGATCACGTCCGCCGGCGACGTCGTCGGCTGGCTGCACGCGCGCCACTTCGAGCGCGCCGTCGTCCGCTACATGGCCGAGACCACGGAGCACTATCTGGACGAGCGCGGCATCCGCCCGCGGCCCCCGCGCCGGCCGCCCGCCATCGCCTTCCTCGACCTGACCGGGTTCACGTCGCTGACCGAGGATCGCGGCGATGCCGTGGCGGCGGACCTGGCCTCGCGGCTCGCCGTGGTAGTGGACGAGGCCTCGCGCGCCCACGGCGGCCAGGCGGTCAAGTGGCTCGGCGACGGGGTGATGTTCCACTTCGCCGACCCCGCGGGCGCGGTGCTGTGCGCGCTCGACCTCGTCCGCCGTGCGCCCGAAGCCGTCGAGGTCCCGGCCCGGGTCGGCGTCAACGCGGGGCCGGTCGTCTTCCAGGACGGCGACTACTTCGGCCGCACGGTGAACGTCGCCGCGCGGATCGCGGACTACGCGCGGCCCGGAGAGGTGCTCGTCAGCCGGGCGGTGCTCGAGGCGGGGGCGCCGGGCGAGCTGGACTACGAGCGGATCGGCGAGATCCCGCTCAGGGGCGTCGGCGCCCCGGTGGAGCTGCTCCGCGCCCGTTCGCGCTGACCGCTACCAGCCGCCGAAGCCGCCGCGGAGGTCGTGGGCGTCGAGCGGCGCCCCCTGCTCGGCTCTCGTCGCCTCGGCGCGCCGTCGCTCCTGCTCGACCTTGCGGCGGATCCGCTCCTTCTCGGCCAGCTCCTGCAGTTGCTGGCCGGTGGGCGGAGGCCGGTCGCGGCCGAGTAGTGCTTTGAGCCACCCCAACATGCACCGGATGATACGCCGCTAGGCTCCCCGAGTGGCCGCGCCCGTCCGGAAGGAGCAGGAGCTCGAGCTCCGCATCGACTCGCTCGCCTACGGCGGCCGGGGCGTCGCACGCCTGAACGGCTTCGTCGTCTTCGTCAACCGGGCGCTTCCGGGCGACGTCGTGCGCGCGCGCGTGACGAAGGTGAAGCGGAGCCACGCGGAGGCGGTGGCGACGGAGGTGGTCGAGGAGGGCGCGCCGCGCGTCGAGGCGCCGTGCGCGCACTACCCGGCCTGCGGCGGCTGCCGCTTCCAGGACCTCGCCTACGACGCGCAGCTCGACGCCAAGGCGCAGCAGGTCGCCGACGCGCTGCGGCGGATCGGCGGCCTCGAGGTCGAGCTCGAGCCGGCCGTGCCCGCGCGCTCGGTCTTCCACTACCGGAACAAGCTGGAGTACTCCTTCACGACCCTGGCGGACGGCGAGGTCGGGCTCGGCTTCCACCGGGCGGGCCGGTGGGACGAGGTGCTCGACGTCGAGCGCTGCTGGCTGACGACCGACGTCGGCAACGGCATCCGGGAGGCGGTGAAGGCGTGGGCGCGCCGGCAGGGGCTGCCCGCCTACGACCAGGAGAAGCAGGAGGGCTACCTCCGCCACCTCGTCGTCCGCGAGGGGCGGAACACGGGCCAGGCGCTCGTCGTCCTCGTCACCGCGCCCGGCGACCTGGCCGGCGCGGAGGAGCTCATCGCGGCGCTGCGCGCCTTTCCCGAGGTGCGCTCCGTCCACTGGGCCGTCAACGACTCGCCGGCGGAGGTCACGAACCTCCCCACCGACCTGCTCTGGGGCGAGGAGGCGATCGAGGAGGAGATCCTCGGCCTGCGCTACCGCGTGCGGCCGGGCGCCTTCCTGCAGACGAACACGGAGATGTGCGAGGTCCTGTACGAGCTGGCGCGCGAGTACGCCGGGCTGACGGGGGAGGAGACCGTCTACGACCTCTACTGCGGCATCGGCACGATCGGGCTGACGCTGGCGCGCGACGCGCTGACGGTGTGGGGGATCGAGTACTCGGAGGAGTCGGTCGCCTGCGCGGTGGAGAACGCCGACCTGAACGGGCTCGCCAACGCGGCGTTCTTCGCCGGCGACGTCGCCCGCGACCTCGACGAGCTCAGGGGCCGCGCGGGCCCGCCTGACGTCGTCGTCGTCGACCCGCCGCGCGCGGGCCTGACCGGCAAGGCGGTGCGCCGCGTGGGCGAGCTCGGCGCGCCGCGCCTCGTCTACGTCTCGTGCAATCCGACGACGCTCGCCGGGAACGCGAAGGAGCTGGTCCGCGACCACGGGTACACGCTGGAGCGCGTGCGCCCGGTGGACATGTTCCCGCACACCCCGCACGTCGAGACGGTCGCCCTGTTCACGCGGACGTAGCGCGGGCCAGCCGCTCGAACTGCTCGGTGGCCTCCTCGGCGCTCGGGACCGTGAGGACGTTCTCGGCCGCCAGCTCCGCGGCCCCGGGGAAGCCGGTTGCCCGGATCGCGGCGGCCGCCGCCTCCAGGTCGTAGGCCGTCCGCCGCAGCTCGACGCCCGGGCCGAGCAGCGCCCAGTAGGCGCCCGGCGCCGCCTCGTAGGGCATGCCGACGCTGCCCGCGTTGACCAGGCGCCGGCCGGCGACCCGCCGGTCGAACTGGACGTGCGTGTGGCCGCAGACGACGACCTCCTCCGTCACCCCGGCGACGGCCGCCGCCACCCGCTCCTCCGACGAGATCCGCGTCAGGATCTCCTCGTCGCTCCGCGGCGAGCCGTGGCAGAAGAGAACCTGGCCGAGCCCGCCCACCGCCACCGTCTGCGTGTCCGGGAGCGCGGCGAGCCAGGCCCGCTGGCCGCGTGTCAGCTGCTCCGCCGACCAGCGTGTCCGCTCGACCCAGAGACCGCCGCCGGCCGGCTCCCCGGCGATCTCCCTGTCGCCGTTCCCGCGCAGGAAGAGCGCCCGCTCGCCGAGCGCGAGCAGCCTCTGCAGCACGGCCGCCGGCATCGGCCCGATGCAGACGTCGCCGCCGACGACGACGGCGTCCACGCCGGCCTCCTCGACGTCCCCGAGCACCGCCTCCAGCGCCGGCAGGTTCCCGTGGACGTCGTAGAGGGCCGCGACCCTCATCCCGGCCCGGCTGCCCGCTGCGCCCGCACCTGCCTCCAGATGAGGTCGCCGTTGGCGAGCAGAAAGGCGACGGAGAGAAGCGGCAGCGCGGGCAGGCCGCTGATGTCGAAGGCCACTGCCAGCGCCAGCGTGGCCGCGAAGGACAGGGCCATCAGCACCCAGGTCAGCCCGGGCCGCAGCGCGAAGCGGACGGCCGCGCCCAGGAAGAGCGCGAAGAAGAGAACGTCGGGGAGGCCGAGCTGCGCCGAGTTGTGCTCGCCCGGGAGCGGGAAGGCGATCGAGAGCGCGTCGAAGATCTGCGGCTGCTCCTCGACGATCACCTTCGTCGGCCCCTGGAACACGGAATACGTGTCCACCGGGACGATGAGGATCGCCACCAGGAGCACCCAGGTCACCGACTCGAAGAAGGCGAGGAACCACCACCCGGCGGCGGTCACGGCGGCGAACTTGACGAAGTTCGCCGCCACGTCCAGCCCGGCCAGGGAGAAGAGGAGGGCGAGGACGACGAGCGCCACCACCGCGCCGCCGAGCGCGACCGTCGGCGCGACGCGCCAGAAGGGAAGCGCCAGCCAGGTCAGCGAGAAGAACGCCGGGATGAGGACGAGCCCGACGAAGGCGACGTCGGCCCAGAGCCCGAGGTCGGGCAGCGACTCCGAGACGCCGTAGTAGACGGCGAGGGCGGTGAGGACGCCTAGTAGGGCGGCAGCTCGGACCACCAGGGGCCGAGAGCCTTGAACGCCTCCCAGAAGGCCCGCTTCGTCTTCTGCTCGTCCAGGGACTCGTCCACGTCCGGGGTCAGCAGGGCGTCGATCGTCGGCGTGAACCGCTGGATCTCCCCCAGCCGGTCCTCCACCTCCGTCGCCAGCGGGAACCTGACGGCGTTCAGGCATGCCCGCGCATCTTGCCCCATGACCACGACGATCTTCGGCTGGACGACGTGCAGCTCCCGCGCCAGCCAGCTGTGCGAGTCCTCGTCGGAGGCGCCCTCGAACTTGAGGCAGTTCGTGCCGTAGATCACCATCGGGTCGACGTGCAGGCGCTGGATCGACTTCAGCACCGCCTGGCCCGAGCGGCCGAAGTACGCGACTCCCTCGTGGACCTCCGCCGTCTGCGGCGCGTGCTTCAAGAGCATGATGTCGGCGAGCGGGTGCCCCGAGCCGAGCACGGGAACGCGCTCCTCGCCTGCGGCCTGGGCGATCTCGTGGCCGAGCTCGTTGATCTCGGCGATCGCCTTCTTCAGGTAGCGCTCGGAGATGTCGTCGGCGGACACGGGCACGGGGTCGCGGAGGTATTCGGGGTCCCCCGGCGTCCTCCTATCGGACCGACGCCTTCGTCCTGCGCTCGCGCGCCTGCGCCACCCACTTCAGGCCCTGGAGGTAGAGGAGCGACTTCGGGCGGCGGACGATCTCCGCGCTCCGGAGGCTCCAGAGGAACTCCTCCGGCGTCTCGAAGGCCCGCATGCGCACCAGCCCGGTGCCCACGCCCTGGAGGACGTGCGCGTCGGAGCCGGCGCCCATCGTCAGGTTGTACTTCCGCGCGAAGCGCAGCGCCTCGTCGTTGAAGCCCTCGAACAGGAGGCGCGCGTTGTAGACCTCGAAGACGTCGATCTCGGCCAGGTGGCGGTGCAGTGTCTCCGCAGGCGGGATCGTGTGCAGCCGGTCGAAGGGGTGGGGAACGTAGACGACGCCGCCCTGGTCGCGGATGGCGGCGATGGTGTCGCCCATCGGCATCCCGCGGGGAATCTCCTCCTTGAGGAAGAGGCCGATGACCTCGCCTCCGTCCGTCTTCACCTCCTCGCCCGGGATGACGGTCAGGGCGCGGCCGCGCGCGAGCCCGACGGCCTCCTGGGCGCCGGAGAAGACGTTGTGGTCGGTGACGGCGATGGCGCCGAGCCCGATTCCCTCGGCGTGGTCGAGGAGGTCCGGCACGGGCACCGCGCAGTCGTGGGAGTGCTCGGTGTGCATGTGCAGGTCGGCGAGGATCAGCGGCCGGTCGGCCAGCGGGTCTCCGGCGGGGGCGGCGACACGCCGCCGCTTCCGCATGACCTTCGCGTAGAGGCTCTCGAGCTCGTCGGCGAGGCGGCCGAAGCTCTCGCCCTCCGCGCCGGCCCGCGCCCCGGCCGCGCTCTCCGCCCGCCAGGCGTCGTCCTCGGCGAGGCGCGCGAGCGCCGCCGTCACCAGCTCGGGCTGCTCCCGCGAGCCCGGCGGGTCGACGAGGGGAACGCCGGCGGCCCGGGCCTCGAGCGCGAGGCGAGCGCTGCCGCGGGCCGCCGTGACGAGACCCGCCGCCCCGGCCAGCTCGGCAGCCCGCGTCCGCGCGTCCAGCGCCGACCTCACGGCGACGCGGCCGCGGAGCGCCCGCGGGACGTACGGCCGGCCGGCGAGCGTCGTCGTCCGCAGGACGACGAGCTCCCAGGCGGGCACGTCGGCCAGCGCCCGGAAGGCGGCGCGGAGCCGCGGGAGCTCCTCGGCGCGCCACTCGACGACGAAGCGGCGGCGAGGCTCGGCGGGGGCGAAGAGCTCCAGGTCGACGCCGAGCGGCAGCACCGTGTAGTCGCCCGGGAACCTCGCCGCGGCGGCCTCCGCAGCGGCCGTGCTCGTGGCCGTGAGCGCGTCCACGCGGCCCAGCAGCTTCTCGCGCTGCTTCTTCCCGGGCGGGTAGCCGAGGCGCTCGGCCGAGTGGAAGGTGGCCACCGCCAGCCTGCGCGTGTCGCGCAGCGCCAGGTAGGAGAGGCTGGGGAGGCCGGGCTCGTGCACGTGCACGACGTCGAAGCGGTCGCGCGCGAGCGCGAGGCCGAGGTTCGCCCGGACGCCGATGGGGACGCCGAGGCGGCTCCGGCGCGAGACCGGGATCGCGGGCCCGAGCGCCACGGTGCCCTCGAGCGGCGTCCCCTCCCGGCCGAGTCGCTTCAGCGCGCGCCGGCCGGCGGCCAGGTCGGTCGTCCTGCCCGAAGGCGCGAGCACGACGACCTCGTGCCCGCGCCGGCGCAGCTCGGCGGCCGTCCCCGCGACGTGGTCGTTCACGGGGTGGGGCTGCGACCAGGCGAACGGGGTCACGAGGCAGATCCGCAGAGGCACAAGAGCGATTCTACGGCGCGACTTGAAGGCTTCCGCGAGGCGCGGTACGGTCGCGGCTTCAACCCCGTGGAGAGGAGTCACCATGTGTCTTCCGGGCACTGCCGAGATCGTCAGGGAGCGGGTCGAGTCGGAGGGGACGCCGAGGGTCGACCGGCGCACCGCTCTCCTCGGCGCCGCCGGCGCGGCGCTGGCCGCCAGCTTCCCGGCGAGCGCCCTGGCGAACGGCGGCCGCGGCAAGGGCCGCAAGGACCGCTTCTGCGACCTGACGCACACCTTCAGGGAGGGCTTCCCGGTTTTCGCCACCGGAGAGGAGCCCCTGCGCGAGACGATCGCCGACTACGGGACGTCCGGCTTCTACGCGCAGAAGTGGACGTTCGGGGAGCACTCGGGCACCCACATGGACGCCCCGGGCCACTTCATCCCGGGCGGCCGGCTCTCGCCGGAGATCACGCTGCAGGAGCTCGTCATCCCCGTCGTCGTGATCGACATTCGCAAGAAGGCGCGCAAGGACCCGAACGCGATGGTGGAGATGGACGACGTCAGGAAGTTCGAGCGGCGGCACGGCAAGGTCCCCCGAGGCGCGCTCGTCGCCGCGGACTCCGGCTGGGCCGAGAAGGTCGACGACCCGGACGCGTTCAAGGGCGGGCCGGCGTTCCCGAGCTACAACTTCCCCGGCTGGGGCCTCGAGGCGGCCATGTACCTCGCGGAGAAGCGCGACATCACCGGGATCGGGATCGACACGCTGAGCCTCGACCCCGGCAACTCGTCCACGTTCCCCGTGCACGTCAACTACCTGGCGACCGACCGCTATGGGATCGAGAACCTCACCGGTCTCGACTGCATCCCGCCGCGCGGCGCCACGGCCTACGTCGGGCTCATCCCCTGGGAGGAGGGCTCCGGCGGCCCCTGCCGGGTCATCGCCCACTGGTAACGGACTGACGAGGGGCCGGCGGACCGCCGGCCCCTCGCCGGCTCGCGGAGCTACGCCTTCGCGGGCGTCTTCGCGGGCTTGCGCGCGTACTTCTTGATGAAGGCCTCCGTGAGCTCGTAGGCCTCGTCGTCGACGATCTGCTTCGGGGGAGACTTCATCAGGTAGGAGCTCGGGCCGTCCAGGGCGCCGGAGACGCCGTTGTTCAGGGCCAGCTTGGCCATGCGGACGGCGTCGATGACGATGCCGGCCGAGTTGGGGGAGTCCCAGACCTCGAGCT
>DASPGT010000171.1:0-36656 GCA_035620475.1 Gaiellaceae bacterium | reverse complement strand
GTCGTCGGCATCGACGACGGCTTCGGCGCCGGCACGATCGCGGCGCGGATCGCGCGGGCGGCGCACCCCGGCCCGTGACGCGGCTCGCGTACTTCGACTGCGTCGGGGGGCTGGCCGGCGACATGCTGCTCGCCGCGCTGCTGGACGCGGGCGCCGACGAGGCGCCGCTGCGGGCGCTCCCGGCTGCGCTCGGCCTCGACGGCGTCGAGGTCGTCGTCACGCGGCAGGAGCGGCACGGCATCGGCGCGCTCCACGTCGACATCCGCACCGGCGACGAGACGCACCACCGGAGCTGGCGGTCGATTCGCGGGCTGCTCGAGAGCGCTGCGCTCGACGAGCACGTGCGCAGCCGCGCCCTGGAGGCCTTCGGCAGGCTCGCCGAGGCCGAGAGCGGCATCCACGGCGTCCCCGCCGAGGACGTCGAGCTCCACGAGCTCGGCGCGGTGGACACGCTGCTGGACGTCTGCGGCGTCGTCACGCTGCTGGACGGCCTCGGCGTCGAGGAGGTGCGCTGCTCGCCGCTCCCGGCGGCGCGCGGAACGACGCGCGCGGCGCACGGCGTCCTCCCGCTCCCCGCCCCGGCGACGCTGGAGCTCCTGAAGGGCGTGCCGCTCGTCGGCGTCGAGGGCGAGGGCGAGCTGGTGACCCCGACCGGCGCGACCCTCGCGGTGACGCTCGCCTCGGGCTTCGGGCCGCTGCCCGCCCTGACCCTGGAGCGCGTCGGCTACGGCGCCGGGACGATGGACACGCCGGAGCGGCCGAACCTCGTCCGCGTCCTGATCGGCGAGGCCGCGGCGGCCGGCCCGCTCGCCGAGGTCTCGCTCCTGGAGACGAATCTCGACGACTTCCTGCCCGAGCTCGTGCCCGACGCGGTCGAGCGCTGCCTCGCCGCCGGCGCGCTCGACGTCTGGACGGTTCCCGCGCAGATGAAGAAGGGCCGTCCCGGATTCGTGCTCTCCGCGCTCGCGCGCCCGGCCGACGAGGCGGCCGTGGCGGCGGCGATCTTCGAGGAGACGAGCGCGCTCGGCGTCCGCGTCGGCGGGCTCCGCCGCTACGAGCTCGAGCGCGAGGAGCGCGTCGTGGCCGTGGACGGCGAGGAGATCCGCGTCAAGCTCGGCCGCCTGAACGGCCGCGTCGTCAACGTGGCGCCGGAGCACGACGACTGCGCGGCGGCGGCCCGGCGGCTGGGGAGGCCGGTAAAGTCGGTGTGGGCCGCCGCCCTCGCGGCCGCCCAGGAGCCATGACCCGGACGGACGAGCTCGAGACCCGGATCGCCTCGCTCGGAAGCGCCGTCGTCGCCTTCTCGGGCGGCGTCGACTCGTCGCTCGTCGCCGCGCTCGCGGCACGCGCGCTCGGTCCGAGGGCGCTCGCGGTGACGGCCGTCTCCCCCGCGCTCGCCACCGGCGAGCTCGACGGGGCCCGCCACGTCGCGACGGCCGTCGGCATCGCCCACGAGGTGATCACGACGGACGAGCTCGCGCGCGAGGGCTACGTCAAGAACGACCGCGACCGCTGCTACCACTGCAAGACCGAGCTGTACGAGCAGCTCTGGGGCCTGGCGCGCGCCCGCGGCTACGCGGCTGTCCTCTCCGGCGCGAACGCCGACGACACCGGCGACTGGCGCCCGGGCCTGCGCGCCGCCGCCGAGCACGGGGTCGTCCACCCGCTCCTCGAGGCCGGCGTCGGCAAGGAGGAGGTGCGGGCGCTCGCCGCCGAGCTGGGCGTCCCGAGCGCGTGGAAGCCCGCCTCGCCGTGCCTCGCCTCGCGCCTCCCCTACGGCACCGAGGTCGATCCGGAGATTCTGCGCCAGGTCGACCGCGCCGAGCTGGCACTGAAGGCCCTCGGCTACCCGGTCGTCCGCGTCCGCCACTACGGCGACCTCGGCCGGGTGGAGGTCGCCGCCGACGACCTCCCGCGCGCGCTCGCCGAGCGCGCCCGCCTGGAGGAGGCAGTGCGCGCCGCCGGCTACGCGGAGGTCGAGATCGACGAGGAGCCGTTCCGCTCCGGCTCCCTGAACCGGTTCACCACGCGCCTCCCCGTCGTCGGCTGAGCGTGGCCGAGGTCCTGCTCTTCCACCACGCGCTGGGCCTGACGCCCGGGTGCCGCTCGTTCGCCGGCGAGCTCCGCGGCGCGGGTCACGTCGTCCATACCCCTGACCTGTACGAGGGCAGGACGTTCGCCGAGCTCGAGGAGGGGATGCAGTACGTCCAGGAGGTCGGCTTCGGGACGATCCTCGAGCGAGGCAGGCTCGCGGCCGAGAGCCTGCCGGAGGAGCTCGTCTACGCCGGCATGTCGCTCGGCGTCATGCCGGCGCAGATGCTGGCCCAGACCCGCGCCGGCGTCAGGGGCGCCGTGCTCCTGCACGCGGCCGTCCCGCTCTCCGAGTTCGGCGGTGTCTGGCCCGAGGGCGTCCCGCTGCAGATCCACACGATGGAGGACGACGAGCTCGGCGACGTCGACGTCGCCCGGGAGCTGGCCGAGACCGTCGAGGGCGCGGACCTGTTCCTCTACCCCGGTGACCGGCACCTCTTCACGGACGAGAGCCTGCCCGACTACGACGAGGGCGCCACGGCGCTGGTCAGGCGGCGGGTGCTCGGCTTCCTCGACGCCGCCTAGCCGCCTCGACCTGCTCCGCGCTCGGCGCGCCCTGCTCCAGCGCCCGGAAGGCCTCCAGCAGCGCCCGCGGGTCGCGGCCGTGGCGCTTCGCCGCCAGGGTCAGCGGCTCGTGGAAGGCACCGCCGCAGTGGGCGCACGGGAGCGCCAGCTCGCCGAGCAGCCGGCCCGCCTCCCCGTCCGGGAACATGCGCAGGAGCTCGACGATCGTGGTCGAGCCCTTGATCTCGCGCGAGGCGGGCGGCGCGGCGGCGACGCCGCGGGCTCCCCTGATGCCCCGCACGGCGCTCTGCGTCAGTGCGCGCGCACCTCCTGCGGGAACCGGATCGGCTCCGCTTCCATCCGCACCATGTTCGCCGGCAGCTGGTAGCGCGCGTACGGGAGGACGACGACCTTCGCGTCCGGGCCGTGCCGGTCCATCGCCTCGGCGAAGGCCTCGTCGAGCGAGGTCGTCGCGTCCATGCCGATGTCCGCCGCCATCTCGAGGTTCTCCTCGAGCGTGACGAGCTTCAGGTGCTTGCGGGTCATGACCTCGTAGATCGGCACCCAGATGCAGCCGGCCCACATCTGGATCTCGCGGGCATGGATGTCCTTGAGCACCTTCTGGTAGTTCTCGGGCGTCGCCGGCATGTACGGCTTCATCAGGTCCATGAGCGCCAGGCCGGGGAAGTCGCCGACCGCGGTCGAGACGCCCGGCGAGGGGCTCGTGTAGATGATCGTGCCGCCGTCCTTCAAGACGAAGTCGGCCGACATGCACCCCCAGCCGGTGTGGAAGAAGAGGTGGTCGGTCGGCGCGAACACGCCGCAGACCGCGATGTCGGCCTGGTCGCCGGGGTGCTCGTAGGCGTAGATCTCGTTGAAGCGCTCGATCGCCGCGCGATGCGCGTCGGGGTGCGAGCCGAACATGACCTCGATCACGCGGCCACGCGTGTCGAGGACGACGTTCATCGTGCAGTCGAGGCCGCACATGGTCGCCACCTCGTCGATGTCGGAGCGCATCGGGCCCGCGTAGGCGCCGTAGTGCGTCTGCGGCGAGGGGACGAACGCGCAGTGGTTCGACTCGATCGTCTCGTCGGAGACGACGCCGGGGAGGATGAGCTTGCCGCCGCCGCCCGCGCCCCAGTGGTTCGACTGCGCCTGGCCGATCGTGATCTTCACGTCGGCCTTCGCGACCTCGGAGTGGAGCCAGACGGGCGTGCCGCGCGAGGAGACGCCGACGTAGGTGTACATCTCCTCGTTCCGCGGCTCGTTCTGGAAGAACTCGATGCCGAGCTTCTCCATGCGGTCGAGGTTCGCGCGGCCGATCTTCTGCTCGATGTCGGACTCCGACATCGGGAAGACCTTGCCGTTCGCGCACACGACGACCGCCGAGATCCCGGCCGCCTCGACGGCGTCGAGGACGGCGGGCAGGAGCTTCGACTGCGGGGTCGGGCGGAACTGGTTGTCGATGACGATGGCGAGCCGGCTCTTGCCCGCGAGGAGCTCGGAGAAGCGGGGCCCGTCCACCGGCGACTCGAGCGCGGCCCGCGCCGCCTCGGTCGCGTCGCCGACCGGCTCCGGCTCGTCGGGGTAGATGGCCGCGAGCACGTTCCCGTCCGGGATCTCGAGCTCGAGCTCGTCGCGGTTGACCTTGTCCTCGTCGCCCGACGCGCCGATCGTGAGCGGGTCGAGCGACTCGTACGGGATCCTGTACGTCGCCATGCGTGTCGCCCTCCGTCGTCGCTGCAGTTAGGGTCTGAGCGAGAGGTTACACCGCTGAACGCCAGGCGCTTCAACCACGTGTCCGTGCACGCCGACGACCTCGAGACGTCGGTCCGTTTCTACGAGGACATGTTCGGGATGAAGCGGCTGCCGACCCCGAACTTCGGCATGAACATCCGCTGGCTGGCGCTCGGCGACCAGCAGCTGCACGTCTTCGAGCGGGACGTGCCGAAGCCCGAGTACCACCACTTCGGGCTCGACGTCGAGGACTTCGAGGGCGTCTACCTGAAAGCGCGCGAGCGCGGGATCCTCGACGGCGAGACCTTCCAGGGCGCCGTGCGCGAGCTCCCCGACGGGTCGGTGCAGATGTACATGCGCGACCCGGCCGGAAACCTCGTCGAGGTCAACTGGCCCGACGTGACGACGCTCGACCGCTCCGTCGTCCCCGAGATCGTCCGGGTCGCCGATTTGCAGCCGCAGGAGGGCGAGGCGGCGCAGGCGCGCCTCTACCACGCGCAGGCCTAGCGTGTCCACGATCCTCGTCGGCTACGACGACTCCGAGCCCGCGAGGCGCGCGCTCGACCGCGCGCTCGAGGAGGCGACGCACCGCGGCGCGCACCTGCTCGTCGTCACGGTCCTGGAGATGCCGCTCGACCCGAGCGCGCCCCGGAACTTCGGCACGCTCTCCGACGGCCCGCCTGCCCGGGCCGGAGCGGGCCTGCCGGCCGCCCTCGAGCCTGCGGTCGCCCACGCCCGCGCGCGCGTCGCCGCCGAGGGCGTCTCCGCCGAGCTCCTCTGGGCCGCGGGCGACCCCGCCGAGGTGCTGATCGAGGTGGCGCAGGAGCGCAACGCCTCGCTCGTCGTCCTCGGCGCGCACCACCACGGCCTCTTCGGCCGCCTCCTGGGCGCCGACGTCGCCGAGGAGGTTCGGAGCCGGGCCGGCGCCGACGTCGTCGCCGTCGGGTAGCGGCGCCGCTCAGGCCTGCCGGATCTCGTCGCCGAGCCGCTTGAGCGCCCTCGCGTAGCCCTCGGCGGTCGCCCAGGTGCCCTCGAGGCCGCCGACGTTCTTGACGTGCCCGTGCACGGCCGGCGAGAGCGGGCGCGCGCGCAGGGCGGGCACGACGAGGGCGAGCTGCTCGGGCGTTTCCTGCCCGGGCGGGACCGCGTACGCGATCAGGCGCCCGACGTGCGCCGTGACCGCCGCCTTCCAGTTCCTGAACCTGGGGACGACGGCGGGATCGGCGTCGGTCGACGTGACGCCGATGCCCGCGAGGTTCCGGAACGGCGGCTGCGAGCGCGGCGACTTCAGGTTGCCGGTCTCGAGCACCATCTGCGCGATCGGAACCAGCGGGTCGAGCCCGCCGGCCGTCGAGAGCTCGACGTAGAAGCGCACGATCCGCCGGGCCTCGCGGTCCGGGCGCGGCGCGTGGTCGCGCTCGAGGACGTAGCGCTCGAGCGTCTCGGCCGGGGCCCTGGGCGCGGCGAGCAGCTTGGCGCGGGCGCCGAGGCCGCCCGGCAGAGGCGTGGGCGGCTCGTCCGGCACGGGCGGCACCTCGGGCTCGCCGTCGCTGAACTCGCGCACCCAGCGCATGAAGCGCTTGAGCGGGAACTCCAGCCCCGGATCGCTGTGGGAGCCTCCGAACACCCGGGAGCACTGCGCGTGCGTGGTGAAGCCGCGCTTCCCCTGCGCAAGCTGGCTGTCGGACAGCAGCCTGATCGGGATGTCGTACTTGGCCGCGAGCCTGGCCGCCTTGAACGCGGCCCGGCGCAGCCCGTCCTTGCGCTCGAGCCATTCCTGCCTGGAGTAGCCCGCGAAGCCGGCGATCTCGATGTGGAGGCCGTCCGTGTTCGCCCCGGGCGCACCCCACGGGATGACGTTTTCCGGGAGCGGCCGGTAGCACTCGCGCTCGTCGACGCAGAGGTGCGCGGACCCCTCGGACGCCGGGTTCGTGAACCAGGTCGCTGCCCCAAGGGCGGTCGAGCCCTCCGTGCTGTGCAGGACGATCAGCCTGACCGCCGACGGCAGACGGGTCCCGCTCTGGCGCACCGCCTTGTGACGCCGGGAGCAGCGCTTGCCGAGCGACGGCACGCCTCCCGAAACGGCGGCGGCCACGGCCACCGCCTGGGCGAGCGTCGCGCCCTCGTTCGCCTCGAACTGGGGTGGAGCGCCGCACTGGAACTCCCCGTCCGGCCGGTGGTCGGGGTCCGCGAGCGGCGCGGGCTGTGATCGGCTTCGCACTCCTGCCTCCTCGTGTCCGAGCGGCGCAGCGGCTTGACGTGCGCGGCCCAGCATGCGCCTGGAGAACGCGCTAGTCAAGCGCCCCGGCCGGGCGGACGGCCGGCGCCTTCTAGGAAGCCGCTTCGGCCCTGAGCGCGCGGACGTGGGCCCTGAGTGCGCCCGCCGGGCGAAGCGTCCTCAGCATGAGCATGGCGGCGGCGAGGCCGATGCAGAGGTTCAGCGTCGTCACCGCCGCCTGCATCCCGAGCGAGAACGAGACGATCGTGGCCGTGGAGGCCGTGGCGTGCAGGAGGTAGGCGAGAAGCACCTGCTGCGTCCCGACGCCTCCCGGCGTGGGGACGACCGTCGAGAGCCCGCCGGCCACGACGACGATCACGGCCGCCGCGACGGTCGCGGGCACGCCGAACGCCGCGAGGAGGAAGTACGCGGCTCCGATCCGGCAGGCCCACGCCGAGAGCTGCACGGGGACGACCTCGGTCGCGTAGCGGCGCGGCGAGCGCAGGATGGACGCGCCCGACTTGAGGTCGACCCAGGCCGAGCGCAGGCGCGGGGCGAAGCGGCGGCCGGCGAGCACGGCGCCGGCGGCCGCGAGCGCGACCGCCGCGGCGGCGAGCACCGGATGGGCGGCGACGAGCCCGAGAGCGGCCGGGAGCTCGGGGAGCCCCGGCAGCGCGGGCAGCAGGCCGAGCGCGGCGAGGAGGAGGATGACGAGGCCCGCCACGACCGCGTCCAGGAGCGACACGACGCCCATCGAGGCGGCGATCGCGGGCACCGAGGAGCCGTGGATCCGCGTGCGCGCGAGCGCGATCTTGACGAGATCGCCGCCCCGCGCGGGCGTGAACGCGTTCAGCGCCATGCCGGCGGCGTAGGCTCCCGCGACTCCGAGGAAGGGGACGCGGCGGTCCGGGTAGGCGCCGCGGAGGACGTTTCGCCAGGCCAGGGAGCGGAGGCCGATGTTCGCCAGGTGGAAGAGGAGCGCGACCGCGACGTAGCGCGGCTCCACGCGGGCGAACGTCTCCCAGACGGCGGCCGGCGTCGGCATCGCCTACAGCGCCTCCGTCACGAGGTCCGGCCGGTCGCTGATCAGGCCGTCGACGCCCCAGGCGACGAGCTCGCGGGCCCGCTCGACCGTGTTCACAGGCCACGTGAGGACGAGGTCGGCGACCTCGCGGAGCTCGCGGACGCCGCGGGAGTCGAGGAGCCGCTCGTGGATCGAGATCCCCTGGATTCGCCGCCCGCCGAGCTGGCGGCGGAGGCGGGCGAGCTGCCGGGCGCTCCCGACCGAGTGGACGGGACGCACCCGCTCGAGGCCGGCAAACGGCTCGAGGAGTGGCCAGCTCCGGGCACAGACCGTGACGCCGTGACCGCCGGCGAGCCGCGGCGCGAGCGCTTCGAGAACGCGCTCGGAAAGGAGGCGGTTGCGACCCTTGAGGTCGAGCACGAGCTCCGTCGCCGGCGCGACCGCCTCGAGCAGCTCAGCGACGACGAGCCGGCGAGCCCACGGTTTCGCGAGCGTCCACCGGTCCCAGAGGATCGGGACCGGGCCGAGGGTCTTCAGGTGCCGGACCTCGAGCCGGCCGCGGTGCAGGTGCACGTCCGCCTCGATCGTCCGCACGCCCAGGTCCTCGGCGAGCCTCAGGCCGCTGAGCGAGTTCCCCGACCTGTGCGCCACCACGAAGGGGCTGCCCTGCGTCCCGCGTTCCGTCACCTCGTCCGAGTGTACGTGCGCGAAGGAGGTACGCCGCGGCGAGACCGACGAGCACGACGACCGCGCCGAGGGCGACGTCGAGGACGTAGTGGTTCGCGGTGGCGACGACGGCGAAGGCCATCGCCATCGGCATGGCCACGGCGAACGCGCGGATCGAGAGCCGGGTGGTCGCCTGGAAGAGCACGATCCCGAGCAGGAGGTTCCAGCCGAAGTGGAGGCTCGGCAGCGCCGCGTACTGGTTGGTCAGCGCCGGCGGCTGCAGCGCCCGGTAGCCGTTCGAGTACTCCGTCACCGTGTCCACGATTCCCGGGACGACCATGCGCGGGGGCGCAACCGGGACGACGGCGAAGAAGACGAAGCCGATCAGCCCGGAGATGATCATCGCGTTGCGCAGCAGGAGGTAGCGGTCGTGCCGGTGGACGTAGAGGAGGACTCCGCACGCCGCGATGACCGGCCAGTGCCCGTACACGTACACCCAGTTGGCGAAGGTGAGCAGCACCTCGTGCGCGACGATCGCCGGTTGGAGGCGGAGCTCCCACGCGATCCCGAGCGCCTCCTCGATCCGCAGGAGCTCGCGGGCGTTCGCGAACGCCTTGTCGACGTGCCCCTCCGTCAGGCCCCGGACCCCGAAGTAGACGAGCACTGCGGAGCCGACCAGAGCTGCCTCCCGTCCGAACGCGACCGCCGGACGGAGCGGAGAGGTCGGTATCCGAGCCACGCTGCCACCATCGCACGTACCGCCGCCCGCCGAGTCGGGCCCGGCCCGGAACCTGCTGCGGCGAACTACGCACGTGGCCGCGCCCTACAATCGCCCGCCTGGGAGGCGTGAAAAGGACAGGCGGTGGGTGACTCCGGGCTCGTAGCGATCGCGCTGCTCGTGCTGCTCTACGCGGCCGTCTCGAAGCGCCTCCGGGGCTCCGTGGTCACCCCGGCGATCGTGTTCGTCGCCGGGGGGATGCTGGTCAGCAGCGAGGGGCTCGGCTGGCTCGACTCGACGATCCAGAGCGAGCTCGTGCGCCTCGTCGCCGAGGCGACGCTGACCCTCGTGCTCTTCTCCGACGCGTCGCGGATCGACCTCCCCGCGCTGCGCCGCGAGTACGCGCTGCCGCTCCGGCTCCTGGCGATCGGGCTGCCGCTCACGATCGTCGCCGGGGCGCTCGCGGGCGCCGGCGTGCTGGGGGAGCTGCTGCTGATCGAGGCGATCGCGCTCGCGGTCGTCCTCGCGCCCACGGACGCGGCCCTGGGTCAGGCGGTCGTGACGGACCGCCGGGTGCCCTCGCGGGTGCGCCAGGGGCTCAACGTCGAGAGCGGCCTCAACGACGGCATCTGCGTCCCGCTCCTGCTCATCGTCATCGCGATCGCCGAGGCCGAGGAGGGCGTGATCGGAAACGGCGAGGCCGTGCGCCTCGTGCTGGAGGAGATCGGCTACGGGGCGCTCGGGGGCGCGATCGCGGGCGCCGCGGCCGCCGCGGTGATCCGGCTCGGCGTCGGGCGCGGGCTCGTCGACGGGCTCTGGCTCCAGACCGTTCCGGTCGCCGGCGCCGCGCTCGCCTATGGGCTGGCCGTGTGGCTGGGCGGCAGCGGCTTCATCGCCGCGTTCGTCGGCGGCGCCCTCTTCGGCGGGCTGCGCCGCAACGTCGGTGGCGAGGTGACGGAGTTCCTCGAGGAGAGCGGAAACGTGCTCGGCGCGACGACCTTCGTCCTCTTCGGGGCCGTGATGCTCGTCCCCGTCCTGGACGAGCTCTCCGTCGAGATCGTCCTCTACGCGCTGCTCAGCCTCACAGCGGTTCGCATGGTGCCCGTCGCCCTCGCCCTCCTCGGGACCGGCGCCAGGCGTCCGACCGTCGCCTTCGTCGGCTGGTTCGGGCCGCGCGGGCTGGCGTCGATCGTGTTCGCGGTGATCCTCGTCGACGAGGCGGAGCTGGCCGGCGAGACCCTGCTCCTGAACACGATCTTCGTCACGATCGCGCTCTCCGTGCTCCTGCACGGGCTGACGGCCTCGCCGCTGGCGGCCCGCTACGCCCGCTGGTACGAGGCGCACCCGCGTGAGGCGCGGCCGGCCTTCGAGGGCGAGCCGGCGCCGGAGCAGCGCCCACGTCCCTAGCAGGAGGGGAGCTCGCCCTCCCGTGGGATGATGTGCCGCCGTGACCGACGAGACCTGGCGAATGCGGGTCGTGCTCCGAGTCGCTCCCGAGCCCGCGTGGCCGGCGGGCATCCGGGCCTCGACCTTCGAGCCCGAGGACGCCCGCGCGCTCCACGCCCTCCTGGCGCACGGCTATCGCAGGGGCGGCGGCTCGGTCGAGCCCTTCGAGACCTGGCTGCCGGCGATGACCGGCGACGCCGAGTTCGACCCGACCCTCTGGTTCCTCGCCTGGGCGGAGGATCGGCTCGCCGGCGCTGCGCTGTGCTGGACGAGCGCCTTCGTGAAGGACATCGTCGTCCACGAGACGTGGCGGCGGCGCGGCCTCGGCGAGGCTCTCCTCCGCCGTGTCCTCGCAGCGTTCGCCGCCCGGGACGCGGCTGCGGTCGAGCTCAAGGTCGAGGCGACGAACGCCGGCGCCGTCCGGCTGTACGAACGGCTCGGCTTCGCCGTCGTCGAGCGCATCCCGGCCGGCTGAGCCGATCGCCTACGCGCAGGCGAGGGCGACGAGCCGAGCCGGTGGGTCGCCCCGGAGCTCGCACCGGCGCCAGCTCTCGCCGCGGTCGCGGCTCTCCCAGAGCTGTCCGTCGGCGAGGCCCGCGAGAAGCCGATCCTCCGTGGCGACGAGCGCGTACGCCATGGCGCCAAGGGGCTCCGGGAGGCCGCCGCCGAGCGCCTCCCAGCCGCCGTTCTGCCGCCGGTAGATGCGGGCCTGCGGGTCGCCGCCGCCGTGCGCGGCGTACGGGCCGGTGCTGGCCGACACGTACCAGAGGTCCGGGTCGGCGCGGTCCACCGCCAGGGCCCAGGTGTAGTGGCGGTCGCGCCCCTCGTCCGCCGGCTGCCACGTGTCGCCCCCGTCGACGCTCCAGGCGGCGCCGCCGCCTCCCGCCTCGTAGGCCCTGCCCGGAGCCCGGGGATGCCAGGCGAGCGAGTGCACGTCGGGCTGGGCGCCCGGACGGTGGTCCTGCCAGGTCTCGCCGCCGTCGAGCGAGCGCATGAGCCCGCCGAGCTCGATCCCGGCGAGCAGGAGGCCGGCGTCGTGCGGGCTCGGGGCGATCCAGCGCACGTGCGACGTCCACGGCCGCGGCGGGAAGCTCCAGGTCGGGCGCGAGGGAAGCTCGAGGAGCGCGTCCAGGGCCCGCCACGAGGCGCCGCCGTCGTCGCTCCGGTAGAGCGCGCTCGGCTCGGTGCCCGCGTAGACGGCCCCGTCGGCCGCGCTCACTGCCAGCGAGAAGACGCCGGGCTCGGGGAGCCCGCAGTCGTCCCAGGTCGCGCCGCCGTCGGCCGTCCGCCTGACCCCGCCGTCGCGCAGCCCCGCGAAGGCGACATCGGAGTCGGCGGGGTCCACCGCCAGGCATTGCGCTCCGCTTCCCGCCAGGAAGGAGCGAGCCTCCCACCCGCCGCCCGTCTGGTCGAGGCGGGCGATTCCGTCGCCGGTGGCGGCGTAGATCCGCACCCGGTCATCATGCCTGCGCCGCGATCAGCGCCCGGGCGCGAACCCCGAGCGGATCCTGCGGACGCTGGAGCGGAGCTCCTCCGGTGACGAAGCGGGGCGAAGGAGCGGGCTCGCCGAGGGGTCGGTCACGAGCCGCATGCAGGCGACGGCGCAGGCGGGCTCCAGAGCGAGCTCTTCGTCCTCGAGCTCGTCGGCGAGCGCCTCCAGCTCCCCGGCGACCGCGCCAAGGGATTCGGGCTCTGCGAGCGTGCCCCGGATCGTGGCCGCGTAGATCCTCCGCCTCTCCATCGTGGCCTCGCGCGCGGCGCAGGCGCGGACGTCCGGAATCACGTAGGCGGTGCGATCGCCGGAGAGGCGCTCCAGGAGATCCCAACGCCGCCAGAGAGCCCGCAGGCCCAGGAAGCCGACGCCGACGCCGCCCAGGAAGAGCGGCAGCGCGAGCGAGGGCAGAGCCCACGTGGCCGCGACGGCAAGCACGAGGGCGACCGCGGCCAGGCCGAGATCCTGCCACTCCTGTGCTCGGAGCTCCCGGAGCCGCTCGCCCGCGTCGTCGATCGTGCGCGCGTCCATGCGACGAACTGTCGCGCCGAACGCACCGGGCGGCATCCGGGTAGAGCCCGAGGCCCGCTCGGGGTTTTCCCGCGCCGTCAGGGAACGATGACGAGCTTCGTCCCGGCGCCCTCCGCCTGGCGGCGCCAGGCGTCGGCGACGGCGTCGAGCGGCACGCGCTCCACGTCGAACCGGATCTCGCCGGCGGTCACGTGGCCCACCAGCCGCCGGTAGTGCTCGGCGAGCTCGTCGACGGGCGCCGCGAAGTTCGTGTGGCCGAGGATCGAGAGGCTCTTGAACCGCACCGCCGCCGACGCCAGGTCGGCCGTCGCGCCGGCCGACTGGCCGAGGTTGACGATCGTGGCGCCCGGCACGGCGGCCTGCACCGCGGCCGCGGCCGGCTCGCCCCAGAGCGGGTCGAACACCCAGCTCGGGCCCTCGCCTCCGAACGCGTCCTTGAAGGCGGTGACGAGATCCTCGTGCGCGCCGAGGTCGAGCGTGGCGTCGGCGCCGACCTCTGCCGCGCGCGCGAGCCCGGCGGCGCTCCGGCCGGCGGCGACGACCCGCCCCGCGCCGAGGAGCTTCGCCGTCTGCACGGCGACGAGGCCGACCGAGCCGGTGGCGCCGAGCACGAGCACGTTTTCCCCGCCGCGGAGCGGCGCCCGCCAGGCGAGCGGCAGCCAGCCGGCGAGGCCGGCGATCCCGAGGCCGGCGGCAACCGCGGGGTCGGCGCCCTCCGGCACCTCGATCGCGTGCGCGTCCCCGACCGGCGCCCGCTCGGCGATCGCGCCCTGAGCCGTCCGCCCGAGCGAGCCGCCGAAGATCCAGACCACCCTGCCGTCGGCGGTGCGCCCCACGGCCTCGCAGCCGGGGACGTAGGGCAGCTCCGGGTGGCCGGTTGCCAGGATCCCGCGCGAGACGGAGAGGTCGATCGGATTGATCGGCGCCGCCAGGACGTCGATCGCCTCGCCGGAAGGCTCGGGCGCTTCGCCGAGCTCCGCCGTGGCTCCGACCTCGCGGATGAGCGCGGCTCTCACGAGGCAAGCCTAGTCGACCTCGGACGTACGACGAGACCGCGTCCAACACGCGACCTGCAGCGCCGGCGATCGCTCGGTCTCGGCCGGTCGGCGGGACCTGACCCGTGTGGGGCCAGGTCCCGCCGCATCGGCGTGCGTCCTTAAGGCAGCTCGTTCACCCGGTCGATGGACGGAGGAGCGAGCGGGCTGAACGCCTGCATGTAGTTCATGAGAGCCTGCAGGTCGTTGCCGCCGTCGAGCCTCGGGCTCGTGACCATGCCGAACGTGGTGAAGTTGTCACCGCCGTCGGCGAGGAAGTTGTTCACCGTGACGTTGTACGTCCCCATCAGGTTGAGCGGCACGCCGTTCAGCTGGACGTTGCTCACGGTCACCGATGTGCAATTGCCCGCCGCGATCGTCGTGGCGAGGTCGTACGTGAAGCCCTCCGACACGCCGAGATGGAGGAACGGACGGCTCGACCCGAGCGGCTGGCACTGCTCCTCCAGCACAGAGACGATCTGCGCCCCGGTCATCGCGTACGTCACCAGCGTGTTGCCGAACGGCTGGAACGTGAAGGCCTCGCCGAAGGTGACGACGCCGTCGCCCTCGCTCTCCGACTGCGCGTACAGCAGATCGGATCGCAGCCCGCCGGGGTTCATGAACGCGACGTCGGCGAAGTTTGACGACGTCGCCCACAGCTGGGCGTCCGCGACGAGGTTGCCGGCCGCCGACTCGACGCCGCGGTCCGACCCGGGCGGTGTGCCCCCGCGGAGGATGTCGGCGGTGATGGTCCCCACCGGATCGTTGCCGGACTCGTCGAAGAGAGGCTGCCACTTGGCGATGATCGCCGTCATCGCGGGGTCGGGAGCCAGGTCAGCCTGGATGACAGCGTGGTTGGTCGCCGTGCTGAGGTCGCGGCGAACGTCCTTGGTCTTCCTGTCGAGGACGAGATCGACCTCGGACACCACGCGGCCGAAGGAGTAGGCGCTCGTGACGATGCGCGGCTTGCCGGCCGAGTCGTCGAGCACGCAGTTGTAGGGCAGGTGCGTGTGACCGGTGATCATCGCGTCGATCTCCGGATCGAGCGCGTCGTTGATCGCGACGATCGGGCCGGAGATGCCGACGCACGCGTCCACGTCACCGGGAGGCGGTGTTTGCGACCCGCCCTCGTGCAGCAGCACGACGATGGCCTCGACGCCCTTCCGCTTCAGCTTCGGGACGAGGGCGTTCGCGGTCTCGGCCTCGTCCAGGAAGTCGTATCCCTGGATGCCGGCCGCGGCCACCAGCGTGTCGGTCGCCTCGAGCGTCATGCCGATGAAGGCGACCTTGACGCCCTTGATCCTCTCGATCTCGTAGGGCGGCAGCGGCGTCTTGCCGGTCGTCTCGTTGACGACGTTGGCGGACAGCCACTGGAAGTCGGCGCCCTTGAACTTCTTCTCGAAGTAGCAGCCGTCGACGGGATGACAGCCACCGTTCTGCATACGCAGCAGCTCGGTGACGCCCTCGTCGAACTCGTGGTTGCCGACGCTGGAGATGGCGAGGTCCATCGCGTTCAGGGACTCGACGGACGGCTCGTCGTGGAAGAGCCCGGAGAAGGCCGGCGAACCCCCGATGAGGTCACCGGCGGCAACGGTGAGGCTGTGCTTGTTGCCCTTCCGAAGCTCGTTCAGCATGGCCGAGAGATACTCGGAGCCACCCGCAGGGGCACCCTCGATCGTGCCGGGCGTGCTCGCCTGGAGGTGGCCGTGGTAGTCGTTGAACGCCAGCAGCTGGAGGTGCACGAGCTGACCGCTCTGCTCCGTCTTCTTGTCGTCGCCCTTCGAGTTCTTCGTGGCGGTCGCCGGAGCAGCCAAGCCGCCCAGCAGTGAGGTCAGCAGCACAACCAGCCCGACCATCACAACGATCCGTTTACTCATCTCTGCCCCTTTCGAGAGAGTCCATCGCCGAGGGCGCTCAGGCGTCCGCGGCAGCCCGGTCACTCGACCGCACCGCCCCTCCCCCAACAACAGGAGGCCCCGGAGTCATATCCCGGCCTGGGACCCTATCGCCTGCTTCCTGCCAGCACAATTCCCTCGCGGGCCCCAGATCGGCCACGCAGCGAGCGGTCGTGGGAGCCCAGCCAGCTTGAACAAGCCGCTCTCGCGACCGCCAGGCAGGCGCCGGCGGCTCCTACATGCCCATGGCGTGGTAGCCGGAGTCCACGTAGAGCGTGGTTCCGGTGACGTTCCCCGCCTCGTCGGAGAGGAGGAACGCGGCCGCGGCGCCGACGTCCTCCGCGCCGATGGCCCGGTGCAGCGGGGACCGCTCCTCGACGATCGCCTCCATGGTCGGGAAGCCCGCGATCGAGCGCGCGGCCAGCGTCCGCACCGGACCGGCGGAGACGGCGTTCACGCGGACGTTCTTCTGGCCCAGGTCCCAGGCGAGGTAGCGCACCGACGAGTCGAGGGTCGACTTGGCCACGCCCATGACGTTGTAGTGGGGCACGGCGCGCTCGCCGCCGAGGTACGTCATCGTCAGGATGGCGCCGCCGCCGGCTGCCTCCATCAGCGGCTCGGCCAGGCGCGCGCAGGCGACGAGCGAGTAGGCGGAGACGTCGAGGGCGAGCCAGAAGCGGTCCCGCGGCGTGTCCGTGAAGCGGCCCTCCAGGTCGCGCGCGTCCGCGAAGGCGACCGAGTGGACGAGCAGGTCGAGCTTGCCGCCGAAGGCCTCGCCGACCTCGGCGAAGACACGCTCGAGGTCCTCGTCGGAGCGGACGTCGCACTCGGTGACGAGCGGCGAGCCCACGGTTTCCGCCAGCTCGCGCACGCTCTTCTCGATGCGCTCGCCCTGGTAGGTGAAGGCGAGCTGCGCGCCGCCGTCGGCGAGCTGCTGCGCGATCGCCCAGGCGATCGAGCGGCGGTTGGCCACGCCGAGGACGAGGCCCGTCTTGCCTGCGAAGCGATCGCTCATCGGCGCGGGGAGTCTACTGTTGCTGGCGGGCATGCAGGCGTTCGCGCACGACGTCTACACGTACCCGCTGCCGCCGGGGCACCGGTTTCCGCTCGGGAAGTACCGGCTGGTGCGCGAGGGCGCCGAACGGGAGGCGGCCGTCGACGTCGCCGACGCCCGCGCGGCGACGGACACCGAGCTCCGGCTCGCACACGCGCAGGAGTACCTCGACCGCCTCGAACGGGGCAGGCTGTCGCGGCGCGAGGAGCTCGCGCTCGGTCTCCCCTGGTCGCCGGCCCTGGTCGAGCGGGCCCGGCGGTCGGTCGGCGCGACGCTCCAGGCCGCCGCCGCAGCGCTCGCCGACGGCGTCGCGGCGAACGTCGGCGGCGGAACGCACCACGCGTTCCCGGACGGCGGGCGCGGGTTCTGCGTCTTCAACGACGTCGTCGTGGCGGCACGGGCGCTGCGGGAGGCCCGTCGCGTCCGCCGGGTGCTCGTCGTCGACCTCGACGTCCACCAGGGCGACGGGACGCACGCGGCGTTCCTCGACGACCCGGAGACGTTCACGTTCTCGGTCAACGGCTTCCGCAACTACCCGTTCCGGCGCGTCCCGGGCGACCTCGAGCTCGACCTGGCCGACGGCACCGAGGACGACGCCTACCTCGAGGGCCTCCGCCGGCTGCTCCCCCAGGCGCTCGCCCGCTCGCAGCCGGACGTCTGCTTCTACCTGGCCGGCGCCGACCCGTACGAGCGCGACCGGCTCGGGCGGCTCGCGCTGACCCGGGACGGGCTTGCCGAGCGCGACCGGCTCGTCCGCGACGCTCTGGCGCGCGCCGGCGTCCCCGTCTGCGTCACCCTCGCCGGCGGCTACGCCGAGCCGATCGAGGACACCGTGGCGATCAACCTGACTACCCTGCTCCTATTCGCGTCGCCGTCGTCACCGGAGGATCGAGCGGGATCGGCGCCGCCACGGCGCGGCTCCTGACCCGGCGCGGCTGGCGCTGTGTCCTGCTGGCGCGCGGCGCCGAGCGGCTGGAGCGGGTCACGGCCGACCTCGGCGCCGAGGGGGAGGTCTGCGACGTCTCCGACCGCACCCAGGTGGAGGCGACCGCCGCACGGGTCGGCGAGCGCCACCCCGCCGTGCACCTGCTCGTCTCCAACGCCGGCATCCCCGGCGGCGGCGGCTTCCTCGACCTGCCGCCCGAGCGGATCGAGCAGGTCATCGCGACGAACTACCTCGGCGGGATCTGGGCGCTGCGTGCCTTCCTGCCGCTCCTGGAGGCGGGGGCGCCCTCGGACGTCGTCAACGTCGCCTCGGTCGCCGGCGTCTACTCCGTCGGCGGCTCGTCGGGGCCGTACGCGGCCTCGAAGCACGCGCAGCTCGCCTTCTCCCGCGGCGTCGCCGCCGAGCTCGCCCCGCGCGGGATCCGCGCGCACGCGGTCAACCCGGGCCCGGTCTGGACGGACGGCTTCCCCCAGAACCGGCTCAAGGGGACGCGGTTCGAGCGCTTCGTCCTGGAGCCGGACCGCGTGGCCGAGGTGATCGTCAGGGCCGTCGAGCGCGGCAAGCCGGAGTCGTACGTGCACGGCGCCTTCCGGGTCGCCGGGCTCCTGCAGGCGGCGATCCCGGGGACGCTCGTCAGGCTCACGTCTCGCCGCGCCCGCGGGTGAGCCGCAGCGACGCCCCGGCGATGGCGGCGCCGGCGACCGCGTCGAGGACGTAGTGGTTCGCGGTGACGAAGACGACCGCGGCCACCAGGGGCGGATAGGCGGGCGCGAGCGCGCGGAGCGTGGGGCTCTCCGCCGCGGCCGCGACCCCGGCGGCGGTGACGACCGCGTAGGCGACGTGGATGCTCGGCATCGCGGCGAGCGGGTCGTAGAGCTGCGCGACCGGGCCCGTGTCGAGGTCGAAGCCGCTCACGTCGGCGATCGTGTCCACGAGGTGGTCGAGGGAGCGCGGTGGCGCGCAGGGGAAGTAGTAGAAGATCGGCTGGCAGGCGAGCGTCGTCAGGACGGCGGCGCGACGGAAGCGGTGGAACTCCGGATGGCGCCTCCGGTAGAGGCGCATGAGCCAGCCCACGGTCAGCGCCGCGTTCGAGACGACGTAGGCGACGTTGAGCACGCTCAGGAACCGGCGGTACGGCAGCACGAGCTCCTGGAGCTGCGGCTCGACGTGGATCCCCAGCCGGCGCTCGACCGCCACCACCCGCTCGGCGTTCCTCGCCGCCTGCAGCCGGCCGGCCTCGCCGCGCTTGCGGCGGCTCGCCAGGAGGTACAGCGCGTAGACGCCCAGACCGATCGCGACCTCGCGCCGGCCCGAGAAGCCACGTCGTTGCGCCCTGCTCCGTCCCACTCCAGCGCGCATACTTACCACCCACATGCGCAACTGGCGCAGGAACCTGTTCCGCATCGGGATCGGCACCGCCGCGACGGCGGCGTTCCTCTGGCTCTTCCTGCGCGAGGTCGACCTCGGCGAGGCCTGGCGGGAGATCACGTCGCTGCCCGGGTGGACGATGGTCGTCGCGCTCGCCCTCGTCTTCGCGAACGTCCTGATCATGTCCGTCCGCTGGGGCTACCTCCTCGGCGGCGCCGGGTTCCAGATCGGCCTCTGGAAGCTCTTCTCCACCGTCGCAGTCGGCCGCGGCGCGAACAACATCCTCCCCGCGCGCGGCGGCGACCTGCTCCGCATCGAGTCGATGCGCGAGCGGCAGGTGCCCGTGTTCGTGAGCGCCGGGACGCTCTTCGCCGAGCGCCTGCTCGACGGCGTCATCCTCTCCGCGTGGATCCTCTTCGGCGCGCTCGCCATCGGGCAGGGCGGGCCGATGCTCCTCACCGGGGTGGCGCTCTCGGCGGGCGCGGCGCTCGGCGTCGGCCTCGTCGCGCTCGCGGCCCGTGACCCGGACGGCGCGGAGCGCTTCGCCTGGCGGGCGACCCGGCGCCTCCCGCCCCGCTGGCACACGCGCTTCACGCGCGCGGCCGCGCACTTCGTGGACGGCCTGGGCGCGTTCCGCGGCCGCACCCGGCTCGTGGCCATCTTCGGCACCTCGGCGGCGATGTGGCTGGCCGACGTGGCGATGTACTGGATCGTCGGCGAGTTCGCCTTCGGGCTCGAGCTGCCGGTCGGGGCGTACTTCCTGCTCGAGGGCATCGGGAACCTGGCGCTGGCCGTGCCGGCGACCGCCGCCGGCATCGGGACGTTCGACTACCTGACGCTGCTCGCCGCCAAGGGGATCGACGTGAATCCCGACAAGGCGACGGCGTACGTCCTGACCATGCACGCGCTCGCCGTCCTCCCGGTCACCCTCATGGGCGCCGTCCTCGTCAGCCCGGCGTTCCCGCGGCTCCTCGGGCGCCGCCGCGAGCCCGCTCAGGAATCAGGCTGACGCCCGCACGCCTCGGGCGCTCGCGTACTCGCGCGCCAAAAAGGACAGGTCGGCGGCCCGGCGCGGTGCAACCGCGAGCGCCTCGGTCAGCCGGCGGCGGCGACCTTCGGCGGTCGTGAGGTCGGGCTCCACCCGGCGGCCCTCCTCGCGCGCGACGGCGACGGCGTCGCCGAGGTCGCGCTCGAGCCCGCGGAGATCGGCGTCCGCACCCGCCGCGAGCCGGGAGGCGACGATCTGGCCGCACGTGAGGGGCATCGTGGCACGCAACGACCCGAGGAGCGCGCCCTCGACGTCCTCCTTCGGGAGCTGGACGGGGGCGCCCAGCGAGAGGTGGACGCGCGTGCGCCCGCGGACGAGCGGGTCGTAGCCGAGGGCCAGCGGCCGGACCGCCGCCGGCTTCCCGCGGCGGACGAGCGCGCCGATCCCGGGCCGGATCGGCCCGATCTCCCCGTCCGGGGACGGGCGGCCCTCCGGGAAGACGATGAGGACGTGCCCCGCACGGATGACCTCCACGAGCGCGCGGAAGTCCCCCGCCGCCTGCGCCGCCCGGCGGCTCCAGAACTCCTCCAGCCCGAGCGTGTCCTCCGGCGAGAGCGGGCGCCACAGGAGATCGGCGTACGAGCCGCGCAGCGCGTCGGCGCTCCGGCGTGGAGGGTCGAGCCCGCAGGCGAGCGCGCGGTCGCGGAGCGCAGCGGCCTGCTCCTCCGGGAGCACGTCGGCCGGCGGGCGGTCGGGCGCCGCGGCGAGCACCTCCCCCACGCGGGCGATGCTGGCGCTGCGGATGGGGAAGACGTTCACGCGCGGGAGCCAGCGGCCGACGCCGAGCCGGTAGAGGACGCGGCGCGCCCGGAGGGGCAGGTCCGGGGGGAACCCGGCGAAGAAGCCGGGGACGAACATGTCGTCGCGGGCCGCGAAGTGCATCTGGTTCGCCGGGTTGCGCCGCCCGCCCATGGCGAAGTAGAGCGGCGGGCAGATCACGGGGACGTCGGTCTCTTTCCGGTGGGTCACCGCCACGAGCGTCCCCGGGCCGGGATCGGGCTTCTCGCCTCCGAGAACGTCCACGCGGAAGGCCGCGTTCGTGTAGGCCCACATGCCGTGACCGACCGCGTCGTAGAGCCCGACCATCGCTATATCCTGGCGCCGTGGCGGCGCTTCGGCTCGGAGACCCGGCCCCCGGCTTCTCGCTCCCGGGCGTCGACGGCACGACGCACAGCCTCTCGGACTACGAGGGCAAGCCCGTCGCCGTCGTCTTCTCCTGCTGCCACTGCCCGTACGTGGTCGCCTGGGAGGACCGGCTGAGCGAGGTCGCGCGCGACTTCGACGGGCGCGCCGGCCTGGTGGCGATCAACGCGAACGCCGGCTACCTCGGCGACTCGCCCGACGACATGCGCCGCCGCGCCGAGGCCAAGGGCTTCGCCTTCCCCTTCCTCTACGACGAGACGCAGGCGACGGCCACCGCCTACGGCGCTGTGCGGACGCCCGAGGTCTTCGTCTTCGACGCGGGCCACAGGCTCGTCTACCACGGCGCCCCCGACTCCGACCACCAGGACCCCGTCGGAGCGGAGCCGTACCTGCGCCCTGCGCTCGAGGCCGCCCTCGCCGGCTCGGAGCCCGAGGTGCAGGAGACGCCGCCCGTCGGCTGCACCATCAAGTGGCGCTGACCTGATCGCGGACGAGGTCGAGCGCCTCGTCGCGGGTCGAGATCGTGCCGACGGCGCGCTCCTCGGCGACCAGCTCCAGGAGCCGGCCGACCTCGGGGCCCGGCTCGATCCCCAGCGCGAGCACGTCCTCGCCGCGGAGGAGCGGCTCCGGGGGATCGGAGGCACGCGCGGCGCGGACGGCGCCGTAGAGGTCGGTCGCGCCGAGGAAGGCGAGCGCCGACAGGGCCCACGGCTCGGTGCGGCGCCGGAAGCGGTGGAGCTCGCGCGGCGTGTCGTCGGGTGGGCGCTCGGCGGCGAGGAGCGTGCGCGCGAAGCGGCGCAGCTCGTTGGAGATGGGCAGCCGGCGGAGCTCCTCGCCGAAGACGGCGACCAGCGCGAACCCGGGCGTGTCGGCGGGGTCGACCCGGTCGAGCCCCTCCGTCGAGCCGCCGAGCGGGGCGAGGAGGCCGAGCTCGTCCGCCCGCCTGAAGCCGTCAGGCGAGAGCCGCTCGAGCTCGCCGAGGATCCGCTCTCCGGCCGGCTCGGCGGCGAGGCCGGCGGAGGCGCGCACGAGCTCCTCCGTCTCCGCGTCGAGCCGGAAGCCGAGCTCGTCCTCGAGCCGCACCGCCCGCAGGAGGCGCAGCGGGTCGTCCTCGAAGACCGACGGGCCGACGGCGCGGAGGCGGCGCTCGCGCAGGTCGGTCTCGCCGCCGAGCGGGTCGACGAGCTCCCCGCCGGCGAGCGGGCGCGCGAGCGCGTTCGCCGTGAAGTCCCGGGTGGCCAGGTCCTCCTCGATCGTCCCCCCGCGGAGCGGCGTGAAGTCCACGGTCGTCCCGTCTGGGAACGCCACGCGCCAGGCGCCGTGCCGCTCGGAGAGCGGGAAGACGGCGCCGCGCGCCAGCCGCCCGTACAGCCGCGCCGCGAGCTCGGGGCCCGGGCAGGCGACGTCGACGTCGACGATCTCCCGCCCGAGCAGCTCGTCGCGGAGCGCGCCGCCGACGACCCAGGCCGGCTCGTCGCCGACCGCCGTGCGGATGCGCTCATCCATAGGCGACGGTCACCTCGGCCCGCGTCCGGTCTCGGTTGAGCCCGCACGTGATCTCGTAGTTGATCGTGCCGAGGACGCGCGCGTGCTCCTCCGCGAGGACGCCGTCGCCGATCAGCGTCACCTCGGCGCCGGCCGGCTCGTCCCCGAGCGCGACGGCGAAGGAGTCCATCGAGATCGTGCCGACGACGCGCCGCCGCGCGCCGGCGACGAGCACCTCCGTGCCGGTCAGGCCGCGCCGGAACCCGTCCGCGTAGCCGACGGGGACGATGCCGACCCGCGTCGGCGCCTCCGCCGCGAAGCGGCGCCCGTAGCCGGTGCTCTCGCCCGGCTCGAGCACGCGGGCGTGGGCGACGTAGCTGTGCCAGGAGAGCGCGGGCTCGAGCCCGTGGCCGGTCGGGTCGTCGCCGAACGGCGAGAGCCCGTAGAGGGCGATGCCGCAGCGGACGGCGTCGAAGCGCGCCTCCGGGAAGCGCAGCGCGCCGGCGCTGTTCGCCAAGTGCGCGGTCACCCCGGGGAACGCCGCGGCGACCTCGCGGAAGCGCTCGATCTGGGCACGGGCGAAGGACTCGTCGGCCTCGTCGGCGGTGGCCAGGTGGCTCATGACCCCGACGACGCGCTCCCGGGGCACGGCCAGCGCCTCCGCCGGCGACATCCCCCAGCGGCCCATGCCGGTGTCCACCTTGAGGTGGAGGTCGAGGCCGGCCGGCGCCTCCGGCGAGGTGAGCGCGACCTCGAGGCGGGCGTCCCGCGCCCCCGTCTCCTCCTCAGGTGAGAGCGGCCCCATCACGAGGATCCGCGCCGCGGGGAACGCCTCGCGCAGGTCCTCGCCCTCGCGACCGGTCGCCACGCAGAGTGCGGTCGCGCCGCCCGCGAGCGCCGCACGGGCCGCCCCGACGGCGCCGTGGCCGTAGCCGTCCGCCTTGACGACCGCCCACACCTCGGCGGGGGCAACCGTGTCGCGGAGGAAGGCGGCGTTCCGCCGGATCGCGCCCAGGTCGACCCGGATGCGCGAGCGCCTCACGCCGCCACCCGCGCCACCCGCCCGCCGGTCATGGCCTCGAGGTCGGCCGGGTCGAGCGCGAATACGGCGAACGGCGTGCCCGCGGCCGCCCACACCTCGTCCTCCCGGAGAAGGTCCTCGTCGATCAGCACCTCGAGCGGCTCGGCGTGGCCGAGCGGCGGGACGCCGCCGATGGAGAAGCCCGTGCGCGCCCGGACGAAGCCGGCGTCCGGGCGCTCGATCGGCTCGCCGACGAGCTCGGCCACCTTCGCCTCGTCCACCCGGTTCGCCCCGCCCGCGATCACGAGCAGCGGACGGCCCGACTCGGCCCCGCGGAAGACGAGCGACTTGACGATCTGCTCGACCCGGCACCCGACGGCGGCGGCCGCCTCGGCGGCGCTCCGGGTCGTGTCGGGGAGCTCGACGACCTCGTTGGCGAACCCGCGCGCGGCGAGAGCCTCCTGCACCTGGCGGGCACGCGGCGAGAGCGTCACGCCGAGAGTGCGGGCGAGAGGGCCTCGATCACGTCGCGGGCGATCATCCCCGCCTCCCCGTGACGCTCGGCCGCGATCCGGGAGGCGGCGCCGCAGGCCGCGGCGGCGGCGACCGCGGCGAGGCTCCCCTCCAGCCCCTTCGCCAGGAACGCGGCGGCGACGCCGGTGAGCACGTCGCCGCTCCCGGCCGTCGCGAGGCCCGGGTTCCCGAGGTCCGCGACCACCGGGCTGCGGCGCGGGGCGGCGACGAGCGTGTCCGCGCCCTTGAGGAGGACGACGGCGCCGGTGTCGTCGGCGCCGGACATCGCGGCGTCGAGCCGGTTGGCGGCGACCCAGGACGACTGGCGGCCGAGCAGCCGCCCCAGCTCCCCCGCGTGCGGGGTCAGCACGGTCGGGGCGTCGCGGGCGAAGACCCAGTCGAGGTGGCCGGCGAGCGCCCAGAGCCCGTCGGCGTCGAGGACCACCGGCCGGTCGAGGCGGTCGAGGAGGAAGCCGACGAGCGCGCGCGTCCCGTGCGTCCGGCCGAGGCCCGGCCCCAGGGCGACCGCCCCCGCCCGCTCCGCCGCCGCGAGGATCTCGTCGGCCGCGTCGGGGGTGAGCGCGCCGTCCTCGTCCGGGCACGGCCGCGTCATCACCTCGACGAGGCGCTGCTCGAAGACGAGGTTGAGGGAGGCCGGGACGCAGGCGGTGACGATGCCCGCCCCGGCGCGGAGCGCCGCCTCCGAGCTCAGCGACGGCGCGCCCGTCAGGCCGCGCGAGCCGCCCACCACCAGCACCGAGCCGGCCGTGTACTTGTTGTCCCGCTCCGTCCGCCGGGGCACCAGCCCGAGGATGGCGGGCCTCGCGCGCCGAATCGCGGTCGGCACGCCCGCGAGCCCGATGTCGGCGACCACGACCTCGCCCGCGTGGAAGCGCCCGGGGGCGACCGCGTGGCCGACCTTCGGCGCGTGGAAGGTGACCGTGACGTCCGCCTCGACGGCGGCGCCGGCGACCCTCCCTGTCGAGGCGTCGACCCCGGAGGGGAGATCGACGGACACGACCGGGACGGTGGCCTCGTTCAGCTCGCCGATCGCCCGCCCGGCGTCGGGCCGGGGGGCGCCGGCGAAGCCGGTGCCGAAGAGCGCGTCCACGGCGAGGTCGGCCGACCCGTGCTCCTCGACGAACGGGACGCCGACCTCCTTCGCCCGGGCGAGGACGGCGGCCGCGTCGCCCGACACCTTCTCCTCCGGCCCGAGCAGGCGGACCGCCGGCTCGCGCCCCGCGCGCAGGAGCTCGGCCGCGACGACGAGCCCGTCGCCGCCGTTCGCCCCGGTGCCGCACCAGACCGCCACGCGCCGCGCCTCCGGGTAGCGGGCGAGGATCTCGTCCGCGACGCCCTTGCCCGCGCGCTCCATCAGCTCGAGGGTGGGCCCGTGGTAGGCGGCCTCGGCGGCGCGCATCTCCTCGGCGGTGTAGAGCGGCTCCCAGGTCATCCCTGCGGCGCGACGACGGCCACGGCGGCTGCCATGCCCTTCGAGTGCGTCATCGAGAGGTCGATCTCCCCCGCGCCGACGCGCCGCGACCACTCCTCGATCCGACCGGAGAGCCGGACGGACGGCTTGGGACGGCCGGCGATCTCGACGTCCTTCCAGGCGAACGCGCGGGCGACGCCGAACCCGAGCGCCTTGCCGACGGCCTCCTTGCCGGCGAAGCGGGCGGCGTAGTGCTGGGCGGGGTTCGCGCGCGAGTCGCAGTAGGCGCGCTCGGCCTCCGTGAAGCAGCGCTCGCGGAACCGCGGGTAGCGCTCGAGCGCCGCGCGGACGCGGTCGATCTCGATCAGGTCGAGGCCGACCTTCATGCGGCCTCGCGCAGGTACGCGGGAACGTCGGCGATCGAGGCGACGACGCCGTCCGGCTTCGGCTCGGCGGCCGCCAGCGTCTCCTCGCGGAACTTCCCTGTGCGGACGAGGACGGCGCGCATCCCCACCGCCTTCGCCCCGCCGATGTCGGCCTCGACGTCGTCGCCGACCATGACGGCTTCCCCGGCCTCCGCCCCCAGCTCGGCGAGCGCGGCCGCGAAGTAGGCGGCGCTCGGCTTGCCGACGACCTCGGCCTCGACGCCGGCCGCGTACTCGAGCCCGGCGACGAACGCACCCGAGTCGAGCAGCGGTCCCACCGCGGTCTGCCACCAGCGGTTCTTGTGCAGGCAGACCAGGCGCGCGCCCGCGTCGAGCTCGGCGAAGGCGCTGTTGAGGTTCGCGTAGGCGAACACCTCGGCGGTCTCCTCCGACTCGTCCGCGCCGCCCAGGAGCACCACTTCGGCATCGCGCTCCACGAGCTCCACCGAGCCGGCGAGGTCGGGCCTCACCGCCGCCATCGTCAGCGCGAGCACGCGCTTCCCGGCCAGGAGCCGCGCGGCCGCGAGCGGTGTCGTCGTGATCTCTTCCGCGTCGACGTCGACCCCGAGCCGGCGCAGGTCGGCGGCGAGCTCGTCCCGCGCTCGCGTGGTGTTGTTGGTGACGAAGCGAAGGCGGTGGCCGTCGGCCTTGAGAGCCCTCACCGCCTCCCCGCCGCCCGGCACTGGCTCGCCCGACACGTGCAGGACGCCGTCGATGTCGAGCAGAATCGCCGCCATGCGCCCCGAGTCTATTCGCGTCCACCGCGGGCTGGCGATCCCGCTGGCGGAGATCCGCGTCCGGACGTCGCGCTCGAGCGGGCCCGGCGGGCAGCACGCCCAGAAGACGGAGACCCGGGTCGAGGCGACCTTCGACGTCGACACGTCCGCGACCCTCTCCGACGGGCAGAAGGCGCGCATCCGCGCCCGGGCCGGGCCGGTGGTGCGCGCCGTCGCCCAGGACGAGCGGAGCCAGGCGCGCAACCGCGAGCTGGCGCTCGAGCGGCTGGCGACCGCGCTCCGCGAGGCGCTGCGCCGCGACCGCCCGCGCCGGCCCACGACGCCTACGCGGGCGGCCCGGGAGCGCCGGCTCGAGCAGAAGCGCGCCCGGAGCCGGACGAAGCGGCTCCGGCGTCCTCCAGCCGACGAGAGCTAGCTGTTCGTTTCCGCCCAACCCAGGATCAGCTCGACCTTGGGTTGTCACCGACCTGGGCCCGCGCCCGCGCGTCGAGCACGCATGCGCTCGGCCACCGACGATCCGCTCCAGCAGGAACGGTCAGCTGTTGGCTAGGACGAGAGGGGTGTGCTCTGGCTCTCGGAGTCGAGATCGAGGCGGGCGAGGGCGGTGCGCGAGGTGATGCCGAGCTTCCGGTAGACGTTGCGGAGGTGGAAGTCGATCGTCCGCGGGCTGAGGAAGAGCTGGGCTGCCACTTCGCGGTTCGTGCGGCCCTCCGCGACGAAACGCGCGATCTGGAGCTCCTGCTCGGTGAGCGTGTTCCTCGTGCTCGGGTCACGCTTTCGTGCCGTCTGGCCGCTTGCGCGCAGCTCGACCCGCGCCCGCTCGGCCCACAGCGTTGCTCCGAGCGTCTCGAAGCCGTCCAGAGCCGCTCGCAGATGGTCACGCGCCTCGACTCGTCGGCGCACGCGGCGGAGGAACTCGCCGTAGGCGAGCTCGGTGCGGGCATGCTCGAAGGGGCGAGAGGCCTCGACGTGCGCCTCCAGGGCCGCCAGGAAGAGGCGTTCGGATTCCCCCTCGTCGTCCGAGAGCAGTGCGCGGCAGTGCAGGGCCACCGCTCGGGCCCAGGCGGACTCGCTGCTCTCCGCCCATGGCTCGAGGACGTCCAGCCACGTGCGCGCGGTTTCCGGTTCGCCTGCGCGCAGCGCAGCTTCGATCCGATCCAGGGCACCCCAAAAAACGACCAGCGTGGAGGAGATTTCCCGACAGCGCCTGAGCGCCTCCTCTGGCCGACCGAGCCCCAGCTCCAGCAGTGCCAGAGCCCAGTGCGCGAGCTCGAGGACGATCCCGAGGCGGCGAGCGGAGGCGAGCTCTCGACTCTCGGCCGCCAGCGATCGGCACTCGTCCTCCGACCCGCGTAGGGCCGCGATGAGCGCGAGCAGCACGAGCTGCTGCGCGACCAGATCGTGCTGGCCGATCTCGCGCGCGAGCTGAACGCCTTCCCTCGCGTTGGCCGAGCCCGAGGCCCAGCGGCCCGCCCAGAGCTCCGTGATGGCCAGGCGGGGAAGGATCTGCGTCACGATGCTGAGTGCCCCGCTCGCACGCGCGCGGGCCGCCGCCTCGCGGTGGGTCCGATACGTCGCGTCATCGTCGCCGAGATAGAGAGCGGCCCGCCCCGCAAACAGCAGAGCAACCGGCTCCTTGGCCGCGTCGTCGTCGAGCTCTTCCGCCAGCTCGAGCGCCGCGCGGAGCATGGGGGCGGCCTCGGCGAAGTCCTCGTCGGCGTGAGCTCCGAGCCCGCTGAGAAGCTGTGCCAGCATGCGGAAGAACGGCGGTTCGTCCTGGTGCAGGTCGCGGGCCAGCCGGCCAATCGCGACAGCCGCCTCGCGGTCGCCGGCGTAGGCCGCGGCGAGCCCGGCGATGTTGAGCAGCTGCAGCGCGCGCCCGGCGTCGCTCGGCGCGACCTCGGTGGCCGCGCGCAGCAGTAGCTGGCAGGCGTCGGCCGGTACCCCGCGGGTCATCTCGATCAGTCCGAGGAAGCGGTCGATGTCGGCACGCTGAACCGGCTCCGACACCAGCGGGCGGGCAGCTTCGAGCAGCATCAGGGCTCGCTCGACACGTCCCGCGAGCCAGGCGTTCTCCGCCGCTGCCGTGAGTCGCCGTGCTCGGTGGTCCTCGTCTGCTGTAAGTGTGGCCGCCCTCTCGAAGGCGAGCGAGGCCGCCGCGAATCCGCTCCGCCGCCGTGCCCGTTCCGCTGCTTCCTCGAGCTCCTCGCCGATTGACGGGTCGGCCTCGACGCTTGCCGAGGCGCGATGCCAGGCGCGGCGATCGGCGTCGGCTACACCGTCGAGCACGCTCGCGAGCGCGCCGTGGACGGCCTGCCGCTTGGAGAGCGGCGCCGCCTGGTAGACAGCGGAGCGGACCAGCGGATGGCGAAGCTCGAGCCGCGTTCCGCGTACGTGCACCAGCCCGGCTCGTTCGGCTCCATCGAGTGCCTCCGCCCCGGCGCCGAGCTGTGCCGAGGCGCCCAGCACGGTCGCGAGCTCGCCGCTGTCGTCGGCGCTGGCGACGAGCAGGAGCGTCTGCGTCTCCTCCGGGAGCCGATTCACACGCGCAAGGAATGCGTGCTCGACGCGGGCGCTGACCGGGATGGGAGCAAGCACCGTCTCGGTGCCCGAGAGCTGAGCCTCGCTCAAGGCGGAGGAGAGCTCGAGCAGGGCGAGTGGGTTGCCCCCCGTCTCGGCGACCAGCCGGTCGCGGAGCTCCGACGAGAGCTCGACGCCTGCCGACAGGTCGATCAACGCCCCAGCCGCGGACGGGTCGAGGCCGCCCAGGCGCAGCTCCGGCAGCCCTAGTGCCTCGAACTGCCGAACGTCGCCCTCGCGAGCGCCGAAGAGCATGACGATGCCCTCGGCTTCGAGCCGCCTGGCGACGAAGACGAGAGCGTCTGCGGACGCATCGTCGAGCCACTGGGCATCGTCGACCAGGCACAGGAGCGGCTGATCCTCCGCGGCCTCGGCGAGCAGGCTCAAGACTGCGAGCGAGACGAGGAAGCGGTCCTCGCCTCCCCCCGCTGCCAGGCCGAGCGCTCCACGAAGGGCGGCTGCCTGCGGTTGCGGAAGGCTCTCTACGTGCCCGAGAACCGGGCGGACGATCTGGTGCAGAGCGGCGAACGGAAGCTGCGCCTCCGACTCGACCCCGGCGCCGCCGAGCACGCGCATGTCGCCGGCCTGGTCGCGCGCGTCCTCCAGCAGCGCGGACTTGCCGACGCCCGGCTCGCCGGAGATGACGAGGACGGCGCTCCGCGACGCGCGAGCGCCATCGAGAAGCTCGCCGATACGAGAGCGTTCCGGGTCTCGGCCGTACAGCACGTGCGGTGATCGTAACCCGCCATCTCTCGGCTACTCCTCTGGAATCCCGGCGAAATCACCGGCGCGACGGCGGCGGTGCTCCGCGAGGGTGGAGACCGATGGCAAAGACGACCCGATCGGCTCTCGAGCCCCGGAAGGAGCGCTGCTGATGCCCGTCGACCCCCTCCACTACGCACGCCGTTGGAAGACGCTCGGCGTCCTCTCGCTGAGCCTGGTGATCATCGGGCTCGACAACACGATTCTCAACGTCGCGCTACCGACCCTGCAGGACGAGTTCGACGCCTCCCCTTCGAAGTTGCAGTGGATGGTCGACTCCTACCTGCTCGTCTTCGCCGGCCTCCTGCTCGTCTTCGGCACGCTCGGCGACCGCTTCGGCCGCAAGCTCGCGCTCCAGACCGGCGTGTCGATCTTCGGCCTGGCCAGCCTCGGTGCCCTGATCGCCGACTCCGCCAACGACGTGATCGCCGTGCGAGCGGCGATGGGCGTGGGTGCCGCGCTAATCATGCCCGCCACTCTCTCGATCATCGCCAACCTCTTCACCGGCGCCGAGCGCGGGAAGGCGATCGCCGTCTGGGCCGCTCTGGCGGCAGTCGGGATCGGGCTCGGCCCGCTCACCGGCGGGCTCCTGCTCGAGTGGTTCAGCTGGTCTTCGATCTTCATGGTCAACGTGCCGTTCGCCGTTGCGGCGCTGCTGCTCGGGATCCGCTACGTCCCGGAGAGCCGCGATCCCAAGCCCGGCTCGTTCGATCTGCTCGGAGCCGCGCTCTCCACGGCCGGCTTCAGCGTCCTCGTGTACGCGATCATCGAAGCCCCGGAGCGGGGCTGGACGTCCGGCCCGATCCTCGGACTGCTCGGGGCGTCCGTGGCGCTCCTCGGCTCCTTCCTGTGGTGGGAGCGTCACGTCGCCGAGCCGATGCTCGACCTCGGCTTCTTCCGCAGTGCCCGCTTCAGCGTCGGCACGGCGGCCGTCAGCGTTGCCTTCTTCGCGCTGCTCGGCGGCATCTTCGCCCTGACCCAGTACCTGCAGTTCGCGCACGGCTACAGCGCAATCGAGGCGGGGGCGGTCATGAGCCCGATCGCGCTCGGGTTGATGATGGGCGCCGGCTCCTCGAGCAAGGCCGTAAGACGACTCGGCACGTCTCGCGTGGTCGCCGCAGGCCTGATGGGCCTCGCGGTGCTCCTCGCGCTGACGTCGCTCTGGGAGTCGGACACCGGCACGCTCGGCCTGGTCTTCTGGTTCTTCGGGCTCGCGCTCTCGATGGGCTGGATCATGGCGCCCGCGACGGAGGCCGTCGTCGGCGCGGTTCCCGCGGCCAAGACCGGCGTGGCGTCCGCCACCAACACGGTCGCGCGCATGGTCTCGGGAGCACTCGGCGTCGCCGTGATCGGCTCGCTCATCAGCTCCCTCTATGCACGCGAGGTCGAAGGCTCTCTCTCCGGTCTTACGGCCGAGGCCGAAGCACGGGCCGAGGAGTCTGTGGGGGCCGCCACTGGGATTGCGGCCCAGCTCCCAACGGATGCCGGCAGCGAGCTCCTCGCCGCAACGGGCGCCGCTTTCACCCAGGCGATGGGTACGGGCCTCCTCGTCGCTGCCGCGCTCGCCGCAGCCACTGCCGTCGTCGTCGTCCGCTTCCTACCCGGCCGTGAGCCGGTCGCCGGAACCGCCGACGTCGCCAGGCTCGACGCTCAGCCGCTCGCCGAGACCGTGCGAACTGCCAAGGCGCAGGGGTGAGTCGGGTGCCGCCGCGGATCGAGGGCTACGCGCTCCTGGGGGACGGCCGAGCAGGAGCGCTCGTGAGCAAGGACGGATCGATCGACTGGCTCTGCCAGCCGCGATTCGACTCGGCGGTCTCCCTCGCCGCCGTGGTCGGGAATGCGGAGAACGGCCGCTGGCGGATTGCACCGTCCGGGCACGTGCGGCGGACTCGTCGCCGCTACCGCCCCCACACCCTCGTGCTCGAAACGGACTTCGACACCGCCGAGGGGTCGATTCGACTGGTCGACTTCATGCCGCCCGGCGGCGAGGCACCCCACGTCGTCCGCCTCGTCGAGGGCGTCCGCGGGCAAGTCCGCGTTCACATGGATCTCCGGGCCCGCTTCGACTACGGACGGACCCGACCCCGGCTTCGTCACATCGACGGAGCGGATGTGGCGAGTGCCGGCCAGGACAGCGTCTGGCTTCGCACAGCAGTCGAAACACGGGCCGAAGACGCCGCGGTGCAAGCCGACTTCCACGTCTCGGCCGGCGAGCTCCTTCCCTTCGTCCTCACACGGCATCCGTCACACGAGCCCGCACCCGTTGCGGTCGATCCGCTACGGGCGCTCGCCGACACGGAGTCCTTCTGGACAGAGTCTGGCACTGCTGCCGTCGAACGTGGGGCCGCGAAGACCACTCAACTCACTCGTGGCGCACATGCATTCCTCAATCAGGAGGCGCAAACATGCGTATCGAGCAGACATTCTTCGTGAGTCGGCCGCCGGAGTCGTCTTCGATTACCTGACGAACCCGTCCAACCTCGCCGATTGGCAGACGTCCAAGACCTCGGTGGAGCCGCTCACAGACGGAGCTCCACGGCTGATCGGTGCAGGCCCTGACCTAGTCCTGATTCCGGTGGGAACTGTCATAGGCGCGGGCGGCAGGTTGTAACGAGGACCGCGCAGGTCTACGATCGCCACATGCTGCTCTGGCGTCGAGTGGCGTTACCCGTCCTCCTGGGCGGGCTCGGGCTGGCGTGGGCGGCGGTCCACGCGCTCGTCCACGACCTGGTGGCCCGGCCGGCGGCGATGCACCACGGTCACGGCGGTTCGGTGGAGGCCTACGCGGCGTACCTGCCGACCTCGCTCGCGCTCTGCGTCGCTCTGGCGACCGCGCTGGCCGCGGGCCTCGCCCTGGGGCGGCGCTGGAGTGGCCTCTCGGGCCCGGCGATCTGGTTCTTCGGGTTCGTGCCCGTGCTGGGATTGGCCGCCGACACGCTGATCGGCCTGCCTGCGCACGGCCCGCTCTCGGGGGCGGCAGCGGCCGAGCTCGTCCCCGTCGTCCTGCTCGGGCTCCTCGTCCAGATCCCGCTCGCGCTGAGCGCGGCCGGGCTCGGCGGCGCGATCCTCCTCCTCGCCGAACGCCTGGCCTGGGCGATCCGGTCCTCGGCGCCGCCGATCGGCTGCGCGGACGGGAGCGCGGGCCCGCGCCCGCGCCGGGCCGACCGCCTCCCCGGCCTCCTCCTTCCGGGCTCCGCCCACTCGCGGGCGCCCCCGGTTCCGGCGGCCGCCTAGCTTTCGGAGCGACCGCGCGCCGCGACGCGCCTTCCGTGCCCCACCACCCGCGGAGGCACCGTTCCCCGGCCGCGTGAGGCTCCGGAGCGAGGCTCTCTCCCACGAGCCCGCCCGCAGCCGAGCCCCAGCTCGTCCCGGCGGACCGGGCGCCGAGAGCCTCAGGTCGAGCCGGCGCCGCCGCAGCCTGACACCTTCGCGACGGCGCCGGCTTCTCCCTTCCCGCCGCGGGCGAGGGCGGCTGGAAGTTGTCAGACAATCTCACTGCATCTACCATCGTCCCTGCTGTGAGGCGGCGACATCTCGTCGTTCCCGTGCTGCTCTCCCTGTCCGGAGTCGGCTGGGCCGCTGCGCACGCCGTTGCCCACCGCGCCGTAACCGGCGGCGCCGAACCGAAGAGCGGCCTCGAGGGGTACTTGAGCTACATGGCGACCTCGACCGCTCTGTGCCTCGCCCTGGCGCTCCCGCTGGCCGCCGGCGCCGTGGCGGGGAGGCGCTGGCGCGGTACGTCGCTCCGTTCCCTCTGGCTCTTCGGCCTCGTGCCGCTCCTGGGCTTCGTCGGCCACTCGGTGGTCGAGCCCGTGCTCAGCGGCCACGGCCTCCCGGCCGTCGGGACGCTGGCGCCGTTCGTGCTCCTCGCCGCTTTGGTCCAGGCCTCCTTCGCGCTCAGCGCAGTCGCTCTCGCCCGCCGCATCCTCTCGTTCGCAGAAGGTCTCGCGCGCGCGCTCGCCGGGCCCGTCCCGGGACGCGCGCCGCGCCCGGCGCCGACGGCGGCCCGCCCGCGCGCCGGCCACGTTCCCGCGTTCTCGCTCGGCTTCGTCCACGCCGCGCGCGGGCCCCCTCCTCTCCCAGCCTGAGTGGCGTTTCCGGACGCGCGAGGACGCGCTCCGGATAAGGGGAGAGGGGGAAGGCATGAACCAGGCCGCAGGGCAGGCCTGGGAGACAACCCAGGAGGTGGGAAACGGCGGCACGTCGACCCGCCGGCGCCCGCTTGCCGGAAGGCTCGCCGCCGCCGTCGAGAGGACGACCGGTGCCGGGCACCGACACGCTCTGAGAGCGCGCGGCCCCGAGCCCGGGAAGGAGGAGAGGACGATCGGTCAGCACCAGCCGAGACCACGAGCACGCCTGCTCGCCGTCGTCGTCGCGACCGTCGCGGCGGTGGCTGCGCTCGCGCCGAGTGCCGCCGCGCACTCGGTGCTCATCGCCACGCAGCCGGAGGACGACATCGTCGTCCCGGAGTCGCCGGACGAGGTCGTGCTCGAGTTCAACGAGGGGGTCGACGCCTCGCTCGGCTCCCTGCGCGTGTTCGACGGCCAGGGCACGCAGGTGGACGCGGGCGAGGTCACACAGCCCGCGACCACGGAGGTGGCGGTCGGCATCGACTCCGAGCTGGCGCCGGGCACGTACACGGTGGCCTGGCGCGTGGTCTCGGCGGACTCGGACCCGATCTCCGGCGCGTTCGTCTTCCACGTGATCGAGCGGGGGGTGGCGGCGAACGTCTCCATCGACGCGCTGACCGGCACCTCGCAGGCCGTGGACGTCCTCTTCACGGCCGGACGGTTCGTCGACTTCACCCTGCTTCTGCTCGCCGTCGGCGGGTCAGCGGTGCTCGTGATCGCCCTCCCGACGGCGCCCTGGCGCGTCCGGCGACGCCTCTACGGCATCCTCGCCGCCGCCGCGGGCGTCCTCGCAGTCATCGCGCTCGTCAACATCCTCCTGCAGGGGGCCACGGCCGGCGGGCTGACCCTCTCCGACGCCTTCTCGTGGAGCCTCTTCACGTCGGTCCTCGAGACTGACTTCGGGGAGGTCATGCTCATCCAGGCGGCGCTGGCGGTCACGCTCGCGCTCACGGCGCTGGCGCTCCGGCACGCCGAGGACCACGACCGCCGCCCGCTCGTCGTCCTGACGCTCGCGCTCTCCGCGGGGCTCTCGCTGACGCCGTCGTTCTCGGGCCACGCCCGCACGCTGGGGGCGCTCGGGCTTACCTCCGACATCCTCCACGTGATCTCGGCGGCGCTCTGGACGGGCGGGCTCGCCTTCCTCGTCCTCGGTCTCGTCATGGCCGAGGCCGACCGCTGGCCGCTCGCCACCAGGGCGGTGCCGCGGTTCTCGAACCTGGCGGTCGGCTCGGTCGTCGCGCTGCTCGTGGCCGGCGCGGTGTCCGCCTACCTCCAGCTCCGGACGTGGAGCGCGTTCTGGGACAGCACCTACGGGCTGCTCGTCCTGACGAAGATCGTGCTCGTCGTCCCGCTCCTCGCCCTCGGCGCCTACAACAACCGCTACGCGGTCCCGCGCCTGAAGGCGGGGATGGCCTCCGTGCTCGAGCGGCGGCGCTTCCTGCGCACGACCGGCGTCGAGCTCGGGATCATGGTGGTCATCGTCGGGGTCACCGCCGTCCTCGTGAACTCCGAGCCGTCCCGCACGATGGCGATGGAGATGGAGGCCGGCGAGCATCCGGCCATGGAGGACGGGGCAACGGCCGCCGAGCCGTTCGAGGGGTCGGTCGTGCTCGGCGACATGGAGGCGATGGTCGGGGTCGACCCGGCGGCGCCGGGAGAGAACACCATCACGATCACGTTCATGGACGGCGCCGAGCCGTCGGAGGTCACCGTCTCGGCGTCGCTTCCGAGTCAGGGAATCGGGCCGCTCGATTTCACCGCGGAGCCCGATCCGGCGGAACCGGGGGCCTACGTCGTCGAGGGCGCCTCGCTCTCGATCGCGGGCGACTGGGAGCTCCGGATCGAGGCCCTGATGGGCGAGTTCGATCTCCTGACGGAATCCATCACAGTTCCCATCCGAGGGGGTTAGCACAGTGCTTCGAAAGGTCATCGCCAGCATCGCCCTGGCCGCCGTGGCATTCCCCGCCGCAGCGGCCGCGCACGTCACGATCCAGCCCGGAGAGTGGGAGGCAGGAGCGTTCGCCACCATGGTCGTCCGCGTCCCGAACGAGCGCGACGACGCCGAGACCACGACCGTGACCGTCCAGTTCCCGGAGTCGATCCCGTCCGCGCGCTTCAAGCCGCATCCGGCGTGTGAGCGGGAGGTCCAGCGCGAGGAGCTGGCCGAGCCGGTCGAGGACCTCACCGAGCGGATCGCGAGCGTCACCTGGACCTGCGACCCGGCCATCCCCGCCGACGGGTTCGACGAGTTCGGCATCAGCCTCCGCGTGCCCGAGGACGCCCAGCCGGGCGACGAGATCCTCTTCCCCGCCATCCAGGTCTACTCGAGCGGCGAGGAAGTCGGCTGGATCGACCCGGATCCCGAGGGGGACTCGCCGGCTCCGCGGATCACGATCGTGGCCCCCGAGGAAGAGGCGGCCGAAGAAGGGGAGGCCGCCGCCGCCGAGACGACCACCGAGGAGTCGACGGACGAGGCCGCCGACGAGGCGGCCGCCATCCCGGCCGTGAGCAGCGAGGACGACGACGGCTCGACCGCGACCGTCGCCATCATCCTCGCCATCGCCGGCCTGGCCGCCGGCCTGCTGGCCCTCGGCGTCGCGTTCTTCCGGAAGCCGACCGGCAGCACCTAGGCACCACCGCCCTCGACCGCAACGGC
>DASPGT010000170.1:0-31599 GCA_035620475.1 Gaiellaceae bacterium | reverse complement strand
GGCGTTCCAGCCGAGCTCGGCGGGCTCGCCGGAGAAGCCGTAGCCGGGCAGGGACGGCAGCACGAGGTGGAACGCGTCCTCCGCTTGCCCACCGTGCGCGGTCGGGTCGGTCAGCGGGCCGATGGTCTCGAGCAGCTCGATCACCGAGCCGGGCCAACCGTGCGTCATGACCAGCGGCAGCGCGTTCTCGTGCCGCGACTTCACGTGGATGAAGTGGATGTCCACACCGTCGATCTGGGTCGTGAACTGCGGCTGCGCGTTCAGCCGCGCCTCCAGACGCCCGAAGTCGTACTCGTTCGCCCAGTAGTCGGCGAGCGCCCGGATCGTCGCGAGCTGGACGCCCTGCGACCGATCCGGGACGAGCTCCTTGCTGGGCCAGCGCGTCGCCGCGATTCGCCGGCGCAGGTCGTCGATCTGCTCCTGTGGAATCTCGACCTGGAAGGGCCGGATGTCGGTGCCGGTCTCGACGGTGCTCATGTCGACCTCCTTGCGGGCGCGGTGAGCGGGACGGCCGATGGTTCTGGGCGCCGCTGCGACCGGCCGCGAGTTTGACCCCCGTCGAACTCGTAGCGGCCTCGAGGAGGGGCAGCTTTGCTGGGGCGCTGACGACTGTAGCCCTCTGGGCGCGAAATGCAACCCAAGAATACGGCTGCTCACCAGATTCGAACATCCGTACAACCGGGGCCGCGCTCGCATGGAGCGCGTGTTGCCGAGACATCCTCGACCCGTACCATTCGGCTGTGGGCATCTGGGTGATCGTCATCGTGGCCGTTCTCGGGTCGCTAGCCCTCGGGACAGCCGCGGGCGCACGCGGACGGCGGGGTGCGAGCAGTTCCGAGGCTGACGGTCGCCGGGAGCGCGAGCTCTCCCCTCGCGAGAAGCTCGCCAGGGACGGCGGGATGGCGTCGTTCGGCCTGAACCTCCCCTGGTGGACTCGCACGGAGCCCGGCAGACAGCGCGCGGGCGGCCGCCGGCGTACCTAGACCGCCTCCGTTCGCCGACGGCAAGACCGCGCAGCGCACCGATTTCAATCGGCTGAGACCTGGCGAGTGCGCGCTCGCTCCCTGACCTGGTAGGTCGTGAGCGGCCAAGTCGCGGGCACCTGCGGGACGGCGCCGGCCTGACGTCGAACCGCGATTGGCACTCGGCCGTCGCCTGCTGCGCCGGAGGCCAGGTCGCGCTCACCGGGCAGGAGGGATCGGGGAAACTCGCACGGACGGCAATGCGGAAGAAGATCTCGAAGCGACACGTGCTCGGCGGCGGCCTCGGGATCGCCGTGGTGGTCGGAACGTTTGCATTCGTCCTGCCGCGCATCGCCGACTACCGCGACGTGTGGGACGTCGTCAGGGAGCTCTCCTGGGCCGACGTCGGGCTTCTCGCGGGAGCGACGGCGCTGAACCTGATCACCTTCGCGCCTCCGTGGATGGCCGCGCTGCCGGGGCTCCGGTTCCGCCAGGCGTTCGTCGTCACCCAGGCGTCGACGGCCTCGACCTACGTCGCGCCGGCGGGAGTCGCCGTCGGGATGGCGCTGTCGTTCGCACTGCTGCGGGGCTGGGGCTTCGCGGCCGCGCCGGTCAGCCTGGCGGTGGCCGTGACCGGCGTCTGGAACCAGCTCGCCATGCTCGCGTTCCCGATCGTCGCGCTCGCGCTCCTGGCGCTGTCCGGCACTCCCCATGCCGCGCTCGACACGATCGCGTTCATCGGGCTCGCCATCCTCGTGGTCGTGCTGGCCGGCTTCGCCGCCGGCCTCAGCACCCCGAGGCTGGCGCGCCGGGTGGGCGACCTCGCGGCCCGGGCCGCCTCGCGGGGCAAGCGGCTGTTCCGGAAGCAGCCTGTGACGTGGGACGGCGAGGCCTTCGTGCGCTTCCGCGCGCGCACGAACGCGCTCCTCAGGCGCCGCTGGCACGTGCTGACGCTCGCGACGCTCGCCGGGCACCTGACCGTCTACCTGGTGCTGCTCGTGTCGCTCCGCGTCCTCGGCGTCACGGCGGACGAGGTCACCGCCGTCGAGGCGTTCGCCGCGTGGTCGCTCGTGCGCCTGCTCGGCTCGATTCCCATCACCCCGGGTGGGCTCGGCATCGTCGAGCTCGGCCTGACGACCGCGCTCGTCGGCTTCGGGGGCGGCCAGGCCGAAGTCGTCGCGGCAGTCCTCGTCTATCGCGTCCTGACCGTCGTGCCCACGCTCCTGATCGGCCTCCTGACCGGGGCGACGTGGAAGCGCCACCGACCCGACCATGAACCAGCGGACGCCGCGCCCGCCACGGTGATCCAATCCCGCCCGCGCAGGCCCTGACGTGGAGGCGGCGGGAATCGAATCCGCGTCCGCAGCTTCGCGGTCCCAAGCCCGTCCGTCGTCTTCCTCGGGGACTGACGACGCCGGCCATCACGTGGCTTGCGACGTGCCCGTCGTGGCGAGCATGCCTTCGTACAGCGAGGCGACGCGGGTCGCAACCGTATCCCAGGTGTAGGCGCCGCGGATCTGCTCGTAGGCCGCCTCCCCCCGCGCGCGGCGCTCCACCGCACCGTTGACCACCTCGATGAGAGTGGCTGCCAGCACGGCTTCGTCGTCGGGATCGACGAGCCAGCCATTCGGACGTCCGGGGGTGACGTTGACGAAGGAGAGCGGGCCGCCGGTGCGGGTCGCGACGACGGGCAGCCCACAGGCCATCGCCTCCAGGTAGACCTGGCCGAAGGGCTCGGCGACCGACGGCGCCACGAGCACATCGGCCGCGTTCAGCCCCTTAGGCAGCTCATCGTGTCCCCGCCAGCCGACGAAGAAGATCCCCTCGCTCCCGCCGGAGCGCGCCACCTCGACAGGGTGCTCCCCCTCCCACTCGCCCGGGTACCCACCCCAGACGACGAGCGGCGCGGGGCGCTCGAAGCTCGCCCGTGCCCGCTGGTAGGCGCGCACGAGGAGCGGCACGCGCTTGAAGGCGAGGAAGCGCCCGACGTACAGCAGCACCGGGTTCGCCTCGCCCGTCTTCGGATCGGCGAATACGGCCAGGTCGTCTGCTCCGTAGCGGACCGAGCCGGCCACACCTGAGGCGTCCCATCCGCGGGGGTCTTCTACGAGCCAGGCATGCCATCGGGCCCGTCGCTCTCCCGTACCCGGCCGACGTCTGTCGAAGCGCTCGGCGTCGATTCCGTTCGAGACGACCTCGACTCTTGACGCGTCGACGCCGAGCAGACGGACGGCCTCATCGGCATCGTGGGGCGAGATCGCAATCAGCTGATTCGCGCGCCGCGCGTCGGCCTGCAGGCGAGCCTCCCAGGCGTCGCCGTGTCGCCATGCCTCCCAGCGCGTACCCTGAAGAAGGTCATGCTCGGCCTCGGTGAGCCGGGCTTCGATCCGGGCACTCCCTGCGCCGGCGGCCATCCCCGTGAGATCGGTTCCGAGACGAACCGCGAGCGCGCGGCGGCGGCGAATCCCGTCGAGCATCTTGAGCTCGGTTCCGTGCAGATGCGCGACGACGGGCAGGTTTGGTGCGACCCGTGCAAGCGCGTCGTGCTGCGGCGTGAGGTGATGAAGATGCGCGATCGCCGCCTGCGCGGCCCCGCCGTCGGCAAAGAGCCGCTGCCAGGCGGCGACCTGTCGCTCGGCCTCTCGATCGTCGAGCGAGGCGAAGAGTCGGTCGGGCGCTCCCACGCGATCCTCGAACGACGGATGCAGCGGGATCTCAGCGGCCATCGGGTCGTCGCTCCGATCGAACGCCTCCAGCGCCGGCGTGAAGTCGGCTGCCGCGAGGTCGAGTCCGGCGAAGAACGTGGCTGCGTTCGCAACGGCTCCCGGCTCGCCGAGTGACCCTGTGAAGAGCCGAACCGGCCAGCCTTTGCGGTCGAGGGCCGCGGCGAGATAGCGGGCGACCTGCGCCGATCCGCCGCGCGGATAGAAGAGCAATCCCATCGTCACCGGCTTTCCCATGCAGTGGTTCTAGCTGACAGCGAACGCAGAGGCGGCCCGGTTGGCGAGCCTCTGCCCAGCATGTCAGCGCGTGGGCAAGCGGACCCCGGGTTTGAGCGGTCGGAGACGCGGTGGCCCTACGAGCCCTGAAGGGCCACACACGGCCCGACACGACGCAGCACTACACCGGTTGCCCGCGCGATGTGCCGATTGTCGCGAGGCACGTGGTCGAAACCTGAAGTGGAGGCGGCGGGAATCGAACCCGCGTCCGAAGTCGCACCGTGAAGAGCATCTCCAAGCTCAGCCTGCCCTTGGATTTCGCCCGCGCGGCCGGTGGGCTGGCGAACCTACCGGCGGGCTAGCCGATCCTGAAGAGTCCCGCCTCGGGCGATCAGCGCTCCTTCGGCGGCGAGCCCGTTTTCTGACGCCGGTTCCCAGATCCACGGGCCGAGACCTGGGCCGACGGGTCACCTAGTTAGGCGGCCAGTGCGAGTTCGTTGCGATCCGCACTTACGTTGTTCCCGGTTGTTTTACGAGGCCAACCGGGGACCTCGGCTTGCAGCTCTTCCGGAGAACCGACCCCGTCGAAACCGGATCGCCCCCAGACACTGAAAGTATACGGAGCCGGAGACTGCGAACGGAGGCCGCGTCGATGACGCTCGAGCTGATCAATCCCGAGGTGCTGCCCACGCCCGAGTCCTACACCCAGGTCGTCGCCGCGAGCGGCAGCCGGCTGGTGTTCGTCGCCGGGCAGGTTGCCGACGACGCCGAGGGCAACCTCGTCGGTCGAGACGACCCGGCCGCCCAGGCCCGTCAGGCGTTCGCGAACGTCGGCCGTGCCCTCGCCGCCGCGGGCGCCGGGCCGGAAGACGTCGCCAGGATCACGATCTACGTCGTCCACCACCGGCCCGAGTGGCTGCCGGTCATCTCCGAGGCCCGGGCGGCCGTGTTCGGCGACCACTTGCCCGCCGACACGCTGGTCGGCGTGGAGACGCTGGCCGAGCCCGGGTACCTGATCGAGGTCGAGGCGATCGCGGTCGTCGACTGATCGCGAACCGGCGGTGTCGCGTCCCCGGCTCAGCCAGGCGCTCGTCCTCAAGGTCGACGCGGTGTCGAATGCGGCGCTCGCCGCGTTCCTTCTTGCAGCCACGTGGGACGCGCTCTACGACTTCTTCGGGCTGCCGCTCGCCGAGCCGCCGATCTACGCGCAGCTCCTGGGCGCCGCGCTCGTCGCGTTCGCCATCGTCGAGTGGAAGCTGGCCGGCTCGGCCTCCGAGCGGGCGGTGACGCTCGCGGCGGCCGTCGGGAGCGCGATCGCGGCCGGCGTCATCGTGATCTGGCTCCTCTTCGCGGACACGGGGCTCGACACGCACGGCGAGATCGCCCTCTGGTCGGTCGCCGCCTTCCTCGCCGCGGCGGCCGTCGTGCACACGATCGTGCTCAGCCGCGGCTCCTGACCGTGTTTTCGCCGGCCGGGTTTCTGGAATGAAGAACCCATGCGGCGTCTCCGAACCGCGAACCTCGCCCTAGCCGCGATCCACGCCGGCCAGGCGGCGCTCATCGTCCTCATCGGGGCCACCCTCGCGATCCCGATCACGGCCCAGTGGGCCGTGGGGCCTCCCGGCACCGAGCCCGGCCCGACGGAGACGCTCTTCGACCTCTCGGTGCGCTGGGCCGTGGCGGCGTTCCTCCTGATGGCAGCGCTCGACCACCTCCTCGTGGCCTCGCCGCGGATCGTCTCCTGGTACGAGCGCAACCTCGGCCGCGGCGTGAACTACGCGCGCTGGATCGAGTACTCGTTCAGCGCCTCGCTGATGGTCGTCTTGATCGCGACCTTCGCCGGCGTCACCGACCTCACGGCCCTCGTGGCGGTCGCGGGCGTGAACGCGGCGATGATCCTCTTCGGCCTGCTCATGGAGCGCGTGAACGTCGGCCGCGACCGGCTCGACTGGCTCCCCTTCTGGCTCGGGTGCATCGCCGGCGCCGTCCCGTGGATCGTGATCGGGATCTCGCTCGTCGGCTCGGAGATGAACGGCACGGTGCCCGGCTTCGTCTGGGGGATCTTCGTGTCGCTCTTCCTCCTCTTCAACAGCTTCGCGGTCAACATGTGGCTGCAGTACCGGCGCGTCGGCCCGTGGCGGGACTACCTGTTCGGCGAGCGGGCCTACCTCGTCCTCAGCCTCGTCGCGAAGAGCGCGCTCGCCTGGCAGATCTACGCCGGCGCCCTCGCCGGCTAGCGTTCCTTGAGGGCGCGCTCCATCTGACGCTTGGCGTCGCGGTCGGCGATGGTGCGGCGCTTGTCGCGGACGTCCTTGCCGCGGGCGAGGGCGAGCTCGACCTTGGCGCGGCCGTCCTTCCAGTAGAGGCGCGTGGGGACGAGCGTGAGCCCCTTCTCGGCGACCTTGGCGGCGAGCTGGTCGATCTCGCGGCGGTGGAGGAGGAGCTTGCGGTCGCGGTCGGGGTCGTGGTTTTGGGAGGTGGCCTGCGTGTACTCGGGGATGTGGAGGCCGACGAGGTAGACCTCGCCCCCGCGGACGTCGCCGAAGGCGCGCTGGAGCGTCGCCTTGCCGTCGCGGAGCGACTTGACCTCGGAGCCGGTCAGGGCGAGCCCCGCCTCGTAGCGATCGAGGAGGTGGTACTCGTGCCGTGCGCGGCGGTTGTCGGCGATGAGCTTGGTCCCGGCGGACATGACGCTGCATTGGAGCAGAAATCCGCCGCGCCCTTTGGCGGCGGGGTCTCCCTCGACCCCGAACGGGCCGACGTAGACGCAGGCAGCTAGCGCACGACTAGCCCGCGAAGGGAGCGCCCGAGCCGATAGCTGTAACCGCCGCCGTGCTTGCGCCGTGACTCCTCGCGTCGGGCGCGAGCACGCATCCCGGGCGTTGGCGGGCCGAGCTCGTCACCGGGCTGCTCGAGCGGGATCGCCAACCACAGGCCGATGTAGACGAGGATGCCGACGCCTCCGAACAACGTGGCCACGATGAACAGCAACCGAAACAGGGCGGGATCGCGCTCCGCGTACCGCCCGAGTCCGCCGCAGACTCCGGTGAACCACCAGTCCTCTCGGCTCCGGCGCCTGACACGCACTCTGTACGGGACGTTCTCGATGGCCATCAGACCACGGCACCCCAGTCGGACTGGGTCGTGCCCGCCCCAAGTATCCCGCCACACGAGGTGCGCCGCAAGGTGAACGCCGGCGCGCCGTCTAGGTGCTTTGGACCATAAAATTCGCCGAGCCGGGTTCGCTTTCGTCCAGCTCCCCGGCGAACGTTCCGCTTCCGCGTAGCGCCTACCGGTGAACCTTCGGCCTACTCGCGCCCCGTGCTCGGCGCAAGAGGCAACCTAAAGAAACCGGTCGTGCCACGCAAGCGGGTGCCGGCACGTTTCTCCGCAAAGAGCGAGAAATATCTCCGGCCGGTTACGCCGGGGCGAGCTCGACCTTCCCCTCCCAGCGCTTCAGCTGCGCCACGGTGACCTCGATCGGGTCGCCGAGGCGGTACGCCGAGCCGCTGCGGCGGCCGACGAGGGCCGTCCCGAGCGGCGTCAGCTCGAAGTAGTCGCCGGGGAGGCGGCGCGCCGGCAAGTAGCCCTCGAAGACCCCGTCGAAGCGGACGAAGATCCCCGAGCCGATCGCGCCGATGATCTCCCCCGCGAACGTTGCGTCCCAGCCCTCCTCGAAGAGGCGGCGCTCGAGGAGCCAGGCCAGGCAGAGCTCGTCGGCGCGGTACTCGATGCCGGCGGCGAGGCGCTCGCGGTCGGACGTCCAGTCGCCCAGGTCGGCGAGGTCGGCCGGCGGCTCGACGTCGGAGACGCCCAGCTCGCGCAGGAGCGCGCGGTGGACGACGAGGTCGGGGTAGCGCCGGATCGGCGAGGTGAAGTGGCAGTACGCGCGGCTGGCGAGGCCCGAGTGGCCGAGGTTCTCCGGCGCGTAGCGCGCCTGCTTGAGCGCGCGGAGGACGAGCGCCGGGAAGGCCTCCTCCCCCCGCCCCGAGCGCTCGACGTAGCCCGTGACCGCCTCGCTCGCGCGTGCGGCGAGCCGCGCCGCCTCGGCCGGCGCGAGGTGCTCCGGCACCGGCGGCGTCGGCACCTCGAGGTCGGCGAGCTTGGCGAGGAGCAGCTCGACCGACTGCGGGTCGGGCCGCTCGTGGACGCGGTAGAGCGCCTCCCGCCTGCGGCCGGCGAGGAGCTCGGCGACTGCCTCGTTCGCGGCGATCATCAGCTCCTCGACGAGCATGTGCGCGAGCGGCTCCGTCTCGATCCAGGCCCGCTCGACCCCGCCCTCGCCGTCGAAGGCGAAGGCGACCTCGCGGCTCTCGACCCGGAGTGCCCCGCGTGCGAAACGCCGGTCCCTGAGCGAGCGGGCTACCTTCTCGGCCAGCCGCAGCGCGTCCTGCAGCTCGTCCACCGCCCGCTCTTCGCCGGCGAGAACGGCCTGGGCGTGGCCGTAGGTCAGCCGCTCCCGGCTGCGGATCAGGCTGCGGTAGAAGCGCGGCTCGCCCGGCTCGAGCCCGGCGCCGAAGGGGATCTCGACGGTGACGCAGCGGCGGTCGGCGTGCGGCCGCAGGCTGCAGAGGTCGTCCGCGAGCTCGTGCGGGAGCATGGGCGCGACGCGGCCGGGCACGTACACGGAGACGCCGCGCTCGGCTGCGTCGTGGTCGAGCGGCGAGCCGGCCGGGACGTACGCCGAGACGTCGGCGATGTGCACCCAGGCCCGTACGCCGCCGCCGTCCTCGGCCCGGAAGGCCAGCGCGTCGTCGAAGTCCTTCGCGCCCTCGGGGTCGATCGTGAACGCGTAGAGGTGGCGGAGGTCGACGCGGTCCGGCTCGTCCTCCGGCGGGAGCGGTGGGAGCGGCGCATGCGGGCGGCGGACGCCCTCGTGCCAGAGGAGGCCGTCGAGGACCGCCTCGATCCTGCTCGCCTGGCCGAGGACGTGCTCGACCTTCGCCCGGCCGCGGCCGAGGCGGACGACGACGAGATCGCCGACGGCCGCCTCGCCCGCGCCCTTGCGGTCGACGACGACGGGGACGCCGCCCTCGAAGTACGGCTCGCCGACGAGGAGCTTGCCCTTGCGGGCCAGCTCGCAGACCAGCCTGTCCGCCGTCACGACGAGGCGAGCGCTAGACCGAGCGAAGCGTCTCGACGAGCGCCCGGCGGGCGATCCTGAGCGCCTCGTCCGGCCGCGTCGTCGGGTCGTCGGCCGCGACGACCGACGGCTCGAGCCCGAGATTGGTGATGTCGGCCCCGGCCGGCGTCAGGTACTTGGCGGTCGTGAGCTTGAGTGCCCCGCCGCCCTGGAGCGGCGCGATCGTCTGCACCGAGGCCTTCCCGAAGGTCCGTCCGCCGACCAGGAAGGCGCGGTCGTGGTCGACGAGCGCGCCGGCGACGATCTCGGCCGCGCTCGCGCTGCCGCCGTTCACGAGCACGACGAGCGGCACGTCGGGCTGGGTCGCCGTGCCGGTAACCCGGTACTCGTGCTTCTCCTCGTGGAGGCCATCGGTGCGAACGACGAGGCCGTCCTCGATGAAGACCGACGCCGCGTTGACCGCCTCCGACAGGAGGCCGCCGGGATTGTCGCGGAGATCGAAGATGATGCCGGTCGCGCCCTTCCCCACGAGGTCGGCGGTCGCCTCCTCGATCTGGGCCGCGGCGCCCGCCGAGAAGGAGAAGACCCTGATGTAGCCGATCTTGTCCTTCTTCGTCGTGATCAGCCGCGCCGTCAGCGGCGGCACCTCGATCTCGCGGCGCACGACCGTGGCCTCGAGCGGCTTCTTCTTCCCGGGGCGCTTCACCGTCAGCGCCACGAGCGTGCCCGCGTGCCCCTTGATGAGGGCGAGAGCGGTCTCGAACGCCAGCTTCCCGACCGGCTCGCCGTTGATCCGCGTGATCACGTCGCCCTTCAGGATCCCGGCCTCCGATGCGGGCCCGTCGGCCACCGAGGTCACGAGGAGCCCCTTCCGGGCCGGGCCGACCGTGAGCCCGATGCCCGAGTACGTGCCCTGCGTGTGCTCCTGGAGGCTCTCGTACTCCGCGGTGGTCAGGAGCTCGGTGTGCGGGTCGTCGAGGCCCGCGAGGATCCCGGCGACGGTGGGCCGCTCGAGGACGGCCGGCTCGATCCAGCGGTAGTACGAGGAGGTCAGCTCGGCGCGGACCTCGTCGATCAGGCGCAGCGGGCGCTCGGCCTGGACCGGCGGCGCCGACTGGCTCGCGCCCGACTCGGTCTGCGTGAGGAAGAACCCGAGCGCGAAGGCGCCCGCGACGAGGACGAGCGCGGCAAGGTAGCCGGCGCCCTTTCTCACCGGCCGCCCGCCCGCTCGCGTGCGGGGCCTCCCGCGTGCACGACTTCAGACTCGCAGAAAACGCCGCAGGGTGATACCGGACCCTGCCGCGCCGACGAGCAGGCTCATGGCGACGAGGATCAGCGCCACGACCGGGAAGCTCCACGCCTGGATGTCGTCCGGGCTCTCGATCCGGCCCATGATCCCCGGCAGCGCGAGCTCCTTGGCGAGGAGCAAGAGGACGACCGCGAGCAGGGAGCCTGCGAGTCCGCAGAGCAGCCCCTCGAGCATGAACGGCGCGCGCACGAACCAGTTCGACGCGCCGACGAGCTTCATCACCTCGATCTCACGCCGCCGCGAGAAGATCGAGAGGCGGATCGTGTTCGCGATCAGGATCGTCGAGGCGATCAGGAGGATGATGCTGCCGATGAGGAAGACCGCGCCGATGATCGTCGCCACCTGGAGGACGCGCTCGGCCTTCTTCTCGCCGTACTTGACCGTCTCCACGCCGGCGGGGAGCGGCTCCTGGAACGAGACGGCGAGCGCCTGCACCTGGTCGGCGTCCCTCGGGATCACCTCGAACGACGCCGGCAACGGGTTCCGGATCGTCTCCGCGGTCAGCTCCGGGAAGCGGTCCTGCATCTCCTTCCAGGCGTCGTCCTTGGAGACGAACTTGTAGGAGGCGACGTCCGGGTTCGCCTCGATCTGCGCCTGGACGGCGTTCACCTGCCTCTCCGTGACCTCCTTGCCGCACGTCAGGTCGGTGCAGAAGTAGACGTTCACCACGAGGTCTCGCTTCACGTGGTTCGTCCAGGAGATCACCCAGCTCCCGAGCGCGATGAAGAGCCCGAGCAGGAACATGCCGATCAGGACGGTCATCACGGCCGCCACGCTCGTGGAGAGGTTCGCGGCCATCGACCGGAAGGCCTCGGAGAAGAAGAGCTTGGCCCGCACGGCTAGCCGTAGCCTCCGCGGCGCTCGTCGCGGACGACGACGCCGTCCTCGAGGGCGATCACGCGCTTCCGCATCTTGTCGACCATCTCGCGGTCGTGGGTGGCCATGAGGACCGTCGTTCCGGTGCGGTTGATGCGGTAGAGGAGCTGCATGATCCCGACGGACGTGTCCGGGTCGAGGTTCCCCGTCGGCTCGTCGCAGATCAGGAGCGGCGGGTGGTTCACGAACGCGCGCGCGACCGAGACGCGCTGTTGCTCGCCGCCGGAGAGCTCGTGCGGGAAGTTGTTCATCTTCGACCCGAGTCCGACGAGGGCGAGGATCTCGGGCACCTTCGCGCGGATCTGCGTCTTGGACTCGCCCTGCACCTTGAGCGCGTAGGCGACGTTGTCGTAGGCGGTGCGGTCGGTGAGGAGCTTGAAGTCCTGGAAGACGCAGCCGATGTTGCGCCGCAGCATCGGGATCTTGTTGCCGCGCAGGCGCGCCAGCTCGCGGCCGCCGACGATGATGCGGCCGTCGGTCGGGTCGAGCTCCTTGAGGAGCAGGCGCATGATCGTCGACTTGCCGGAGCCCGAGGGGCCGACGAGGAAGACGAACTCGCCCTTGTCGATGACGAAGCTCGTCTCGCGCAGGGCGACGACGTTCGGCTCGTAGACCTTCTTGACGTTCTCGAAGACGATCATCGGCGTCCCGGAGGCCGCCGGGCCGACCGCTTCCGGGTCGACGGCGACGGCGCTCTCCGTGGAGTCGCCGTTCAGCTCGACCGCAGTCGTCGCCGGAGTCTCTTCGAGTGAATCTGTGAGGTCTGCTTCCTGCACCGGTTCAGGCGTGGGCGCCCGTCCCCAGGGCGCACCGGTCGGATCTCTGCAAGCACACGAGTGTAGCGGAAGGGTCGGGCATGACGGCTCGGTAGGGCTAGGCGACGGCTCCGGTGGCGCTGGCGAGGAGGTAGGCGCGGATGAAGGGGTCGAGTCTGCCGTCGAGGACGGCCTGTGCGTTCCCTTCTTCGACGTCGGTCCTGTGATCCTTCACCAGCTGGTAGGGGTGGAGGACGTAGCTGCGGATCTGGCTGCCGAACCCGGTGTCGAGAACCTCCCCGCGCTCCTTCGCCAGCTCGGCCTCGCGGCGCTCCAGCTCGACCTCGGCCAGGCGGCTCTTGAGGATGCGCATGGCGGTCTGGCGGTTGGAGAGCTGCGAGCGCTCGTTCTGGCACTGGACGACGATGCCGGTGGGGACGTGCGTGATCCGGACGGCGGAGTCGGTCTTGTTGACGTGCTGCCCGCCGGCGCCGCTCGCGCGGTAGGTGTCGATGCGCAGGTCCGCCTCGTCGATCTCGATGTCCATGTCGGCGGCGACGAGCGGGCTGACGATCACCTGCGCGAAGGACGTGTGGCGCCGGTGCGCCTGGTCGAACGGCGACAGGCGGACGAGGCGGTGGACGCCACGCTCGGCCTTGAGCGTCCCGTAGGCGTTCTCGCCCTCCACCGTGAAGGTCGCGGACTTGAGGCCGGCCTCCTCCCCGGCGGACGCTTCGACGAGGTCGGTTCGGAAGCCCCGGTCGGCCGCCCAGCGGAGGTACATGCGCAGGAGGATCTCGGCCCAGTCCTGCGCGTCGGTGCCTCCGGTGCCCGCGTGGATGGAGACGACCGCACCGCCGGCGTCGTACTCGCCGCTGAAGAGGGAGTCCTCCTGCAGGCGGTCGAGCTCGGCCCTGAGGGCGGCGGCGCTCGAGGCGATCTCGTCGAGCTCGCCGTCGTCGGAGGCGAGGCCGAGCAGCTCTTCGAGGTCGGCCGCCTCCCCGCTCAGCTGCTCGTAGCGCTCGAGGCGGCGCGAGAGGCGTGCGTGCTCGGAGGAGACCCTGGCGGCCTCCTGCTGCTCGTCCCAGAACCCCGGCGCGCCCATGGCCTCCTCGAGGACGGCCAGGCGCTCGCTCAGCCCCTGCGGGTCAAAGGTAATCACGGACCCAGGCCAGCTGGGCCCCGATCTCCTCGAGCTCGCGCTCGACCGCGCTCCGCTCCGCCATGCGCTGGATGGTAGCTGGCGGGACGGGCCGCCCCGGCTCTCAGCGGACGGTGATCGCGCAGCCGTGGTTCGGCCGCACCTGCGCCGTCAGCTCGACCGGCCGGAGCGGCCTGGCCTCGACGAGGACGCTGCAGCCGTCGCTGGACGGGCCGAGGTTCTCGCAGGTCCACTCGCACGGACGCTGGACGACCTCGAAGCGGTACTCGTCGGGCCGCAGGCGCAGGGCCAGCGTCGAGACGTAGGCCCGGCGCGTGGGCCGAGCCGGTTCCGGAAGCTGCAGGTCGCGGATCCTCCCGCCGTCGGCCGGGTCCCGGATCCGGAGGAAGGACTCGAAGCCGTAGGGGTACGAGCCGCGGGAGACGTCCACGACCTGACGGATCCGGACCGGGACGGTCGTCGGTGCGTGGGGGTCGGGCGGCGCGCCGATGCGCCCGTCGAGGAGCCGCCGGGCGCCGAGCGGGTCGTCCAGCTCGACCTTCGTCTCGTGGTGGACCGCGACGTCGTCGCAGTCTCCTCCGCTGGGATGTCTCGTGATCACTGTCAGCGTGACCGCGTCCTCGGTCTCGAGGCGGTCGACCCGGTCGAACGGGTCGTAGGTGCACTGGGACGTCGAGTAGCGGACGGTGAGCGTGCGTCCGCCGTCCGAGAAACCCGCCGGCTCCCAGCGAGCGACGTCGGCACGGTAGTCGACGAAGAGCCGGTCGACGACCTTCAGGAGTCCGACGAACAGGCCGAAGAGCGCCGCGCTCGCGGCGCCGAGAGCGACGAAGAACCACCAGGACGATCCCTTCACGATCTCACGGTAGCCCGCCGCCGGCCGGCGGCAAGCCCGGGCGGGCGGGCGAACCCCTGGGGTCAGATCTTGCAACGCAGCACGGACATGTCCGATGCGCGAATGCAAGATCTGACCCCACGCGGAGGCGCCGAGGAATCCCGCATGGATCCTCGGTTCCCAGAACTCGCTCTCGAACGCGCCGATCAGCCGGCTCGCCGGTTGGGGTCAGATCTTGCAACGCAGCAGGGACATGTCCAATGCGCGAATGCAAGATCTGACCCCAAGCGGAGGCGCCGGGGGCTCACGCCTGCCGACGTGTCGCGTGCGCTGGCGGCTGGAGGAACGGCGCCCTCAGGCGCCGTGGCACTTCTTGTACTTCTTGCCGGAGCCGCAGGGGCACGGGTCGTTGCGGCCCACGCGGTCGGCCTCGGCGACGATGCGCTGGCCCGTGGAGACGGTCGTCGCGGCGCCCGCGCCCGCGCCGGCGGTCGCCGTCGCGGCGGAGCCGGCACGCGCCCGCTGGAGGGCGGCCTCGTTGGCGCCCGCGGCGCGGATCGCCTCGGAGCCCGCGGCGGACTCGTGCTCGTACGTGAGGCCGTCGCCGTTCGTGGGCGCCGCCTCGGGGGCGAGCTCGCCCTGCTCGGGCGGGCGCTCGATCTGGAGCCGGAGCAGGTAGCGGACGACCTCCTCCTGGATCGTCGCCGTCAGCTCCTCGAACATCGCGTGCCCCTCGGCGCGGTACTCCGAGAGAGGGTCCTTCTGGGCCATGGCGCGCAGGTGGATACCGTCGCGGAGGTACTCCATGGACTCCAGGTGCTCGCGCCAGCGGACGTCCACGACCTGGAGAACGAGATAGCGCTCGACCTCGCGCATGAGCTCGGGGCTGTACTCCTCGACCTTGGCCGCATAGGCGTCGGCGACGTCGTCGGTGAACTCCTCGATCAGCTCCTCGCGCGTCATCGTCGGCCCGACCTCTTCCGGCGTGATCTCCGTCTCGTAGAGGGCCTGCATCTCGGCGAAGAGGCTCTCGAGGTCCCACTCCTCGCGGTAGTCCGACTCGGTGTGGTCGAAGACGATGCGCGCGACGAGCTCGTCGATCCAGCCCGCGATCTCCTCCGAGAGGTCGGCGCCCTCGAGCACGCGCCGGCGCTGCTCGTAGACGACCATGCGCTGGACGTTCATGACGTCGTCGTACTTGAGGACGTTCTTCCGGGAGACGAAGTTCTGCTCCTCGACCTTCTTCTGGGCGTTCTCGATCTGCTTCGAGAGGATCGAGGCCTCCATGGGCTGGTCGTCCGGGAGCTTGAAGCGCTCGATGATGTTGTAGATCCGGTCGCCGGCGAAGAGGCGCACGAGCTCGTCCTGCGCCGAGAGGTAGAAGCGCGACTCGCCCGGGTCGCCCTGGCGGCCGGAGCGGCCGCGCAGCTGGTTGTCGATGCGCCGCGCCTCGTGGCGCTCGGTGCCGAGGACGTAGAGGCCGCCCAGCTCGCGGACGCCCTCGGCGAGCTTGATGTCGACGCCGCGGCCGGCCATGTTCGTCGCGATCGTGACCGCGCCGAGCTCGCCGGCGTCCTTGATGACCTCGGCCTCGCGCTCGTGCTGCTTCGCGTTCAGGACGTTGTGCTTGATCCCGGCGCGCGTGAGCAGCGTCGAGAGGTACTCGGACACCTCGACCGAGATCGTCCCGACGAGCACCGGCTGGCCGCGCTCGTGGCGCTCCTTGATGTCCTCGATCGCGGCGTTGAACCTGGCGTCGGCGGTCTTGTAGATGAAGTCGTTCTCGTCCGCGCGGACGACCGGCACGTTCGTGGGGATCTCGACGACGGAGAGGTTGTAGATCTCCTGGAACTCCTTCTCCTCCGTCTTCGCGGTACCGGTCATGCCGGCGAGCTTCTCGTAGAGCCGGAAGTAGTTCTGGAGCGTGATCGTCGCCAGGGTGACGTGCTCCTCGCGGATGGCCACGCCCTCCTTGGCCTCGACCGCCTGGTGGAGCCCCTCCGACCAGCGGCGGCCCTCCATGATCCGGCCCGTGAACTCGTCGACGATCTTCACCTCGCCGTCCTGGACGACGTACTCGTCGTCGCGGTGGTAGAGCGACTCGGCCTTGAGCGCCTGGATCAGGTGGTTGACGAGCTGCGCGTTCCGCGGGTCGTAGAGGTTCTCGATCCCGAGCGCGCGCTCGACGGCGTCGATGGCGGACTCCCGCGGGGAGACCGTCTTAAACTTCTCGTCGTACTCGTAGTCCGCGTCGTCCTCGGTCCGCTCCTGGCCCTTGGGGACGAACTTGGCGGGGACGCCCTCGAGGCCCTTGGCGATGCGCGCGAAGTCGTAGTACGTCCGCGCCGCCGTCTCGGGCTCGCCCGAGATGATGAGTGGCGTCCGCGCCTCGTCGATGAGGATCGAGTCGACCTCGTCCACGATCGCGTACGCGTGGCTCGGCTGCACCGTCCCCTGGAGCGACGTCGCCATGTTGTCGCGCAGGTAGTCGAATCCGAACTCGGAGTTCGTGCCGTACGTGATGTCGGCGGCGTAGGCCTCCTTGCGCTCGGCGAACGGCATCTGGTTGCGGATGAAGGACGCCCGCATGCCCAGCGCCTCGTAGACGGGGCCCATCCACTCGGCGTCGCGCTTCGCCAGGTAGTCGTTCACCGTCACGAGGTGGACGCCGCGCTCGGGCAGCGCGTTCAGGTAGAGCGGCATCGTGGCGACGAGCGTCTTTCCCTCGCCCGTCTTCATCTCCGCGATGTCGCCCTCGTGGAGCACGATCGCGCCCATCACCTGGACGTCGAAGGGACGCATCCCGACGCTCCGCTTCGCCGCCTCGCGCACGGCGGCGAACGCCTCGAACGTCAGCTCGTCGAGGGGCTCGCCGTTCTCCAGCCGCTGGCGGAACTCGGCTGTCTTGGCGGCGAGCTCCCCGTCCGACAAGGCCTCGAAATCGGGCTCGAGCGAGGCGACGTAGTCGGCCTGCCCGGAGAGGCGCTTGAGCCGCCGGCCTTCGCCGACGCGGAGGACCTTCTCGAGAGCGCCGTAGTTCTGGGGCATCGGTTCAGGGTAGCTGTGCCCATTCAAGTAATGCTGCCGCGCTTTTGCGTCGCGAGCACCAAGCCAGAGCTCGCACTCGACCGAAGCCAAGGCTGGAAGCCATGGTGAGGGCGAGGGTGGGCTCTGGCGCCGCGTGCTCGCGGGGCAGAAGTCCGGCGTGCATTGCTTGGAGGGGCACTAGTTCAGAGGGGGTCGACCGTGAGCTCCCAGCGGCCGTCCTCCAACCTATCGGCACGCGCGACGAATGCCTGAAAGCGCTCCGCGCCGATGCGCTCGAGCTCCGCGAGCGCCTCGCCCGCCGGGCCGTCGGGAAGCTCCGCCTGGATCTCGCCGTCCACGAGGTACATCGGCTCGCCCTCGGGCGGGACGGCCGCCTCGAGGGAGAGCGCCTCCGCGCCGGTGGCGAGCTCGACGAGCTCGGACTCCATCTGCACGGCGCCGACGATCCAGTTGGTCCCGTCCTGGCGCACCGCGCGGGCGATGTACGGCGCGTCGATCGACAGCTCGCGCGTCAGGTCGGCGACGACCGCGGGGTCGACGTCGCCGATGACGGAGCCGTCGCCGAGGACGCGGAAGTCGAGCTCTCCGACGTCGGACGACTGCAGGGAGGGCACCTCGGCGATCGCGGTCGCGTCCCACTCGCGCTGGCGCGCCAGGCCGGAGACGCCCGCCTCGACCCAGCTGAAGGCGCCGCGCGGATCGAGGATGTTGTCGTCGGGCGGCATCGGCTACCCGATCTGGGGCTCGATCAGCCCGTAGTCGCCGTCGCGCCGGCGGTAGACGACGTTGACGTCGGTCGTCTCGGCGTTCTGGAACACGAAGAAGTCGTGGCCGATCAGCTCGAGCTGGAGAACGGCTTCCTCGGGGGTCATGGGCTTCACTGCGAACTGCTTCGTCTTCACGATCACGGGGCTCTCCTCGTCGGTGGCTGCGGAGACCGTCGCCGCCTCGGCCGGGGCAGCGGTGGCCGTCCGGGCGCCCGACCGCGGCCTCCGCTTGTCCCGGTAGCGCCGCGCCTGCCGCTCGAGCTTCTCGACCAGCATGTCGATCGACGCCCGCATGTCGGACGAGCTCTCGCGGGCGCGCAGCACCGGGCCCTTCGTCCAGATCGTTCCTTCGGCGATCTGGCTCTCGGCGATGGACGGGTTCTTCTCGACCGCGAGCTCGAGCTCGAGCCGTGCGGCGTCGTTCAGGTGCTTGTCGAGCTTTCCCAGCTTCTCCTCCGCGTAGAGCTTCAGGGAGTCGCTGACCTCGACGTTCTTCCCCTTGACCTGCAGTCTCACCTGAGCCTCCTCGTCAGACGAGTTCCAGGCTCAGCCTACCCTCCTCGCCTAGGGGACGACCAGCTCCAGCGGCTCGGCCGGCGAGAGGAGGGCGGCGTCGAACTCGAGCGGCGGGCCGCCGGCGAGGCGCAGCGCGTACCCGTCCCGCTCGCGGACGCCCTCCAGCTGGAGCTCGAAGACGCAGACGGTCGGGATGCGCTCGACGCCCCAGTCGATGCTCGGGTCGGCGTTCACCGCGTGGCCCGGGGGCAGCTCACCCTCGGCGAGCACCTCGCCGGCGCCGTCCTCGAGCGCGAACGGGGTGCCTGCGTGAACGTCCTCGAAGGGCCGCGCCCCGGCGCACTCGACGCCCTCGACCCGGATGTTGTTGTCGGGCGCGACCACGCGGAGGCGGACGTCCGTCCCGCCCTCGCCCCCGCCGCAGCCCGCCGCGCCGAGGAACGCGGCCAGCGCCGCCGCCGCCGCGAGCGCTCTCATCGCCGGGAGCCCGGGCCCGCGACGATCAGCGAGTCGAGCTCCTCGGCGAGCGCCTCCCGCCCAACGCCGCCGGGCCAGCCGCGGAGGACCATCCCGCCCGGCGCGACGAGGACGGCGAGCGGTGGCTCGCGGGCCGCGTAGTCGAGCCAGATGCGGTCGGTTCCCACGGCCACCGGGTAGGCGAGCTCGAGCTCCTCCGCGTAGCCGGCCGCCGCGTCCGCGTCGTCCTCGGGGACGACCGCGAGGAGCGAGACGGCGCCCTCCCGCTCGGCCACCGCCTCCGCCACGGCCCGGTGCACGTCCCGGCAGGTCTCGCACCAGCTGGCGGTGAAGAGGAGGACGGCAGGACGGTCGGCCCACAGGTCGGCTGCCTCCACCTCCGTCCCGTCCACGAGCTCGGCGGCGAACTCGGGGGCCGGGACGCCGCTCGCCGGCGGCTCGGCGAACTCCACCCCAGCCGGGAGCGGGCCGGGCAGGCCCTCGGCGCCGCCGTAGGACTGCTCGTCGCCGTCGCCGCCGCTGCAGCCGGCGAGCAGCAGGGCGAGCGCGAGCGCGAGGAGGGCGACGTGAGTCCTGACGGCCATGTCCGCTCCCATCGTAAGCCGCGGGCTCCGCTCCTCCCCGGGGTGGCGGCGGGGCGCCGGCCGGTGCCGGCGCCCCTGTCCGCCAGCGTCCTAGAGGACCCTCGTGCTCCCGCCTGCGAGCGCCTGCTCGAGCGGGCCGAACCCCGCCCACGCGGACGAGAAGACCTGCTTGTTCCCGTTCCACGCGGTGACCGCGATCGTGTCCTGGCCGCCCGGCGCGCGCCGGTCGGTGAGGGTGACGACGAGGCTCAGCCCGTCCAGGACGACGACCGGCTTCTTCTTCGTGTCGTCGACGAGGCGGGCGGTCGCCCGGATCTCCGCGGTGCCCGTGCACCAGAGCGCCGGCAGCGGATCCGGCGCCGCGCCCCGGCAGGTGCGGTCGTTCTCGCCGCCGAGGCCGGTGCGGACGAGCTCGACGTCCTCGCTCTCCAGCCGGTACGAGCGGCCGCCCGAGGTGAACTCGAAGGCGAGGGCGCCGATGGGCCCGTCGCCGCCTTCCACCTGGGTCGACCTGACGTCGATGCCGGAGTAGAGCTGCGTCCCCTCGTCGGCCGCGTACGTGCCGATCGACGAGGCGATCACGATCGGGCCGTTGGCCGTCACGCGCCGGTGGATCGAGTCGCCGTCTCCGGCGGCCGCGTCGCACGTGCCCGTGGCCGTCTTGGTCGGGTCGGACTCGGACGTCGCCGTCAGCGAGAGCGTCGTGCCCTCGGAGCCGGCCGTGCGGGTCGCGTGCACCTCGACGTCGACCGTCTCGCCGGCTTTCGCCGCGGCGAGCGCGTTCGGGAGGGTGACCTCCCAGTCGCCGCTCGAGGAGCTCGCCGAGATGCGGTAGATGTCGGAGTCGAAGATGCCGGTCCCGGCCGCGCCCGTGTTCGTCAGCGGGAACGAGCACGAGACGACGGCGCCCGGCTCGGACGTCGTCTTGACGGCGTCGCCGAGAGCCACGCCGCGGGCGAAGTCGCCCGCGCCGTCGAAGCGGCGGACGCCGAGGTCGTAGTAGAGGACGCCCTTCGCGTCCCGGTGCTTGTCGATGAAGTAGAGATGCAGCCGGTTGAATCCGTCCACGTACTCGTACTGGCTGCCCGAGCCCGTGCCGGCGTGGAAGGTGGAGTCGTTGAGCTGGCGCGGGTCGCCGCGCACGACCGCCACCGGCGTGCCGTCCGGCCGGTAGAAGTCGATCATCCCGATGTCCTGCGGGTTCGGGTCGATCAGCCACACCCTCGGCGTGCCGCTGTTGCGGCTCTTGGAGAGGAGGACGCCGTGGCCGGGGGCGAACGAGTCGTTCCCGACACGGTCGACGACCTCGAGCCGGTAGTGCAGGTAGTTCGTGCCGGGGCAGTAGAAGGGCTCGAGCCCCTGGTTGGCGCAGCTGCCCGCCAGGTCGCCGCCGGTGCCGAAGTTGACGGTCAGGCCGACGGGACTGCCGTCCGGAACCGACTCGCGGGCCTTCACGCGGACGACGGCGACGCCCTGCGTATGCAGGTCGTTGCGCTCGACGATGACGTTCTCACCGGCCTCGAGGGCGTTCAGCTGGTTCTTGAAGTGCAGCATGTGGTGCGGCCCGAGCGCCGAGCCGCCCGCGTTCGGGATCTGCCACCGGTTGTGCGTGCCGCCGGGGCCGTTGAACGTCCCGCGGCTCATCATCTCCCAGTAGCCGGTGTAGTTGCGGACGTTGTCCGCGAACGGGTTGTTGTAGTTGTCCGGCAGGCCGCGCAGATGGCTGAACTCGTGGGCGAACACGCTCTGCCCCGAGCTCTCCGCCTGCGTGGACGTGCCGCCGCCCGCGTTCGGCCAGTGGTTCGCGGCCGCCCGCCAGGACGTCCACGGCACGTAGCGCGTGGGCGCCCAGTTCGGGATCGGGTTGCCGGCGGCGTTCAGCACCGGGCCGCTCGTGGCGCCGGGAGGCCCGAACTCGGCGGGAACCTCGGTCCGGTCGGACCAGAGCATCTCGCCGAACTCCTGCCAGGTCGACGACTCGTCGTGGCCCGCGGTCACGTAGAAGCCGTTGTTGTAGCCGCAGGAGGACAGGCTCGCGCAGCCCGTGTCGGCCTGCCACGCGGCGAGGCCGTCGGTGCGGATGTTCCGGCTGCAGGTGTGGCCCGCCGGGCAGCTCGAGTTGGCCTGGCTGCCGACGGGGCCGTTGAAGTCCGTGGCCAGGCCGTACTCGAAGGACTTCGCCGCCATCGTGTACGGGCCGAAGACCTCGACGTCGACGCCGATGCGGCCGTGCGTGTCCTCCATCCAGTAGCCGTGGAGCGTGCGGCCGCCGTTGTACTCGTTCGGCACGGCGTAGTAGTCGTAGAACCAGTCCGCGACGTCCTCGGGCGCGACGGGCGTCCAGCCCGGCTGCGGGTTCCCGAACGGATGGGAGCCCGAGGGCTGCGTGATCAGGAACGGCTGGTCCGGGTAGTCGATCAGGATGATCGCCGTCCGGTACTGGTTCTGGCTCCCGTCGGTGTCGGTGTCGTAGAACTCCGGCCGCTCGTCCGGGACGGGCAAGTAGTCCGCCCAGGTCAGCTCGCCCTGGTCGACCCACAGCTGCGGGTCGACGGGATCGAGGACCGGCGACTGCGCCGTGGCGGTCGCGGCGCCGATCGAGGCGGCCACCAGGACCGCCGTCGCGACCAGCCACCGCCGCGCGCTCATCTCGAGCCTCCCCTGGGCTCGCTCGTCGAAGGTGTCGTCCTCACAACTCTCCTTTCCGTCCGGGGTGCCCGGTCCCCGGATGTTCCCGACTGACGCGCTGGCGCAGGGAGTGAGACCTCCCGGGCTCGAAGCGACTTCGCGAGCTGCGTGCTCCCAGATCCCCCTTGTCCTGGTCTCGCGGGCCGAAGTGCCTGCCCGGTCCCGCGACCGGGTGACTATATGCAGGCGCCCGGCGGGCCTGTCAACCGCGGATCGCGCGGGCGAAGGTGACGACGTGGACCGCCCTCGCCCCGGCCCGCCGCAGCTCGCTCGCCGCGGCGCCGGCCGTGGCGCCCGTGGTGTAGACGTCGTCGACGAGGCAGACGGTCGCCGGGGCGGTTCCGCGGGCGCGAAACGCGGCTCTGACGTTGGCGCGGCGCTCGGCCCGGCCGAGGCCGCGCTGCGGCCGGACGCGCCGGGCCCGCTCGAGGAGCCGCTCGACCGGGAGGCCCCAGCGGCCCGCGAGCGCCCCCGCCAGCTCCGCGGCCGGATTGGCGCCGCGCCAGCCGACGCGGTCGCCCTCGCCGGGGACGAAGGCGAGCGCGTCCGCCCGGGGGGCCGTGACGGTCTCCGCGACCAGCCCGGCGGCCAGCCCGGCGACGCGCCCGATGCCCCGCTCCTTCCACGCGGAGACGAGCGCTCGGGCGGCCCCGTCGTAGGCGACCGCCGCGCGTGCGGAAGCGAAGGCGAGCCGGCGGCCGGCGCACTCGCCGCAGCGCTCGACCGGCCAGGCAGTCGGGGCGCCGCAGCGGGCGCAGAGCGTGCCGCGGAGGACGAGCAGGCCCCTGCCGCAGTCCGCGCAGAGCAGCTCGTCGCCCCGGCCGCAGACGAGGCACCGCTCCGGGAGGAGGAGCCCGAGGAGCACGCGCGCGGCGTCCATCCTCTCTGGATAGCGCGCCGGGGCGCGCGGGAGGGTGCCGCCTTCGTGTCAGGGGAGTGACACGGAGGCGCCCGAGGCCGCGGAGCGGTAGAGCGCGTCGATCGTCCTCGCCTGCCCCACCGCGTCCTCGCGGCCGAGGAGCGGGGCGGCACGGCCGGCGATCGCGTCGCCCACGTTCTCCAGCTCGAGCCGGTACGAGTCGGCCGGCTGGAGCAGGAGGCTCTCGGTCTCGTTCTCTCGCCGGATCTCGATCATCGGCGTCCGGGCATGCCAGGGGTCGTCGAGGAAGAGCGACCCCTCGCTCCCCACCACCTCGAGCTCGTCGCGGCCGGGAAGGACGAAGCCGCAGTCGAAGTGGGCGACGACGTCGCCCGGGAAGCGCAGCGTCCCCGCGAAGAGCACGTCCACCCCGCTCGCCCCGGTGACCTGCACGCCCGAGACCGACTCCGGCTCGCCGGCCAGGAGCCGCGAGCCGCTCACGCAGTAGCAGCCGACGTCCATGAGCGCGCCGCCGTCGAGACCGGCCGCGAGGCGCACGTTCTCCGGGTCGCCGAGGCTGAAGCTGAAGGCCGAGCGGACGAGCCGCAGGTCGCCGATCGCGCCGCTCTCGGCCAGCTCGACGAGCTTCGCCGTCTGCGGGTTGTGCCGGTACATGAACGCCTCCGTGAGGATGCGCCCGGCGCGCTCGGCGGCGTCGAAGGCCCGCTCCACCTCCTCGGGGCGGCGGTCGAGCGGCTTCTCGCAGAGGACGTGCTTCCCCGCCTCGAGCGCGCGGATCGACCACTCGACGTGCAGGGAGTTCGGGAGGGAGATGTAGACCGCCTCGACGTCGCCGTCGGCCAGGAGCGCCTCGTAGCTCCCGTAGGCGCGCTCGATCGCGTGCTCGTTCGCGTACGCCTCGGCTCGGGCCCGGTCGCGGCTCGCCACCGCGATCACGTCGGCGCGGTCCGACTCGTGCGCGCCGGCCAGCACGAGCCGGTTGATGTTCGCCGTCGAGATGATCCCCCAGGTCGTCATTCCGCCTCCAGGCTCCTGAGCGCAGGATAGAGCGCGCGGTAGCGCGCGTACCCCTCCTCGTAGGCAGCCGCCCAGTCAGGGTCGGGCTCGACCGTCTCGCGGACGCGGACGCAGGCGTCCACGGCCTCGCCCACGTCGGCGAACACCCCGCCCGCGACGCCGCCGAGGAGCGCGGCGCCGAAGGCCGCCCCCTCTTCCACCACGGTCCGCTCCAGGGGAAGCCCGAGGACGGACGCGACGATGCGGAGCCACAGGTCGCTGCGGGCCCCACCGCCCGACACCCTGCCGACGTCGAGCCGGCAGCCGAGCGCGCGGAGGATCTCGAGCGAGTCGCGGAGCCCGTAGGCCACGCCCTCGAGCACGGCGCGGACGAGCGCGCCGCGGTCGTGGCGCAGCGTCAGGCCCGCGAAGGCCGCCCGCGCGTCGGGGTCGGCGTGCGGCGTCCGCTCGCCGGTCAGATAGGGGAGGAAGAGGAGCCCCTCGGCGCCTGGCTCCCACGGCTCCGCCTCGGCGACCAGGCGGTCGAACGGGACGTCCGGCGCGAGCGCGTCCCGCGCCCAGCGGAGCGCTCCGGCGGCCGAGAGCATGACGCCCATGGCCTCCCACGTGCCCGGCACGGCGTGGCAGAAGACGTGCGCCCGCCCCTCCGGCTCGACCGCCAGCTCCGGGAGCGTGGCGAAGACGACCCCGGACGTGCCGAGGACGACCGAGACCGGCCCGGGCCGGATCGCCCCGACGCCGAGCGCCCCGGCCTGCTGGTCGCCCGCCCCCGCCGCGACGGGAACGCCGGCGCCGGTCTCCGCCGAGCGCTCCGGCGACTCGAGCGCCGGCGGCAGCCACTCCTGCGGGAGGTCGAGCGCGGCCAGCACGTCGCCGCTCCAGCGGCGGCCGGGCACGTCGAAGAGCAGCGTCCCGGACGCGTCGGCGACGTCGGTGGCCCGCTCGCCGGTGAGGGCGAGGCGGACATAGTCCTTGGGGAGAAGGGCGTGCGCGATCCGCTCGAAGACCTCCGGCTCGTGCCGCCGGAGCCACAGGAGCTTCGGCGCCGTGAAGCCGGGGAGCGCGCGGTTGCCGGTCAGCTCCACCAGGCGCCCGAGCCCGATGCGCTCCTCGATCTCGCGGCACTCGGCCCCGGTGCGCTGGTCGTTCCAGAGGATCGCGGGCCGCAGGACGCGCTCGTCGGCGCCGAGCGCCACGAGCCCGTGCATCTGGCCGGTGAGGCCGATGCCGGCGACCTCGCCGGTGCCGAGCTCGGCGAGCGCCTCCTCCGCGGCGCGGCGCCAGTCCTCCGGGTCCTGCTCCGCCCAGCCGGGCTGCGGCATGGCCAGCGGGTACTCGCGCTCGACCCGCGCCAGCACCTCGCCGTCGGGGCCGACCGCGAGGGCCTTGACTCCGGTCGTGCCGACGTCGAGGCCGACGAGCGCGGTCACGAAAGCGCGAGGCCCGAGGCGAGGAGGGCGTCGCCGGCGAGCGCTTCGTCGTCCTCTCCGGGCAGGCCGCTGACGCCGACGGCCCCGACCCGGCGGCCGTCCTCGAAGGCGGCGATCCCGCCGCGGAAGAACGTGAAGATCGGGTCGAAGCTCATGAGCTCGGCGGGGTCGCTCCGGACCTTGTCGGCGAGCTCGCCCGTCGAGCGGGCGTCGCTCCGCGCCGCCGTGTACGCCTTCCGCTGCGCGTTCAGGCGCGTGTCGGGCGCGGCGCCGTCCATGGTCGCCGCCGCGACGAGCTCCCCGTGGTCGTCGGCCACGAACACCGAGACCGGCCCCGGCGCGGCCCGCACGACCGCCTCGACGATCTGGAGCGCCTGCTCGAGCCTCACCGCGCGCCCAGCGCCGCGTAGACGAGCTCGTACGCGCGGACGGCGTCCTTCTCCGCCTGGGCCGCGCGCAGCGCGGTGTCGTCGATGCGCGAGGCGACCTCGTCGATGAAGTTCCACTGGAGCACGCTGCGGCGCACGGCGGCGACCGCGTCCTCCGTGTACGGGTAGAGGTCGAAGCCGAGCCGCTCGCCGTTCTCGCCGTAGCCGGCGCGCCTGAGCTCGAGCGCCAGCTCGAGCGTCTCCATGAAGGCGGTGGCGCCGACCATGTTGTCGTCGTCGAACGTCCCCCAGCCCGAGTTCGCGTGCTGGTGGCCGAGGAGCCCCTCGGCGGCGAGCATGGCCGCGTACTCGCCCAGGCTCTCCCCGTTCATGATCAGGTGCTGCCAGTCCATGTTGACCTTGACGTTCGTGATCCCCTGCTCGCGCAGCTTGTGGATCACGTGCAGGGTCATGCCGATGTTCCGCATGAAGATCTTCATCGCCGGCTCGGAGTTCTTGTGCTCGAGGAAGAGCGAGACCCCGTGCTCGGCGCATGTCTGCGCGGCCTGGCCGACGCCGTCCAGGAACCACTTCCAGCTGTCTGCATACGGCGTCTGGAACGGGTAGTTGTAGCCCTCGATCCCGGGCCAGACGATGAAGTGGGCGCCGAGCGACCCCGCGAAGTCGGCGGCGGCGACGGCGATCCGCACGGCCTCGGCCCGCGTCGCCGGGTCGGGCGAGGTGAGGCCGCCGCGCCCAAAGCGGGGGTCGAGGTGCAGGCCGCTGGCGATGCAGTAGATGCCATGGCCGCCGAGGGCCTCGCGCACCTCGTCGAGGTTCTCCTCGGAGAGCTCCTGGGGGTAGTGGAACTCGTAGTCGTCCATCAGGTCGCCCAGGCCGTCGACCGCCCGCCTGACGCGGTCGGCCGTGCTCTCGCCGGCGTGCTCCGGCTGGTAGCCGCCGGGGACGAAGCGGGTGACCATGGGGCCCAGGGCCCAGATTCCGAGACTCGTCTTCAAGGGGCTCTCCTCCGGACGTGGACGTCCCGGGCCCTATGCCCGGGCCGCGACAACCTAACTCACACGCCTCCCCGCGCGGCCCGCCTCCGCTTGGAGAAGGCGTCGACCAGCACGGCGCCGAGGAGGACGAGGCCGGTGATCACGAACTTCGTGCCCGACGCGAGCCCGAGCAGGTCCATTCCGTTCTGGATGGAGGCGATCACGAGCGCGCCGAGCAGCGCCGAGACGACGCGGCCGACGCCGCCGAAGAGGCTCGTTCCGCCGATGACGGCCGCGGCGATGACGAGGAGGAGCAGGTTCCCTCCCCCCGTGTTCGTGGCGACCGAGCGGAGCCGCGAGGCCAGCATGATCCCGCCGACGCCGGCCATGAAGCCGCTGATCATGAAGACGGCGATGCGGACCCGGTCGACGTTGATGCCGGCGCGGCGCGCGGCCTCCGCGCTCCCGCCGACGGCGTAGACGTGGCGGCCGAAGCGGGTCCTCGTCGCGATGAACGACCAGAAGATGAGGAAGATGCCGAGGATCACGGTCACGTAGGGAACGCCCCGGTCCTTGTTCGCGTACCAGACGGCCGCGAACATGACCACGGCCAGGCCGATCACCTGGAGCAGGATCAGGATGTTCGGCTTGGTCGCGAGCCCGCCCGCGCGCCTGACCATCGCGTTCCACACCTGGGAGACCGCGAACGCGGCCACGACCACGGCGGCCAGGATCCAGCCGAGGAGATCGCTCATGAACCCGTTCGCGATGTCGACGACCCTTTCGTTCTGGACCCGGATCGTGCCCGCGGTCGAGTACTGGGTCGTGAGGATGAGGACGACCCCGGACCAGATGAGCAGCCCTGCGAGCGTGACGACGAAGGAGGGGACTCCCGCCTTCGTGATCACGAGGGCCTGGAGGAGCCCGATCGTCGTCGTGCAGAGGAGGGCGAAGCCGATCGCCGCCCACCAGGGCCACCCGGGGTCGCCGGGCCGGAGGAGGAGCGTCATCACGACCCCGCCGACCGCGCTGACGAAGGCGACCGAGAGGTCGATCTCCCCGATCAGGAGCACGAAGACGATGCCGATGGCGATGGTGGCCACGGCCGCCATCTGGAGAAGGAGGTTCGTGAAGTTCCGCTCGCTGATGAAGTTGTCCTCGAGGATCCCGAAGACGGCGAAGATGACGACGAGGCCGACGATGATCGGCAGCGAGCCGAGCTCGCCGCCGCGGACGCCCTGCCACCAGGTGCGCGCGTAGCCCGAGAGGGTGTCGGTCCGCTCGGGGGCCGCCTCGCCGGGAACCGCCGGGGACTCGGCGGTCATGGGCCGACCTTTGGCCGCTGAGCGCGGGGAGCGAGCCGAAGGCGAGGGACGGTCATGACGGCTCGACCGCCTCGGCGGCCTCCATGCCGGGCACGTGGTCGAGCGTCCCGGCGGTGATCGCGTGCACGACCTCCTGCTGGTTCGTCGCCGACCTCTCGAGCTCGGCGACGCGCTGGCCGAGGCGAAGGACCGTGATCCGGTCGGCGCACTCGAAGATGTCGTGGAGGTTGTGGGAGATGATCACCACGCCGAGTCCGTGCTCCGCCAGGCGGCGCACGAGGTTGAGGACCTGGCGCGTCTGCGCGACGCCCAGCGCGGCCGTCGGCTCGTCGAGGATGACGAGCCTCGAGTTCCACATCACCGCCTTGGCGACCGCCACCGACTGACGCTGGCCTCCCGAGAGCCCGGCCACCGCCTGGCGCACCGACCGGAGCGTCGTCACGGAAAGGCTGTCGAGCGTCTCGCGCGCCGAGCGCTCCATGCTCGACTCGTCGAGCACGACGCCCGTGCGGAGCCGCTCACGGCCGAGGAACATGTTGGCGACGACGTCGAGGTTGTCGGCAAGCGCGAGATCCTGGTACACGACCTCGATCCCGAGCTTCGCGGCGTCCCGCGGCCCGTGGATGGTGACGTGCTTCCCCTCGACGAGGACTTCGCCCTCGTCGAACGGGTAGATCCCGACGATGCCCTTGATCAGCGTCGACTTGCCGGCGCCGTTGTCGCCGACGAGCGCCATGACCTCGCCCGCGCGGACCTCGAAGTCGACGCGGTAGAGCGCCTGCACCGCCCCGAACGCCTTCGAGACGCCGCGGCACTCGAGGAGCGGAGGGCTAGCGGCCATGGCTCATGATCCCACGGCGGGGAGGGAAAGGGGGCGCCCCGCGGCGCCCCCTCCCCTGCCGCGTGGCCGGGTCAGCTGTTCTCCTGGCACCAATCGGTCTCGGCGGCGTCGCCGGTGCAGATCTCCTCGATCGTCCGGAAGCCGTCGGCGATGACGGTGTCCGCGATGTTGTTGATGTCCACGGGGATGGGCACCAGGGCGAAGTAGGGCACGACGCCGTCGCCCTCGGGGGCGTCCGTCGGCTGGCCGTCCGTGGCCTGGATGCCGATCAGCGAGAACTCGGACTCGACGTCGATCTCGGCGGGATCCTCGCCGTTCCGGAGCGCGAGCGCCACGGCGGCGGCCACCTCGGCCTCGGCCTGGATGGGCTTGTAGACGCTCATCAGCTGCCGGCCGAGGACGATGTTCTGCATGCCGGCCTCGGTCGCGTCCTGGCCGCTGACGGGAGCGCCCTCGATCCCGGCGGCCTCGAGCGCGTTGGCGGCCGAGTTGCCCAGGCCGTCGTTCGCTGCGAAGACCGCGTCGACGTCATTGTTCGCGTCGACCAGGATCTGCTCCATGAGCGTCTGCGCCTCGGCGTTGTCCCAGCCGGGCACGTGCTGGTCGGCGACGATCTCCCACTCGCCCGCCTCGGCCTTCGCCTCGACGGTCTCGGCGTAGCCCTGGCGGAAGAGGAAGGAGTTGTTGTCCTCCTCGCCGCCGTTCAGCATGACCACGCGCTTCGGATCCGCGTCCAGCGCATCGATGGCGGGCGTCATGATCTCGGCCATCGCCGCGCCGACCGCGACGTTGTCGAAGCTCACGTACGCGGCGCCGCCCGAGCCGCCGGTGTTGAAGCGGTCGTACTCGACCACCTCGACGCCGGCGTCCTTGGCCTGGTCGATGATGGCAGCGCCCGAGCCGGTGTCGAGGCTGACCAGCAGGATGACGCTCGCGCCGTCGGCGATCGCCTGCTCCGCCTGCGACTGCTGCTGGGCGGCGTCGCCCTCGGCGTTCACGATGTTGAAGTCGACGCCGGCCTCGGTGAAGGCTTCTTCGAAGTAGCGGCGGTCGTCGGTCTCCCAGCGCGGCGAGCTCGCGCTGTCGGGGAGGAGCACCCAGATGCTGCCCTCGCCGCCACCGTCGCCGCCGTCCGCGGCGCCGGTGTCCGCGCCGCCCTCGTCGTCGTCGTCCCCGCCGCACCCGGCGACGCCCAGGGAGAGCGCCGTCACGAGGGCGAGGAGGAGGACGAGCACGAGCCGGCGCGTCTGGGATTCGGTGGCTTTGAACGAAAATCTGCTCACGTCTTGCCTCCTGGTTTGCTGACCCCGGCCGCCTGCACGGCGCCAGCTTATGGCTCCTGCCGGACGGTTTCAAGGCAGTTCGTCGCAGGAGGCACAGCAGGAAACATCGTTTCCTTTTTGCAGCTGGTTTACCCGATATCCGGGAAGCGTCGCTGACATTCGAACCGAGACGTGCGAAAGTGTGCTCGGAACGCGGCAGCAGCATGCGGAGTGGATGACGGTCGAGCCTGAATCGTTCGGAACGACCCGGGAGCTCAACCGCCTGCGGGTCGTCGATGCGCTGCGCCGGGCCGGGACGGCCAGCCGCAGCGACCTCGCCCGCACGACCGGCCTCTCGCGGACGACAGTCGCATCCCTCGTGTCCGACCTCCAGTCCCGCGGCCTGATCGTCGAGCGAGACAGTGAGCGGCCGGAGCGGACGGGCCCCGGGCGCCCTCCGGTCCTCCTCCGGCTCGACGCTGCGGCCGGGTCCGCGCTCGGCATCGACTTCGGCCACCGGCACGTGCGGGTCGCCGTCGCCGACCTGTCGTCGAGCGTCCTGGCGGAACGCTTCCTCGAGCTGGACGTCGACGACGCCCCCGAGGAGTCGCTCGACGCGGCGGCCGAGCTCGTCGCGGAGGTCCTGGCGGACGCGGGCGTCGACCGCTCGCGGGTCATCGGCGCCGGCATGGCGCTGGCCGCTCCGATCGACCGCCACAAGGGCGTCCTCGGCTCGACCGTCCTCCCCGGCTGGGCGGGCATCCAGGCGGGCGAGGAGCTGTCGCGGCGGCTCGAGATCCCCGTCGAGCTCGACAACGACGCGAACCTCGGCGCCCTGGCCGAGGTCTCCTTCGGCGCCGGCCGGGGGCTCGCCGACGTCGTGTACGTGATGATGTCCGCGGGCATCGGCGCCGGGCTCTTGCTCGGCGGCCGCCTCTACCACGGCGCCTCCGGCACGGCCGGCGAGCTGGGGCACGTCCAGGTCAGGCCCGACGGCGCCGTCTGCCGGTGCGGGAGCCGCGGCTGCCTCGAGACCGTCGCGGGCACCGGGCCCCTCCTCTCGCTCCTCCGCCCCACCCACGGCGCCGAGCTGACCCTCCACGCTCTCTTGGAGCTCGTCGCGGACGGCGACCTGCCCGCCCGCCGCGTCGTCAACGACGCGGGCCGCGCGGTCGGGCGCGCCCTCGCCGACCTCTGCAACTACCTGAACCCGGCGGCGGTCATCGTCGGCGGCGACCTCAGCCCCGCGGGCGAGCCGCTCCTCGACGGTATCCGCGAGGCGATCGACCGCTACGCGCTCCCGGGCGCCGCCGCGGCGGTGGAGGTCAGGGCGGCGGTCCTCGGCGAGCGGGCGGAGGTGCTCGGCGCGCTCGCGCTCGTCATCGCCGACACCGAACGCCTGCGGACGGCCGGGCTCGCGCCGCTCGGCTCCTAGGAGGGGCTGGCGGAGACCGCTCGTCGCCGGGGTGCGATGGTC
>DASPGT010000169.1:0-15139 GCA_035620475.1 Gaiellaceae bacterium | reverse complement strand
CCCAGCCCATGAGCGTGCGGAAGCCGTCCGTCTCGTAGACCGAGTGGACGCCCTGGAGGATCGCGGCGTTCCGTTCTACGCCGGCGCCCGTGTCGATGTTCTGCTTCGGGAGCGGCGTGAGCGCGCCGTCGGCGGCGAGGTCGAACTCCATGAAGACGAGGTTCCAGAACTCGAGGAAGCGGTCGCACTCGCAGCCGGGCGCGCAGTCGGGCCGGTCACAGCCGAGCTCGGGGCCCCAGTCGTAGTAGAGCTCGGAGCAGGGCCCGCACGGCCCCGTCGGACCCGCCTGCCAGAAGTTGTCCGAGCGCGGGAGGTCGACGATCCGCGCCGCCGGGATGCCCACGCGCTCCCAGGCGCGGACCGCGACCTCGTCGCGGTCGAGCCCTAGCTCGGGGTCGCCGGCGAAGACGGTCGCCCAGACCTGCTCCTCGGGATAGCCCAGGTGCTCCGTGACGAACTCCCAGGCGAGGTCGACGGCGCCGTCCTTGAAGTAGTCGCCGACCGAGAAGTTGCCGAGCATCTCGAAGAACGTGAGGTGCCGCGCGGTCAGCCCGACCTCGTCGATGTCGGTCGTGCGGAAGGACTTCTGCACCGTGGTCAGGCGCTGCGCGGGCGGCTCCTCGAGCCCCAGGAAGTACGGCTTCAGCGGCTGCATCCCGGCCGTCGTCAGGAGGACGGACGGGTCGTAGGTCGCGGGGACGAGCGAGGCCGAGGGCAGCCGGAGGTGGCCCTTCGACTCGAAGAAGGAGAGGAAGCCCTCCCGCAGCTCTGCGGACGTGCGCACGGAGTCGATTCTAGGCGGCGGGAGCCGCTACCCGGCCGGACGGCCGGCGCCGATCTCCTCGCGCACCTTCTCGAGCGCGCGACGGATGAGGCGCGAGACGTGCATCTGCGAGATGCCGACCTGGGCGGCGATCTGGGACTGGGTCAGGCCCTCCCAGAAGCGCAGGTGGATGATCTTCCGCTCGCGCTCGTCGAGAACGTCGAGCCCCGGCGCCAGCACGGCGCGAGACTCGCTGACCTCGTACTCGGGCTCGAGCTCCCCGAGGGCCTCGAGCGGGTCGAGCTCTCCCTCCTCGCCCCCGCCCGGGGCCGAGAGCGAGATCGTCGTGTAGGCCTGCCCCGACTCGAGCGCCTCGAGCACCTCCTCCTCGGTGACCCCGGCGGCCTCGGCGAGCTCCGGGATCGTGGGCGAGCGCTCGAGCTCGACGGTGAGCCGTTCGAGGAGCTGCGAGAGGCGGACGTTGAGCTCCTGGAGCCCGCGCGGCACCCGGATCGACCAGCCCTTGTCGCGGAAGTGCCGCTTGATCTCGCCGATGATGTTCGGGGTGGCGTAGGTGGTGAGCTCGACGCCCCGGTCGACATCGAAGCGGTCGATCGCCTTGATCAGGCCGATCGACCCGACCTGCACCAGGTCCTCCAGCTGCTCGCCGCGGTTCGCGTAGCGGCGCGCGAGCGAGCGCACGAGCGGGAGGTACTGCTCGATCAGCTCCTGGCGAGCCTCGAGGTCGCCGCCCTCGTGGTAGCGCAGCAGGAGCTCGCGGTCGCTCGCTCCCTTCTCCGTCGTCACACGGGCGCTCCGGTCTCGGGCTTCGTCAGGGGGACGCGCTTCTCGAGCCGGAGCCGGTGCCCGCCGTCGCCTCCCTCGAGGGAGACCTCCTGGACGAGGGTCGAGAGGAGGCGTGAGAGCGGGACTCCCTCGGCCGCCGACGGCTCGAGATCGGCGCGGATCTCCGCGGCGTCCAGCGGGCCGATCTCCATGACGATCGACTCGGGCCCGACGTGGAGCCGGACGGTGACCTCGTCTCCCAGGACGTAGCCGTCGCGTTCGAGGACGCTCTCGAGGGCGAGCTGCAGGTCCTCGAGGTGCTCGTACGAAAGCTCGAGCCGCGCGGCCAGCCCCCCGACGACGAGGCGCGCGACCCCGTGGTACGGCTTCGCGTGCGGAAGCGTGAGGGTGATCGAGTCAGCGCTCGGCGCCTGCGCCATCTTCCCGCAGCTCGTCGGCGATTTCCTGCTCGCGGCGCCTGGCCGCGTCGCGCCCGGTCTCGTACGCCCGGCGCGGGCTCTTGCGGACGCGGAGCGAGGCGAGGCCGTGCGACACGCCCGCGGCGAAGCCGGCGACCAGCTGGACGGGGCGCGTGATCGCGAAGGAGATCGCACGAACGGCCGTGTCCGCGCTGTCCGCGATGTCGACCGCGCTGTCCGTGACGAGGTCCGCCTTGTCCAGCTGCGCGTTCACCCGCTGGAGCGTTCCGCCGCTCTCGTTGATGACCGGGAGCACCTCCCGCTCCAGGCCGTCGAGGAACGAGGTCAGCTTCCCGACGGTCCCGCCCAGGCGGATCAGCAGGTACGTCAGCCCGAGCGCGGACAGCACGAAGAAGACGCTGAGCGCGATCCAGAGCGCGTCGATCGCTTCGAAGGCGAGCGGCATTCGACCGGCAGTGTACTCAGGCCGCGCCGGAGATCAGCCCGGCGCCGACGACGGCGTCGTCCTCGTAGAGAACCGCCGCCTGGCCCGGCGCGATGCCGTAGGCCGGCTCGTCCAGCGTCAGACGGAAGCCGCGGGCCGACGGCTCGACGCGGGCGGGGGCGGCGGGCGAGCGGTAGCGGAGCTTCGCCTGCACCCGGTCCACGGGGACGAAGAGGCGGCCGGAGCGGACCGCGACGGTCGTGCGCGCGAGCGTCTCGCGGGGCCCGACGACGACGGTGTTGGTCGCCGCGCTGGTCGCCACGGCGTAGAGCGGCTCGCCGCCGGCGATCCCCAGCCCGCGCCGCTGGCCCGGCGTGAAGCGCCAGAAGCCCGCGTGGCGGCCGAGCTCCCGTCCGGACTCGTCGACGACCGGCCCGTCCACCGCGGCGAGGCCGTGGCGCTCGAGGAAGTCGCGGTAGTTCCCGCCGGCGAGGAAGCACGCCTCCTGGCTCTCGGCCCGCGCGGCCGCCGCCAGCCCGGCCGCGCGGGCGCGCGCCCGGGTCTCGTCCTTCGTCCACTCGCCCAGCGGGAACCAGAGGTGGTCGAGCTTCCGCGGGTCGAGGCGGGCGAGCATGTAGGACTGGTCCTTCGCCCGGTCGGCTGCGCGGACGAGAAGAAGCCTCCCCCGGTGCTCGCGGAGACGGGCGTAATGGCCGGTCGCCAGCCGGGCGGCGCCGACGCGCCGGGCGAACGCGAGGAGCGCGGCGAAGCGGAAGCTGCCGTTGCAGCGGATGCAGGGGTTCGGCGTCTCACCCGCCCCGTAGCCGGCGACGAAGGGCGCGACGACGGCGCGCCGGAAGCCGTCGCGGAGGTCGAGCGTGACGTGCGGGATCCCGAGCGAATGGCAGGTCTCCCGCGCGGCGACGACGGCCGCGGGCGAGCAGCAGGCGCGCTCTCCGTCCGGCCCGGCCGGGTCGGTCCAGAGGCGGAGCGTCACGCCGACCGCCTCGTGCCCGCGCGCGTGGGCTTCGAGGAGCGCGACCGCGCTGTCCACCCCGCCGCTCATGGCGACGGCGACGCGGTTCGGCTCGGGGCGGGCCGCCACCGCGGGCCCGAGCACGTCGTGGAGGGCGTCGAGCGCGAGCGGCGCTCCCGGAACCGCAGCCGCCTCGAGCGTCACCAGACCGCGGACGGCCTCGCAGAGCTCGGCGACGCCGTCGCCCTCGCCGCGTGCGGAGGCGATGCGCCCGCGCTCGACGGACAGGCCGACCCACGCGAGGTCGTCGCCCCGCGCGGCGTTTCCGATCAGCTCGCTCCCGGCCATCAAAGTAGTAGTGCCCCACTCCGCCGATGAGCCTCGTGCGTGAGGAACCTGGCGCTGCCAGGTGGGTGCCCTGCCGACCCGGGGGCCGGACGCAGGCTCCCTCTCAGTAGGTGTTGGTTCTACATGTGCGCACGTCGTCACGCACGGAGTCGAGCACTGCGCCAACTCTAGCGCAGCCCACAGCCGTCCACGAAGCGGGCCCGTCCACGCCTGTCCCCGGCAGCCACGTCCGGGGCCTGTCCCCGGACTTGGCCGGAGCGGACTGGCGAGTCCCCGGGGAGACGGCCGGGTCGGGGGCAGAGCATCCGCATGGTTGGGCGGGACGCCCCGACCTCGCTGTCCCCCGGTGACACGGCCGGGGCCTGACCCCGGACACGTGCACCGGGGACGGTGACGTCTCCACCGGCGCCGGGGCGGCTACTCGGAGAAGCGCCAGCGAACCGTGACGGTGCCCGTGACGCCGAGCTCCCCGGCGAGCGCGGGCGAGAGCTCGAACGCGACGCCGGCGTCCACCGGCCCGCGCTCCACCACGTCGGCGCCGGCCTGCCGGCCCCCGTGCTCGACGAGCACTTTCGCGCCGCACGGGAGAACCGGGTGCGCGATGCCGACCGTTCCCTCGCCGACGGTGACCCCGCATGCGGTCGGCTCCGCGGACGGCTCGAAGACGGAGACCTGCGCCGTCTCCCAGCCCGCCGTCGCGGTCGGCGGCGGGGCCGCGTCGGAGTCGTCTCCCAGCCGGCTGAGCGCGATGGCGCCGAGCGCCCCGATCAGGGCGACGGCTGCGAGCGCTGCCTGGCGGCGCGCGAGCCTCCCGTTCATCAGCCGGCGTGCTCGAGCAGGTCGCCGAACGACTCCCGGACCAGGTCGTCGAACTCGACCGGAAGCGATCCGTCGGGCGTGGCGAACTGCCGCAGGTGGACAAAGAGGTACGACCACTCCTCGTAGCGGAGCGGATCGTTCTGCGCCTCGTCGCGCGCGCGGCGCTCGAGGTCCCAGAGGTTCCAGCGCCGCGCCTGGGCCGTGACGCGCGTCCGGAGGTCGACGACACCGGGCGCGGCCGCTGCCGGGCGCACAGGCGCGGCCTGCGGCGCGGCCGGTGGGGCCGGAGGCGGAGCGAGCGGCGGCACCGGACGGAGCGCCGGCCGCGGGGGCTCTGGCGGCGATGGTGGCGGCGGCTCCTCGGCGGCGGGCGCCGCCGGCGGACGAGGCGGCGGGGCCGGGTTGGCAGCGGCGGGCTCGGAGGCGGCGACCGTGACCGGCTCCGGCGGCGTCGCCGGGGAGGGCGCCGGCACCTGGACGGGCTCCGGCTCAGGCTCGGCGGCCGGCGAAGGTGCGGTCACCGCCGGCGCCGGCTCGGCCTCGACGGCCGGCACGGGTGCGGGAGGCTCGAGGGGCACCGGGGCTCGCGGCTCCGGCGGGGGCGTTCCCGCGTCCTCGACGTGCTCGTGGGCCGGCGGGGCGACGAGAGCCGGAGGCACCGGCGCGACGGCCGGCTCCTCCCCCACCTCGACCGCGTCGCCGGTCCACCGGAGCTGGTCCTGCCGCCACGACAGCCATTCGACCGTCCACGCGACGAGCAGGGCGATGCCCATCACGACGATGACGAGCAGCGGGCGCAGCTCGGCCAGCCACAGGGCGAGCGCGACCGTCAGGAGGAAGCCCGCGAGCGCGAGAAGGCGGAAGATCGAACGCCTGTCAGGCACGCTCCGGCGCCGGCGCCCCGTCTACGACGGCGCCGGGCTCTCGTCCTCGCTCGGCCCCCCGTCCTCGGTGGACTCCTCCGTCTCGGCAGCCGGCTCGAGCGCCTCGGGCCCCGGCGACGGCTCGTCGTACGGCTCGGCCGGAGTCGGCTCGTCCGCAGGCTCCGGCTCGACGCTCTCCGCCGCAGCCTCCTGCGGCTCCGCAGCACCGGCGCGTAGCGGGCCCGGCGACCCGGCGCCGCGCTGGGCGCCCACGGTCGCCTCCGCCGCCTTGACGATCGCGTCGACCGCCTCGTGGATGGCGGCGTCGCCGTGCCCTGCCGCGGAGAGGAGCTGCTCGGCGCCCATGCGCGCGCGCTGGACGATGAGCTCGGCCTGGGCGCGGGCCCAGTCGAGGGTCTGCTCGACCTCCGCCCGGGCGGAGTTGGTGAGCTCGGTGGCCTGATGCCTGGACTGCTCGGTGAGCCGGTTGCCGCGGGCCTCGGCCTCGCGCAGCTCGGCGGTCGCGTCGCGGTTCGCCTTCGTGAGGATCTCGCGGGACTCCTTGCGGGACGCGCTCAGGATCTCGGTGCGCTGCCGCTCGGTCTCCTGGCGGATGCGCGCGATCTCGGCCTCCTGCTGCTGGAGCTCCATCTGCTTCTCGCGGATCTCCTGCTCGGCGCGGCCGACCTGCTTCGCGGCGGCCTCCTGCGCGTCGCGCTCGATCGTGTCGGCGAACTCCGCGGCGGCGCGCACGATGTGGAGCGCGTCCATGCGCACGGCGTGCCCCGAGGGCTCCGAGATCGCGCTCTTGGGCGCGGCCTGGAGCACCCGCAGATTGGCCTGAAGGGAGGTGACGTGCCGCCTGAAGGAGTCGAAGGCATCCTGCACCTTCGCCCGGTCGTAGCCGTCGGTCGAGGCCGGCAGGTCCTCGATCCTCGGCAGGGGCGTAAGGCCCGGCTGGGCCCTCCCCGGTTCTTGCGTCGACATGTTCGCTACGCCTCCCCTCCGCGTTCTGGCCGCGGGCTCCATCGAAGTATGCCCTTCCTCATCGGCTGGACCGCCGGGATTCCTTTAGAGGCTGTTCAGTCGGGCTCGGCACGCAGCTCAATTCCAAGCTCGGCGAGCAGTTCCTCCTCCACCTCCGAGGGCGCTCCGCTCATGGGATCGACGCCCGCCTGATTCTTGGGGAACGCGATCATGTCGCGGAGGTTGGGCTCGCGGCCCAGCGCCATCAGCATCCGCTCGATGCCGAACGCGATGCCGCCGTGCGGCGGCGCCCCCATCGCAAGCGCATCGAGCAGGAACCCGAACTTCCGCTGCTGCTCCTTCTCGGAGAGCTGGAGCGCGGCGAAGACCTGCTGCTGGAGCTCCTGCTCGTGGATCCTGAACGATCCGCCGCCGATCTCGATCCCGTTCACGACGAGGTCGTAGGCGTGCGCCGTCGCGGCGCCCGGATCGGTGGCGACGAGCCCCTCCGAGCCCGGCGCCGGGCGCGTGAACGGATGGTGCACGGCCTTCCAGCGCTCGAGCTCCTCGTCCCACTCGAACATGGGAAAGTCGGTGATCCAGACGAAGCGCCACGCCTCCTCGTCGACGAGACCGAGCTGACGCCCGAGATGCAGCCGGAGGGCGCCCAGCACGCGCGCGACGGCCGCCGGCTCGTCGGCCGCGAACAGCACGGTCGAGCCCGCCTCGCTCCGGAAGAGGGAGAGCTCCTCCTCGGAGAGGAACTTCGCGATCGGCGAGCGAACCTCGCCGTCCTCCGCGAAGACCAGGTAGGCGAGCCCCTTGGCCCCCCACTCCTTCGCGAATGCCTCGAGCCGCTCCAGCTCGGCCCGCGAGAACGCCTGCGGGACGCGCAGGAAGCGGACGGCGGCCGCATTCGCGAAGACGCCGAACTCCGAGCCACGGGTGGCGGCGGTCGCGTCCTCGATCTCGAGGCCGAAGCGGAGATCCGGCTTGTCGCTCCCGTAGCGCGCCTGCGCCTCCTCGTGCGCCATGCGCGGGAACGGCGTCTCGAGCTCGGCGCCGATGCCGTCGCGCCAGGCGGCGGCGCACATCCGCTCCATGAGCGCGAAGAGGCGCTCCTGGTCGGGGAAGGCCATCTCGACGTCGAGCTGCGTGATCTCCTGCACGCGGTCGGCTCGCAGGTCCTCGTCGCGGAAGCAGATGGCGATCTGGTAGTAGCGGTCGAAGCCGCCGATCACGAGCAGCTGCTTGAGGATCTGCGGCGACTGCGGCAGCGCGAAGAACCGGCCCCGCTGCAGGCGGCTCGGCACGACGAAGTCGCGCGCGCCCTCCGGCGTGGGCTTGAAGAGAATCGGCGTCTGGATGTCGAGGAACCCGTCCGCCTCCATCTCCCGGCGGATGGTGGCGACGAGCCGTGCGCGAAGCCGGAGGTTCCGCTGCATCCGCGGCCGCCGCAGGTCGAGCCAGCGGTAGCGCAGGCGAAGCGTCTCGTCGACGCCCTCCTCGTCGAGCTGGAACGGGAGCGGCGTCGAGCGCGAGACGATCGCGAGCTCGTCCACCTGGAGCTCGACCTGGCCGGTCGGCAGGTCCGGGTTGACGTTCTCCGGGGCCCGCCGCACCACCTCGCCCTCGGCCCGGAGGACGAACTCGTTGCGGATCTGGTGCGCGACCTCCGAGGCGTTCGGGGCGCGCTCTGGGTTGACGACGAGCTGGCAGATCCCGCTCGCGTCGCGGAGGTCCACGAACACGAGGCCGCCGTGGTCGCGGCGCGTGCCGACCCAGCCTGCCAGCGTGAGCCGCTGCCCGACGTGCTCAGGGCCGACCTCGCCACACATCAGGTCACGCCATTTCATCGAAGCTGTCACGCTTTCGGCCCATCCTGCGCGCCACGCGCGCGCTTTTCCTCGTTAGGCTCAGAAGCGGGTGGTGGGCCGGGGTGCCCCAAGACGACGGAGGCGATCTCGGCGGCCGGGAACGGCTCCCCGACGTCCTCGCCACCCGAGCGGAGGACGGCCGAGTCGCCGCTCACGCGTACGACGAGGCGGGCACGCGTCCGGCCGGCCTGCGTCATCTGGCCCTTGACCGACCGCCCAGCGTAGTCCGTGTCCGCGCGCAGGCCCGCGCGCCGCAGCTCGGCGAGCTGTGCGAGGACGGCCGGCCGGTCGGCAGGCTCGTCGCAGACGACGAACACGTCCAGAGCCTCCCGCTCGCCGCCGTCTCCGCGCGACATGACCATTCGCTCAACGCCGGCGGCCCAGCCGACCCCCGGCGTGGGCGCGCCGCCGATCTCCTCGATGAGGTAGTCGTAGCGCCCGCCGGCGCAGATCGAGGCCTGCGCCGCGCCGAGGCCCTCGTTCACGAACTCGAACACCGTCCGGGTGTAGTAGTCGAGGCCCCGGACGAGGGTGGGGACGAGCTCGTACTCGACTCCGTAGGCGTCGAGGAATCCCCGCACGGCGGCGAAGTGCTCCCGGCACGAGGCGCAGAGCGAGTCGCCGATCGCCGGCGCGTCGGCCAGCACCCGCCGGACGGCCCTGTCCTTCGTGTCGAAGACACGGAGCGGGCTCACCTCGGCCCGGCGGAGCGTCTCCTCGTCGAGCACGTCGTGGCGCGCGGCGAGAAACGCCTGCAGCTCCTTGACGTACGCCGGCCGGCACTCGCGGTCGCCGATCGAGTTCAGCTCGAGCCTGGTGTGGCCGACCCCGCCTCGGCGCTCGATCTCGGTGAAGAGCTGGATCAGCTCCGCGTCGACCGCAGGGTCGTCGCTGCCCATCGCCTCGAAGCCGATCTGCCAGAACTCGCGGAACCGGCCCTTCTGGGGCGCGGCGTAGCGGAACATGGGCCCGACGTAGTACGTCTTCACCGGCTGCGGCTCGCGATGGAGACCGTGCTCGAGGTACGCCCGCGCGACGGGCGCCGTTCCCTCCGGGCGCAGCGTCAGCGACCGCCCGCTCCGGTCCTCGAACGTGTACATCTCCTTCTGCACCACGTCCGAGCCCTGGCCGGAGGTTCGCGCGAACAGATCGGTGTCCTCGAACGTGGGCGTGACGATGAGCCCGTAGCCGTAGTCGCCCGCCGTCGACTCGGCCGCGTCGAGCACCGCCCGCCGACCCGGCTGGTCCGCGGGCAGGACGTCGAGCGTCCCGCGCGGCGCCTGGATCTTCACGGCAAGCCGGCCCGGAGCTCGGCAAGGAACGGGTTCGCCGCCAGCTCGCGCTCGAGCGTCGTCGCCGGCCCGTGGCCCGGGTACACGACGGTCTCGGGCGGCAGGCGCTCGACGAGCATGCCTATCGAGGCGGAGAGCTCCTCCCAGCTCGCGCCCGGCCGGTCGTAGCGGCCGACCGAGCCGGCGAAGAGGACGTCGCCCGAGAAGAGGCAGCCGTCCGCGGCGAACGCCAGGTGGCCGGCCGTGTGGCCCGGCACCTGCAGGGTCTGGAAGTCGATTCCCGCCAACCGGAGCCGCTCGTCGCCGCGCAGGGGAACCTCGGGCACGTGCGGCCGAAGCGACGCGACGACGCCCGGAGGGAGAAAGTCGTTCGGGCGCTCGAGCCGCTCCTGCTCGGCCGCGGGCATGTGCACCGGCGCGCCCGTGACGTCGACCAGCTCGGCCACCCCGGCGACGTGGTCGATGTCGCCGTGCGTGACGAGGATGCCGACGCACACGGCGCCTCCGAGGGTCGCGAGGATCCGCGGCGACTCCCCGGGCCAGCCGGGGTCGACGACGACCGCCTCGCCGGCGCCGGGACGGCGGACGACGTAGCAGTTCGACTGGTACGCGCCCAGGGGCAGTTGCGCGACCTCGAGGGACATCGGTGCGTGAGTCTATGCCGTCACGTGCCCGGCCCGGCGCAGGCCAGGGCTGTCCAGGTGGCCTAGACTTCGGGCGTCATGCACACCTGGAGGCTCGCCGACATCGAGACGCCGGGCGGGAGCCGCTCGCCGGTCGTGCTCCGCAGCGAGGACGAGGCCCGGGCCGTGCTCGTCGGGCTCGACCCGGGGCAGGAGCTCGGCGACCACCAGGTGAAGGAGCACGCCTGGATCGTGGTGGTCGACGGCTCGGCCACCTTCCGGGCCGGCGACGAGGAGGTCGAGGCGCCGGTCGGCACGCTCGCCCGCTTCGAGCCGGACGAGCGGCACTCCGTCAGCTCCGAGTCGGGCGCGAAGCTCCTGCTCCTCCTCGCCCCCTGGCCCGGGCCGGGCCACTACCGGGGTGACGAGAAGGCCCGCACGGCGGGCTAGGAGCCGCGCCGAGCGGCGTTGGCTTTCTCGTACCGGCGCCAGAGCATGCGGTAGACGAGCGAGTCCACCACGTAGCTGAGCGGCATGAAGAAGGCGAGCAGGAGCGCGACGTTGAGGATGAGCCCGGCGACCGTCAGGTCGGGCGCCGTGAAGTAGATGAAGATCGCGATCAGCGGCGCGAAGATGGCCGTCCTGCGGGCGACGCGCCGCAGGCTCGGCTTCGGGATCGGCTTGCCGTGCCGGTCGAGCGGACCGGTCGGCGCCTTGCCGGGCTTGCCGTTCTTGACCGTCGCCTCGGTTTCCCGCGGTCCGGCGAGGACCTCCTCCCCCTCATCTGTCTCGAGGACGTACTCGTACTCGTGCCGCTGGAGCTTCTCCCGGCGGCGACGCTGCTTCTTGCTGGCCACTAGGCCACCTCCAGAAGCACGCCGATCAGGACCACGGCACCGACGAGCGCCGCCGCCGTGACGAACGCAGCCGGGTTCCACACGAGGTCGTTGTCCTGCCGGTAGCGCGACTTCCGCGGCCGGCCGTGCCCGTGCGCGTCGACGGCCTCGGCGGCGGCGGCGTCGGAGCGCGGCCTCCCGGCCGTCAAGCTCAGCGCGATGCCGACGCCCGCCAGCGCGGCGGCGACGAAGGCGAGTGGCACCCACCAGCTCATCCGGTCAGCGCTCCCATACGACCTCTCCCTCCTTCACGACCGACGCCACGTGCTCTCCCCCCAGATGGTAGGCGAGGTAGCGCCAGTCCGGCACGTCCAGCAGCACGAGATCGGCCGCGTATCCCGCCTCGATCCGCCCGATCCGGTCGGCGCGGCGCAGGACGTGGGCGGCGTTGACGGTGCACGCCGAGAGCGCCTCGGCCGGCGAGAGCCCGAGTTGCGTGCAGGCGAGGCTCATGACCACCGGAAGGCTCTCGCAGAAGGCACTGCCGGGATTGAAGTCCGTCGCCAGCGCCACGATCGCCCCGGTGTCGACGAGCTTCCGGCCCGGCGGCATGGGCCGGCCCAGGCACAGCGCTGCGACGGGCAGGAGCACGGCGGCCACGTCGCTCGATGCAAGTGCCCGGACGCCGGCGTCGCCGGTCGCCTCGAGGTGGTCGACGCTGCGTGCCCCCAGCTCGACCGCGAGACCCACACCCCCTGCCTCCGTGAACTGGTCGGCGTGGAGCCGTAGCTCGAGCCCGGCTTCCCGGCATGCGGCCAGGTACCGGCGAGCCTGCTCCGCGTCGAAAGCGCCTCGCTCCAGGAACACGTCCGCAGCCTCTGCCACCCGTGCCGCCTCGGGGAGCACCTCGGCGAGCAGGAAGTCGAGGTACGCGTCGCCGTCCGGGAGCTCCGGGGGAATCGCGTGCGCCCCGAGGAAGGTGGGCACGCCTCCGGCAGCCGCGACGGCGCGGAGCTGCGCGAGCTCGGTGTCGCGGTCGAGCCCGTAGCCCGACTTCGCCTCGAACGTCGTCGTCCCGTGAGTCACCATCCACGTGCGGTGGCGCGCGACGGCGGCCTCGAGCCCGGCCGCGCCCGCGGCACGCGTGGCGCGCACCGTCGCCAGGATCCCCGAGCCGGCGGCGTGCAGCTCCTCGTAGGACGCGCCTCGCGCGCGCAGCTCGAACTCGTCGGCGCGGTCCCCGCCGAAGCACGCGTGCGTGTGGCAGTCGACCAGTCCCGGAACGGCCGCACGGCCGGTTCCGTCGAGCTCCACCAGGTCGGCGGGCAGCGCCGCCTGGTCGAGTCCGCTCATCGGCCCGGTTGCCGCGATGCGCCCGTCCGCGCAGAGGACGTAGCCGTCCGGCACGACACGGAGGTCGCCGAGCGCCGGCCCGCGAAGAGGAGCCGACGGCGAGGCCGCCGTCACGACCTGCGCCAGGTTGCGGATCAGCAGCGCGGGCACGGCGGGCGTCAGGCGTCCCGACCGGGCAGCCGCACGCCGCCTTCGCGCGCCGCCGCCAGCGCCTCCTCGTAGCCGGCATCCGCATGCCGGATGACGCCCATGCCGGGATCGGTCGTGAGGACGCGCTCGAGACGCCCGGCTGCATCGTCGGTCCCGTCCGCGACGACGACCATGCCTGCATGGATGGAGTTGCCGATGCCGACGCCGCCGCCGTGGTGGACGCTGACCCACGTCGCGCCCGCAGCTGTGTTCACGAGCGCGTTCAGGATGGGCCAGTCGGCGATGGCGTCCGAGCCGTCACGCATCGACTCGGTCTCCCGGTACGGGGACGCGACCGAGCCGGAGTCGAGATGGTCACGCCCGATCACGACCGGGGCGGCGACGGCGCCCGAGCGAACGAGCTCGTTGATGGCGAGCCCCGCCCTCGCGCGATCGCCGTAGCCGAGCCAGCAGATCCGCGCCGGGAGCCCCTGGAACGCAACCTGCCCGGGCGCGAGATCGAGCCAGCGCTGCAGCAGGAGGTCCTCCGGAAAGAGCTCGCGCAGCGCCCCGTCGATCGCTGCGATGTCCTCCGGAGCCCCCGAGAGCGCCGCCCAGCGGAAAGGACCGATGCCGCGGCAGAAGAGCGGCCGGATATAGGCCGGGACGAAGCCCGGGTATGTGAATGCGTCCTCGACGCCTGCCTGTTGTGCCTCCCCCCTCAGGTTGTTGCCGTAGTCGAAAACATAGCTTCCGCTCCGGACGTACTCGAGCAGGCCGCGGACGTGGAGTGCGATCGAGTCCGAGGCCCGCCGCAGGTACTCGTCCGGGTCCGCGGCGCGCAAGGCTGCGGCCTCTTCGACGGAGAGGCCGGAGGGTATGTATCCGTTGAGAGGGTCGTGGGCGGCGGTCTGGTCGGTGACCAGGTCGAACGGGACGCCCCGCCGCGCCAGCTCGGGCACGACGTCGGCGGCGTTGGCCAGCAGGCCGACCGACAGCGCGCGCCCCTCGGCGGCGGCGGCCCGGACGCGAGCGACCGCGTCGTCGAGCGACGCGGTCGCCTCGTCGAGGTAGCGGCCGGCGAGGCGGCGCTCGATCCGCGTCGGGTCGACCTCGATGCAGAGGGCGGCCGCGCCGGCCATTGTGGCGGCGAGCGGCTGTGCGCCTCCCATTCCGCCGAGGCCGGCCGTGAGGATCGTCCGGCCGGCCAGGTCCGGCGAGCCGAAGTGCGTCTCGCCGGCGGCGGCGAAGGTCTGGTACGTCCCCTGGAGGATCCCCTGCGTCCCGATGTAGATCCAGCTGCCGGCGGTCATCTGCCCGAACATCGTCAGGCCCTCGGCCTCGAGGCGCCTGAACTCGTCCCAGGTCGCCCAGCGTGGCACGAGCAGCGAGTTGGCGATGAGGACCCGGGGCGCAGCGTGATGCGTCCGGAACACGCCGACCGGTTTCCCGCTCTGGACGAGGAGCGTCTCGTCGTCGCCCAGCTCGAGGAGGCAGCGCACCAGGGCCCGCAGGGCGTCGTGACTTCGCGCGGCCTTGCCCGAGCCCCCGTAGACGACCAGCCGCTCAGGGTGCTCGGCCACCTCGGGGTCGAGGTTGTTGAGAAGCATCCGCAGCGGCGCTTCCGTCTGCCAGGAGCGCGCGTTCAGCGTGGTCCCGCGCGGTGCTCGCACGGCGCGCAGATCGCCGCACAGCTCCTCGACGCGCGCGTCGATTGCCGAAGTCACGCTCATCCGAGCGGCCCGACCTCGCGCTCGACGGCGGCTGTCAGCTCGCCGTGCCGGATCGCTTCCGCGATCCTCTCGATGTCGTCCGAGAGCTGGCGGTCCTCGAAGACCGTCGCCGACAACGAGCGGATGAGGTCGTGGGCCGCGCGCACGCCGGCGCCAGGCTCGAGCGGCGCGAGGAACTCCACCGCCTGGGCCCCGGCGAGGAGCTCGATCGCGAGTGCCCGCTCGGAGTTTGCCAGCACCTGGAGGCATTTCAGGCCCGACGCGTTCCCCATCGACACGTGATCCTCCTGGCCCGCGCTCGTCGGAATCGAGTCGACGCCGGCGGGGTGGCACAGCACCTTGTTCTCGCTGACGAGGGCGGCCGCGACGTACTGGGGGATCATGAAGCCGGAGTTGAGCCCGCCGTCGTGCGTGAGGAACGCCGGCAGGCCGTCGGACAGCGACGGGTTGGTGAGGCGCTCGACGCGGCGCTCGGAGATCGACGCGAGCTCGGCGAGCGCCATCGCGGAAGCGTCGAGGGCGAACGCGAGCGGCTGGCCGTGGAAGTTGCCGTTGGAGACCAGCTCGTCGAGCTCGACCAGGACGAGTGGATTGTCGGTCGCGGCATTGAGCTCGACGGCGACGGTGGCCTCGGCGTAGGCGAGCAGGTCTCGGCACGCGCCGTGCACCTGGGGCGCGCAGCGGAGCGAGTAGGCGTCCTGCACCTTGTCGCACCACCGGTGGGCCTCGAGGATCGCGGAGCCCTCGAGGAGCCGCACGACGTTCGCGGCGGATACCTGCTGGCCGGGGAGCGGGCGAAGCACGTGGATCTCGGGCAGGAAGCTGTTGCGGGAGCCCTGGAGCGCCTCGAGCGAGAGGGCGCAGGCGATGTCGGCCGCCTGCGCCAGCCGGCGGCCTCGCACGAGAGCGAG